>JAEEOC010000085.1 GCA_016284035.1 Dehalococcoidales bacterium
CCTTCATAAGAAGTGAGATACTTCTCAAACCAGATCTGCGTTTCTACATCCAGATGGTTGGTAGGTTCATCAAGCAGCAGCACATCTGGTCTCAGCAAAAGGATCTTGGCCAGTTCCACTCTCATGGCCCATCCTCCGCTGAATTCAGAGATAGGCCTTGTATGATCGCTCTCGCTGAAGCCTAATCCCGAGAGAATCTTTTTTGCTTCAAAATCGATATCATATGCCCCCAGGTTCTCGTAGCGATGCTGCTGCACTCCAAGTTCACGGAGAAGTTCATCGTGTTCAGCAGTCCTTGCCGGATCCTCCAAAGCCTCAGTCAAAGCATCTATACGTTTTTTTATCTGGTTTATTCGGTCGACAGAAGACGTGACCTCATCCAGCAGCGGGGCATTCGAAGAGATGTCGATCTCCTGGCGGAGATAGCCGATGGAAGTATCCTTAGTCATGACGATCTTGCCGCTGTCATAGGATGCTTCTCCGGCGATGACCTCTAGGAGCGTTGATTTACCGATACCGTTAGGGCCTAACAATGCGATACGGTCACCATCAGCAATGGTAAAAGTGACATCAGAAAAAAGTGTCCTGACACCGTATGATTTGGAAATGTTCTGAAGAGTAATCATGCTTTGTTGATTATATCAAAGAACGAATAATTGATTGATACGGGTATATTGCATATGAGAAAATTATCGCAAGCTAATGATGGGGAGGTGCCATATGGCAGAAAAAGGCACTAAAGAGGACCTCAATATCAAAGATAAGTTCTATAAACTGGAAAGTCTGCAAGTCACGCTTTATCATGCCGGCGAGAACGGTATGACCATTGCCGAGCTGGCACGCAAACAAGAAGTCAGCACCAAAACGATCAAACGATGGCTGGAAGAAGTCGAGAAGAACAACGTTTTCCCCGTTTGGTTTGATGACGACCGCTGCGGCGTCGTCATGTCCCGCTACCTGCCTCCTTTGAACCTGCGCACGATCCAGGCTCTTTATATCTTCCTGGCATGCCGTATCCTCGTCAATTCAGCAAACCGGAAGGATTCAGAGCTTTCGTCCCTTTTCTATCAGCTCTCCTCTGCTCTTCCTCCGACCATCAAAAAAGAGGTCGACAAGACCCTCACACTCACTTTAAGCATGTCACAGGATACTGTACTACAGCATAAGATCGAACAGCTGGCACAGGCATGGATCGACGGCAAGTCAGTAGAGATAACATACCGAGGCAGCAACGATACTGCTGCCAAGAAGAGAATCATTGACATCTATTTCATGCAGCCCAGCAACCGCACCACATATGTTATTGCATATTGCCATACAGCAAAAGACATTCGCGTCTTTAAGATCGAGCGTATCGAATCAGTCTCTCTACAAAAGGATTCTTATATCATTCCCGACTCCTTCGACGCTGATTCATACCTAAGTTCAGCATGGGGCATCATACCCAAAGATCCTGAAAATGTCCGTATACGAATCGATAAAGAGGTGATTCCTTTCATCACTGAGACCGTTTGGCACAAGAGCCAGAAAATTGAAAAAGATAAGACCCATGCCATCGTAAACTTCAATGTCGGCATCACAGATGAGGTCATCAACTGGATCATGCAATGGGGAGAGCACGTTGAAGTCCTCGAGCCCAAATCATTACGAGACACCATCTCCCAGAAAGCCCAGAAGATGGCCAAGCTGTACGGAAAGAAGTAATCATATTTGAAATCGCTGCTGACTAAATCACGTTATATCTGCGGACTTAGATGTCCCAAATTGCTGTGGACTTATTGTCATGCGCCTAAAACAATCCCAGAACCGACTCAGCTCACACAGTTTTATCTTACACAGGGAACCGACATCGGCATCCTTGCTCAGCAACTATTCCCCAAAGGCCGCGCTATCAGGATCGATAACTTCTCGGCCAACCTGCGGGACTCCCAGACCTTCATGTCGCTGGGCATTCCTCTCTTTGAAGCTTCTTTCCTAAGCGACAGGATCTATGCCCGCGCCGATATCCTTGAACCTACAGAAGAAGGTGCATGGAACCTTTATGAAGTCAAGAGTTCCACTGCTGTTAAGGAAGAGCATCTGAATGATATCTCTTTCCAAAAATATGTCTTCGAAAAAGCCGGTCTGAACATAAAGAGTTGTTCACTGATCGTCATCAATAACCATTACGTCTTCGACGGAACACTGGATATCCGCCAGCTGTTCAAAATAGAAAATGTCGATGAAAAAGTCGAAGCACTTCTCCCAGAGATACCACGTCAGGTCTCATCGATGCTGGATATCATGGACCGTAACATCTGTCCGCAGACAAAGATCCATCCGCTCTGCAAAGGAAACCGCTACTGCGAGATGCTGGAAGTATGTACAGGAAACCTTCCCAAGAACAATGTCACATCATTGGTGTTCGACAGCGAAAACAACGGGATCGCACTCCTCAATAAAGGAATAACCGCCATCAAAGATATCCCTGACAGTTTTGAACTGCCCGCCAAACAGCAGATCCAGCGAGACTGTATCATAACGAACAAAGCGTTCATCGATAAGGAAAACATCAAATCATTCTTGGACGGACTAACATATCCTCTGTATGCACTGGACTTCGAAACGGTCCAGGGCGCCGTACCACTATATTCCAACAGCCGCCCCTATCAGTCCGTTCCGTTCCAGTACTCATTACATGTCAAATACCACGAAAATGATGAATTGCATCATTACGAATTCCTCCATGACGGACCAACCGACCCGCGTCCGGCACTTCTGAAACAACTGAAATCAGATATCGGAACAGAAGGAACCATATTGGTCTACTACGATGAGTTCGAAAAGGGGCGTCTCAAAGAAGCCGCCACCGATTTCCCAGAGAACAAAGAATGGATCGAAGCGGTCATAAGCAGGATCAAAGACCTGTTTTTGCCTTTCAAAGCATTCCACTACTATCACCCGGATCAATGCGGAAGCGTGTCTTTAAAAAAGGTACTGCCTGCATTGACCGGAGTATCCTACCAGGATATGGAGATCAATAAAGGAGAGGTCGCCCCGGCCGCCTTCATGAAATGTTACTTCGATGACCTGACGACCGAAACTGAGCGGTCGCATATCCGCACTGAACTACTGAAATACTGTTCATTGGACACCGAAGGGCTGTTCTTGATAATTCAAGAACTCAGACGTCTTATCGAAAAAGACGAGGGATAGCCCCCAAAAGCCGCAAACCGCCTTGTTTGGGCGTTTTAGAGCCAGATGATCTGCAATAAAACATGAGCTGTGGCAACAATAGCAAAAGTGAACGGCCAAGCAAGTTTTATGTAGTTTCCCAGCGTTATCTTATATCCCCTCTTCTCCAGCATGCCGCAGGCCAAGACATTGGCGGTGGCACCGACGGGAGTAAGGTTGCCACCCATACCGGTACCGATGAGGATGCCGAAATAGAATGGGAACGGATTGACGCCCAATGATGAAGCAAGGAAATCGCATACCGGCAGCATGATCACGGTATAAGGGACATTGTCGATAAAGGCAGACAGAACAACAGAGACCCAAATGAGGATCGCCAAATAGACCGCTGTACTGGTGATACCAGAATTGGCGATAAGGTTGGCAAAGTCTTCCAAGAGACCGACCTGATTCACTGCAAATACCAACGTAAAGATGCCGATGAGGAAAAGAATCGAGTTCCAATCGAATTCCTTCAGCCACGCCTTAGCATTATCCTTGCCTCCCAGTATCAGACACAGGATTCCGAGACATACGCCGAGGATACCTCTGTGATTGAAAGGACCAAGACTTGCCCAAGGGATGAATGCCAGGAGCAAAACCGAGACGATAAAAATGATCGAAGGAAGAGGGTTGACCTTGATCTTTACTGCAGGAAGATCTGCAGTATTATTCATCTTGCGGAACTGGAACAAGAGCACTAACACACCTATAAGGATGGCAAAGACAGAGATCGTGCCGAGACTGATCTTGTTCTGGAACCAGTAGAAATCAAAGAATTCCATACCGGTATATCCGGCCATAAGGATGGCAGGAGGATCGGCAACCATCGTAACAGTGGTAACGACATTTGAAGAAATCGCCAAAGCGATGAGATAGACATAAAGATTGCCTTTCATCTTATCGGCCATTTCGATAGCAAGTGGAGCAAGAATGATGACGACTTCCGGATTGGCAATAATGACCGAAAGCGCCATCGCGATCATACACAGCAACAGAAGCGCTGTCTTTTCTTTCTTGAATTTGAGCATTACCTGATTGGCAAGCCAGGCCGGGAGCTGACTCTCCCTAAGATACATTGCCAGGATCGCATAACCGCTATAAATGGCAAGTACATCCCAGTTGATTCCTTCCAGGACCGCCGACCATGGACTGATGATGCCCAGCAGGATCACTAACGCTGCAGAGATCAATGCTATCACAGCAATGTTGAATTTACGATAAAGGATAAAGATAAAGGTAACGATGAAGATTCCTAACGTCACCCACTTTTCAATGTCTGCACCAAAAATAGAATACCAACTCATAACTAAACTCCAATGTCGTTTAGTCTAAAGTAGCATCAAATTCTTGTCAAAAGCTCATTTTTTGATACTTTTATAATTGGAAAAGGCCGAATAGACCGATAACGGAACAGCAGAATAGATTTCATCACCGATATCGAATACTGAACGTGTTTTTAACTCTGTAGATTCCTTCAGATAGTTGATAAACGCCGTTGTCGTAATCTCAGTAAAGACTTCCGCTCCGAACTTTATCTTCCTACTGATATCCTTCTCTTCATAGTATGTACGGAGAACATCGAGATAATAATTCTGCAGAAAAGTATAAAGAAAATTTTGGAAACAATTCAGCGCATCGGTATGAGCAATCGAGCGATAGAACTTGATCTTTTGGCTGAAGATCTCCGGCAGCACATGAGTGACCAGATCCTCGGGGCTGTAAGGGGAAAGATCACTGCCAATGTCATGAAGAAAGATATAATTGAACAATGCATATTTATCAGGGAAATGATTATAGAATGTCTGTTTTGAAATCTCGGCTTCTACTGTGATCATCTGTATAGTTATGTCCTCAGCCGGATAAGTTGACGCCAGTTCTACGGCAGCTTCGCAAATATATTTGACGATTCTGCCGTATTTTAAGTCCTCGATCCCACCGTAATCAGCTTTCTTCATTTTGATCACGCTTCTGCCGTCTCTTTAATCTGTTGACCAAAGAACGAGACTGAGCCTTGTTATAATTCTTAGAGAACTCCATAAGAAATCGAGCCAGGATTCGCTCATTATCTGATAATTCGTAATCCTTCTGGACAAAAAGATTCAAATCAGCTTGGAATGGGTTCTTGCCATCCCTAAAATCATCGATAACAACGACCTGTACCTTCTTGCTTGGTTTATAATCATCAAGTGTAGATTTAAGGACGACGCCTCTGTTGTTCTCAAGAATAATATCATTCAAAGAACTGGATATCTCATTGACGCTGAAACTGTTCCGTAAGTTCTCATTGCGCAGTGCCTTGACCAGCATTTTCTTGTCTCGATAACTATTGAGAACTATGTTTTCATCGTAGAAAGCCTCAAGTTTTGCATGAGTCAGCTTTGATAGAGGATTATCCTTAGGAACCAACATTACAATCCCATGATCGCAAAGCTTATATTTCTCATAATTCGTATCCGAAAACTCAAATGAAGATAGTTCAAGGCCGACGCTACGGCTCTTGACCGACCTGTAATGTCCGGAACGAACAAAATTGATCCTGATATTGGGATATTCCTCAATAAAAGCCTCAAACATCTTGTCCAAAAAGTCTTTGCCGACCAATACACCTATACCAAGGTTAACGATATTGGTCACGATCTTTTCAGTAGGAGCCACCGTCGGAGAATCGAACGCCTGATAGAGACTGGCCGGAATGTCTTTATAAATCTGCCAACCGACATCTTTAGCTGTATATTGGCTGCTGTATTTGATATCTGTCAGCCACCTGATAAAAAGCTTTGATGACACCGCAGCATAGGCATCAATCGTCGAGTCGACGATGCCATTGTTGGCAGTCTCATCCCACACTCTTTCGGAAATATTCTGGTAATACGCCTGAAGATAAAATGTCAGGAACTCAGAAAAACAGTCCGCACCGGTTCCCTTGCTGATAGCAGCATAATATTCAAAATGCTTTGTCAGTTCATCGGGGATAATCTGAGTCAAGACTTCCAAAGGATTGGATTCATAAATGGAATCATTCACATCCTTGACAAATACATAGTTGAACAAGGTGTTCTTATTAGCAAAATAATTATAGAAAGTCTGACGGGAAGTATCGGTCAAAGATAAAATAACCTGAACAGTAACATCGTTGATGTCCTGTTCCTTCGCCAATCCAATAGCGGTATCGTAGTATGCTCTGGCGATACGATTGCTTTTAATCTTGGCTAAGGAGGCCAGTTGGTTCGCGTTCATTTCATCTCCACCCCGTCATCTATTCATTAGATAACACCACAAAACAAATGCTTGCCAAAAAGTTTTTTATCAATCCATTTGTCAAAAAATGGACTGACTCAAATTTGCGTCTATTATATCACACATTACTTTAGAGTAATAAAGTTTTTTAAAGGTTTCTTATAAAAAAAGGGCCACCTTCTCAGGTGGCCCTAAATAATCGATTACCTAATTACTTGAGTTAGAGGGAGCCGATTGCTCTCTTGACCATGACCTTGGCGATCTGGATTTTGTAGGTGTTGGAGTATCGATCAGCCTGGCCATCGGCACGAGGAGTGTTCATACCGGTTGCCTTGGCAAGACATTCATCGCCAGCCTTGGCAGGATCGGCACAGTTAACACCAGAGAAAGCCTTAGGTTCATTGTAGACACCGCCAAGGGCGATTTCTGCAGAATTGCCGTCTTTAACGACTGCAACGGAAACCTGAGGGAAGTCGATGGCTTTTCGGAAAGCCCACTTCTTGTAGGTGCTCTTTGCAGAAGTGACGGGAACCTGGATCTCTTTGACGATTTCGTCAAGATCAAGTGCGTTGATCTGTTCACCGCGAGCGGTGCCAAATTCCTTGTTAGGAACCTTGAAGAAATCAGCGGCTTCCCAGGTCTTCTTGGTGGTTACGATCTTGGCCTTCAGTGCAACCAATGCGACTGCAGTGTCGGAAGGGCAGACGGCCATACAACCGCCGACGCCACCGAAGATGGAGTGATATCGATGTACACCAGTGATGGCGTAGCAGGTACCACCCTTGACCTTTCGAGCGCAAGGGAAGTTATTGAATTCGTTTCGATAGTAGATACATCGGGGTTTCTGGCAGATGTTGCCACCGATGGTACCCATGTTTCGAAGTTCAGGAGAAGCGACTAATTCAGCAGCTTCAGCCAGGGCAGTAGCCTTGGATTTGACGACTGATGATTTAGCAATAGCAGTGAGCTTGGCGAGAGCGCCAATCTTGATGAAACCGCCTTCTTCCTTGATGTAGTCAGCATCAGCAATAGTCTTGATGTTGACAAGGGTATCAGGAAGGTTAGGAGTGTTCATACCTTTCATGCTATAGATGATATCAGTACCGCCAGCGATGACTGCAGCGTTGTCCTTGGCAAGAAGGGCGGCTGCTTCATCAAAACTTGTTGCGTTTACGTGAGCAAAATCTTTCATTTTTTATTCCTCCTCCTATGCCTTTCCAAGAGCCTTCAATACACGGTCAGCTGACATCTGAGCCATCTGCGGGTCAACCCAGACACCGATTGCGTTGTAGATAGCGCAAAGGACGGAGCTGTAGTTGGTAACACAAGGTTCAGCGATACCATGGCAACCGAAAGGACCACCAGCATCGAATGATTCATAATCGATGAGGTCATGGTTCTCGGTCTTCATATCCATGTAGGTCGGGAACATAGCTTCAGTGTAGTTGGTGGAGATTACTGCACCAGTGTTGGGATCGTAAACGGTATTGTAGAAGAATGCCTGGTTGTGGAATGCTTCAGCACCGCAGCCGATTTCCTTGAGGGCACCGTTCTTGAACATGGTGGTACCAGTATCAACAACGTTCCAGATGTGGAGGATTTCGACCTGACCGGTTTCTTCATCAACAGCAACTTCAGTAGCGGCTGCAGCGGAACCATAGGTGTAGACTGCCTGACCCGGTTTGATGTAATTACCAACGGATCTCCAAGCACCACCATTGCGGCGGCCGACTTCATCAACGGTACCGGCGGCACCGACGGTCCAACCCTGACCGGAAGCTGCAATGTTGTTGCCCCAGTTGAGGGACTTGAAGGTAGCGCTTACGCTCTTGTCCTTCTTGAGGTAGACGACACTGTCTTCTGCATAGAGATCATCGACAGAAGTGGCGACGCCCTTGAAAGGAGCCTTGGTAAGAGCGACCTGGAAGATCTTATATCGCATTTCGATAGCTGCATTGTAGAAAGCAGAGGAAATGGAGATGGTGTGGGAGGAACCAGCCTGGATACCGGCGTTGAGACCGACATCAGTGTTACCCCATTCACCGAGTTTGACATCTTCGGGTTTGGCACCGAGAGTTTCAGCAACAACGTTGGTACAAACAGTGGTACCACCGGAGCAGCCTCGGGCAGATGCAGTGGTGACAAGGAAGGTACCATCGGTCTGAGCCTTTACGATACCGCCTCGGCCGGAACCGGAGGAGGAACCATGGCTATCTTCGTGACCGGTGATGGCGATACCATACCATCGTTTGTCACCATTGTGATAGATATCATCAACGGTCTGAGACTTAGGAGCCATCTTGTGCTTGGTCTTATAACCAGACTTCTGAGCAGCAAGTTCGAGCTCTTCTTTGATGGGGAAGGAACCCCAGTACATGGTGGGAACATCCTGGTCAGGAAGAGACTGATTGCCAAGATTGTTGAGTCGAAGATCATAAGGATCGACACCGAGATCATAAGCGAGCTTATCGATAGCGGAGTCATAGTTCATGGCACCACAAGGATCGTTAACGCATCGCCAGTAACCACGGGTAGGAGTATTGGTCTGGATTCGATAGGCTACGAGGGAGATGTTGGGGATGATGTAGGTCTTCTGGAGACCGAAGAAGACGTTACCAACAGGGGAGAAGCTGTTGACACCACCATCAGACCAGAATTCTGCGTCGCAGGCATGGAACTTGTAGTTGTTACCATCTTTCTTGACGCCGAACTTGATTCGGGATCGGGTGGGGAAGTTATGGCCTCGGTTGAGGACGTTCATCTGTCGGGAGTTCTTGCAGAGTACGGGATAACCACCGACCTTCTTAGACATGATACATGCCTGAGGAGCAAGGATGTCAGAGGTCTTACCACCGAAACCACCACAGTTGAAGTGGGTAACGGCGTGAACTTTGTTGAGTGCCATGCCAAGGGCATTAGCAACGGTGGATTTGTTTGAGGTGATATCCTGACAACCAGTGTAGTAGTAAACATCATCACCGACCCACCATGCAGTGGTCTGATGAGCTTCGAGTTCGTTGTGAGGATAAGTGGTGGTCCAACCGAATGTATATTCTTTTATGACATCGCATTCGTTGAAAGTGGAAGGATCGAATACGTTGTTGGCTGCAGAAGTGCTGCGCTTGTCAGTCTTGGCATCTCGGAAACAAACACCAGCAGTACCGATGTTGGAGTTAGGAAGAATACCAGTGAGAGGAGCGCCTTCCTGAATAGCATAATCAGGATCAACGGAAGCTGCTGCTTCTTTGTAGGTGACCTTGATCAAAGGAAGAGCTCGGATGGCAGTGTACCAGTTGTCAGCAACGACACCGGCGACGTCCTGACCATACCAAGTGATGGTCTTGTTCCAAACAGGACAATCATCAGCGGTGATGACTGCTTTGACGCCAGGGAGCTTCATTGCTTCGGAAGCATCGACAGAAACGACTTCACCATGAGCAATGGTGCTGCACTTGATTGCGCCGAAATACTTGTGGCCAGCGAAATGGTCAGCAGCGAAATCAGCTTTACCAGTGAGGATCTTCATGATGGACTGATCATGAATAGCAGGGTTTCTTAAAACCTTATAGTCACTTAATTTTACACTATCATCAAGAGTAATCATTAAACACCTCCGACCATACAGGCGACTTGTTTAGTCATGTTGTTGCAGAAGCAAAGATGACCAGAGAAGGCTTTTCGGACATCGTCTGCGGTGGGTCTGGAATTCTCTGCAATCAAAGCGGTAGCGGCAATAAGGAGACCAGGAGTGCAGTAACCGCACTGGGTTGCATCGTATTCATAGAATTTCTTCTGAACAGGGCTGAGTTCAGCACCGTTGCAGAGACCTTCGGCGGTGGTGATTTCCAGGCCGTCGGCTTCGCTTGCGAGCATTAAGCAGGAGAACATAGGAGTACCATTGACGAGAATGGCGCAGGTACCACAGTTACCCATATCGCATCCGACTTTGATGCTGAAGTAACCGAGGACATCGCGGAGGACATAAACAAGGGGCCACCAAGGTTCGACACCGAGAGTGTAGCTCCGGCCATCGACCTTGAAGGAAACGATGTTGTCCATGGATTTGCCTGCATGAGCAGCTGCATAGTGATTCTGAAGATCTGCAAGAGATGAGAACTTCTGGCTATCAACTGGACATACATATTCTGTAGTAGTGGATCCACCGGCAGTAGTAGTTACTGTCTTGGTAGCAGTAGTAGTTACTGTCTTGGTTTCAGTTTTTCCACCACAAGCTGAGAGAATCGCGGCAGAACCGATAGTTGCACCCCCAACTACCAGACCTGCATCCTTAAGAAACTCTCTTCGGGATACCGTTGTCTTTTTTTCAGACATTAAATACCTCCAAATTATTCCGTATATTCCCACTATTTGACCCTGTCGTGAGAGCCTTCATCTCACACAACGTCAAAATAGTCGAAATATTACGTATCGACTTGTTGGTATTAAGCGTAAATTGTATCGAGAAAAAAATGGATAGATATATCTCAGTTTTTATAAAAAAGTTGACCAAGTTTGTAAAACTGACTATCTATTTACATTTTTTATATGTTGTCAATTATTGGACTTTTTCATATCAGCTGACTAGCTTTTGGGGGCTTTATCGTATTGAATAACAGGGAGACTTAAGTTACTTTATAAATGTAGGCTTACATGTATTATTCTAATTGATAAAAGAATCTAACTGAAACAAATACACCTCTGGAGGCGTATTATGAAAGATAAAAAATTCAAAGTTCAAAAGAAATATATTGCTTTCTTTGTGATCGTTCCACTGCTCGTGGCCACTGCATTCGTAGGGCTCCCCTGCCCCGTATGCAACGGGACCGGGGTAGTATCCAGCAATGGCACAGCCGGAGTACAACTCACAAAACTAAATTACAGAGAAACATCAACCTACATTGCCGCATGTGATAACTTCAGAGCTTACATGTTCCATATCGATGTCGATCTGGATAACACTTCTGAAACAGATGTTGCCGAAGGCTGGATTGCTTTTAATCTGATTACAGCTGGTTCCGGCGTCTTAATCGATACTAAATACGGATTGATCAGTCTTCAGCCTCAGGAATCAGGTACTTATGGTTTCGATACCAGTTTCGTTGTCGACTTCACTGTAGATGAATCGAACGCGACATACATCACTGCCCAAGTGCTCCGCGGCGATGTCCCCGACAACGCTTGTAACGGAACCGGCAGGGTATCCTTAAACGAATTCCTTCTCAAACGTCAGATGAGTGATTCCTTCAGGTCTGAACAGAAAGCTTTCAGACCCTATGTCCCACCTTTTGAAGAAACAAGCGAAGCTCTTCCTATCGATATCTTCGATTTCTAATTTCGATTACATCTTCAGATAAAAAAGGGAAGGCTGTCGAGCCTTCCCTTTTTGTTACTATTCTTATATGTACTACCAGTTAGCCACAGGATACGGAGGAATAGGAGCAATCATATCTGTGAGAACGCCCTCTAGAGCAGATGTATCCCAACCGACATACATAACTTTAATGTCTAGTTCGGGCTCCATCTCCGGCTTTTCTTCTTCGGTATTCTCTGTTGGGACACCATCCTGGGGCAAGACTTCCTCAACAGGGGTCTCAACAGCCTGAACAGCATCCGGTGATGCAGCGTTTAAAGAACTAGCGACAGCGTTCAGTTCCTGATCCATTTCTGCAGCGGGAGAATATCTCTGAGGAGCAACAAATGCGGTGCCTTCAAGTACATTGATGTCATTATTGACCGTCATTTCCTCGATTGCTTCTTCACCCTCAACTGGGACATTTTCCACTATCTCTTCAGAGGGATCCCAATGTACAAACTCTATCTCAGCATGTTTCTTCATAAAGTCCGCATCAAGCTCCTGGGGAACACTCGCCAGTTGTACCAGTTCACCATCTACGGGGAACTTGCTTGCAACAAGTGTACCTGTCTTAGGCTGGTTGACGATAGCGTGACGTTTTGCTGATTTAAGCTGTTTCTTGCTAAACCAATCCTTATCCGTTTCGACATCTATGATGATGTGCGGTCGGCAAAAATATTCCTTGTCTCCGCAGAGAGTCAAGTCTTTCGGATCATTAGCTACATATATGTATATATCGGACCAAAGGTCCTTCAATCCATATGTGTCATGGATGTCAAAATATCTGAACCATTCCTGATTCTTGCTTCGCTCTTTAGCGGTCCATCTTGCGTACTGATGATCACATCTGATCGAAATGAATCTATCGAATCTCTTCGAATGAAGAGTAACATGTGAGACCATAAATCCAGCATAGAATGCTACGGGGAAACGCAATTTGGTCGTAGTTCCCCAAATTGGTAGCGGCTCAAATCTGTCTTGGGCAGCCACCTGGTCCATCTCGCCGGTATCATTCTCATCAGGAGTAGGATAATCATAAAGGGCATCTGCATCAAAATAATCGATAAGCTTAAGCGCCAACCAACGCTTATATCCAAGATCCATGCAGTACTCAAATTCTTCTGAAATTGCCTTTCGTGCAAACGGTTCAAAAGCTTCTAGCGAAGAATTACCTTTGATAACATCCAAAAGGCTCTTATAAATCTTTTTGGATAATGCCACCCTTGGGTTCTCCATGAATGGTCTTAATCTGACATCAAGCTCAACTTCTTGTATGAAACCCTGAAAGAGGACCGAAAGTTCAGCATTCCACTTTTCCTGAAGGACATCGGCATCCTTAAGAGAATCGCCTAATACTTCCTCGACAAAAAGATCGCGAACTTCTTCGAATTTTGCATAGAATACTTCCTTGTATTCCCCTGGCAAACTCATAGAAGTCGGCTTGATCCTTATTTCCGGGTTGTCAGAAATGTACTTTAGCAGTTCGTTATATTTTTCCAGCCATTTAGTTTCCATAGAGAACCTCTGAATTAATAATGTCTTCTTTAATTAATGATAGCTTTAATGTCGCTATACAAAAAACGGGAAGGGTATTGCGCCCTTCCCGTTTTCACAGGCTAAGTAAAAACTACTTAAGACCTTCGATTGCTCGCTTGACCATGGTCTTTGCGATCTGGACCTTGTACTTGTTGGTGTTGTTTCGCTTCTGAGGTGAGGTCAGAGGATTGGCCTTTGCAAGTACGGTGTCAGCAGCTTTGGCTGCATCGGATGCATCGACATCTGCAAAGAACTTAGGTTCATTGTAGACACCACCAAGTGCGATCTGAGCTTTGCCACCAGCAACTACGACTGCGGCAGAGACCTGAGGGAAGTCGATGGCCTTTCGGAAAGCCCACTTTTTGTAGGTGCTCTTAGTGCCAGCTGCAGGAGTAGGTACCTGGATTTCTTTGACGACTTCATCAAGATCAAGTGCATTGATCTGTTCACCGCGGGCGGTGCCAAATTCTTTGTTCTGGACCTTGAAGAAATCTGCGGCTTCCCAAGTCTTCTTGGTGGTAACGATCTTAGCACCAAGTGCGACAAGTGCAGGAGCGGTATCGGAAGGACAGACGGCCATACAACCGCCTACACCACCGAAGATAGAATGATATCGGCAGACACCGGAGATGGCGTAGCAGGTACCACCCTTTACCTTTCGGGCACAGGGGAAGTGATTGAATTCATTTCGATAGTAGATACATCGGGGTTTCTGGCAGATGTTGCCACCGATGGTACCCATGTTTCGGAGCTCAGGAGATGCAACCAGTTTGGCTGCCTCTGCAAGAGCGGCGTAGTTCTTTTTAACTACATCGGATTCAGCGATATCGGTAAGTTTGGTGAGTGCACCGATCTTAAGGAAACCGCCTTCTTCCTTGATGTATGCAGCATTAGGGATTCTCTTGATATCGATTACGGTATCAGGAAGATTGGGAGTGTGCATACCTTTGAGACCATAGACTAAGTCAGTACCGCCAGCAAGCAAAGCTGATTTTCCATCGGCTAAGAGGGCGGCAGCTTCTTCGAAGCTTTTTGCAGCAGCGTATTTAACGTCTTTCATTTCTTATTCTCCTCCTCTTATGCCTTCATCAATGCTTCGTAGTCGGCACCAATGCCGCGCTCGAGAGCCTTGAGTACTTTGTCGGCGCCACCAACAGCGCCCATTTCAGCATCGACCCAGAGACCGATAGCGCTGAAGATTGCCTGATCGACCAAGCAGAAGTTGGTCAAAGAAGGTTCGGCGATACCATGGCAGCCAAGGCAGCCGCCGGCATCTTCAGACTGATAGTCAGTGAAATGATGTTTGGAGAAGTCCATATCCATGTAGGTGGGGAACTGGGCTTCGGTGTAGAGGGATGAGATGTCAGCACCGGTTGCTTCATCATAGATATCACCGAAGAAGAAGCCCTGGCTGTGGATAAGTTCGGTGGCAGCACCGATTTCTCGGAGAGCACCCTGCTTGAAGATGGTAGCACCGGTATCAACAGCGAGGTAGTAGTTGATGAATTCAGTTTCACCGTTTTCAGGATCAACGGCTAATTCGAGGACACCTGCAGACTGACCGTTTGCAAGAAGTCGATCGCCGACCTTGATATAAGGTTTGCCATCCTGAGTGGACTTGTCTTTCCAAGCACCACCGGCTCGCTGACCAAGAAGTTTCTGGAGAGCGTTCTGGTTGTTGGGGTTGTTGGTATCGTAACCGCCAGCAGATGCTGCGAGGTTGTTACCAAGACCAACAGCGCTGAAAGGAAGGGACTTGGAGTGATCTTTCTTGTAGTAGATAACGCTTTCATAGGATTCGAGGTCATCCATGGTGATGCCTTCGATCTGGTTGAAAGGAGCTTTGGTAAGAGCGATGTTAAACATCTTCCATTTCATTTCCATTGCAGCATTGTAGAATGCGGAAGTGATAGAAATGGTATGGGATGATGAAGCCTGGACACCAGGGTTCAAACCGGTATCGGTGTTGGACCAGTCGCCAAGGATAACATCTTCGTCTTTTGCACCAAGGACTTCTGCAGTAACGGTACAGCAGACGGTAGTACCACCAGCAGTACCTCGGGCAGAACCGGTAAGGACATGGAAGGTACCATCCTGGAAGGCCTTGATCATAGCACCACGGGCAGCAGCGAAACCGCCACCATGGCTGTCAAGGTGACCAGAGATAGCGATACCATGCATTCTCTTATCGCCATTGTGATAGATATCATCAACGGTCTTGGTTGCAGGAGTGTGATACTTCTTTCGATAGTCAGACCAATCTGCAACATAGTTCAAAAGTTCTTTGATAGCGAAAGAACCCCAAGGAAGGCTACCATAGTAACCGGCTTCAACAGCCTTGATATCTTCAGGGTTAACGTTCTTCAAACGAACATCAAGAGGATTCAAACCAAGCTTGTAAGCAATCTTATCAAGAGTGGTTTCGTGGTTCTTACCACCGGGAGGATCTGCAACGTCTCTCCAGTAGTATCGTGAAGGAGTGTTGGTGGTGATACCGATTACCTGATAGTGGGCATCCATGACGTTCCAGGTCTTCTGGACGCCGAAGATACCATCACCACAAGGAGTACCACTGTTCATACCTTCATCACAGTACATGATGGATTCCCAACCGGTAATAGTACCGTCTTTCATGACACCAACGCGCTGCTTAGATCTCATAGAGAAGGATCGCTGTCGGCCAGTGCCGTTGGACTGTCGGGTATTCTTGAAGAGGACAGGATAGCCACCCATCTTCTTGGAGGCTGCAGCTGCAGCATTGGCACCCCAGTCAGCAGTCTTACCACCGAAACCACCGCAGTTGAATCGGGAGTAGATGTGACAGCGGTGTCGAGGAAGGCCCCATGAAGGAGCTACTGAAGATAAAGTGGAATACGGATCCTGGGTACCGGTGTAGATGTAAAGATCTTCGCCGATCCACCAAGCGGTGGACTGATGGGCTTCAAGTTCCTGATGGGCATAGGTAACAGTCCACGGATATTCGAAATCCCACTGATAATCGCCCTTGGCGATACCGGCTTCGACATCACCACGAACGACATTGGTTCGGGAGTGGACGTTGGTATCTTTGACGATACCGGCCCAAGGATAATCTTCACCCTTTTCATATGCTTCAAGAGCATCATCAGGATCGATTACGGCGTCATGGACATCATATTCGACTTTGATGACGTTGATGCAGCGGAGAGCGGTATACCAGTTATCAGCGATGACTGCGCCGATGGGCTGGCCCCACTGAACGACATCGCAGTCCCAAGCTGCATTTCGCCAGCCGGGAACTTCCTGCTGAGTAAGGAAGCCTTTGTAGCCAGCGATCTTTTCTGCTTCGGAAAGGTCGATGGATTTGACGTTACCATGGGCAATAGTGGAAAGGATAGGAGCAGAGAAGAGCTTGTGACCAGTGAAGTGGTCAGCAGCAAATTCGGCTCGACCGGTTACGATCCACTTACCGGATTTGTCATGAACGTTAAGATTGTCGATGACGTATCGTTTTACGGTCTTGTGATCAGTTCGTTCTTTGCCAAGAGGATACTGTACGTAAGGCATTAGTTAACACCTCCAGTAATGCATTCGACCTGTTTGGTCATGTTGGCGCAGAAGCAAAGATGACCAGAGAAAGCTTCCTGGACTTCTTCTGCGGTGGGTTTAGGATTCTTCTTGATCAGGGCTTCAGCAGCCATGATGAGACCAGGAGTGCAGTAACCGCACTGTAAGGCATCATAGTTGTAGAATGCCTGCTGAACAGGATCGAGTTCGCCGCCATTGGACATGGCTTCGAGGGTGACGATCTCCATGCCTTCGCAGTCGACGGCAAGCATCAAGCATGCGAACATGGGGATACCGTTTGCGTGAATGGTACAGGTACCGCAGTTACCAAAGTCGCAGCCGACTTTGACGCTGTAGAAACCGAGTACATCGCGGAGAACGTAGGCGAGAGGCCACCAGGGTTCGACGACCATAGTGTAATCTTTGCCGTTCACATTGAGGGTGATGAGGTTTTCGATCTGTTTGCCGGCATGTTCAGCCTGGTAATGTGCCTGAAGATCTGCTAATGTTGAGAACTTCTGACTGTCTACGGGGCAAACATATTCGGATTTGGTGTCTGTCTTGGTTACAGTGTTGGTGACTGTCTGAGTCACGGTCTCTGTCTTACCGCCACAGGCTGAGAGTATGGCTGCTGAACCGATAGTTGCTCCTCCAACTACGAGTCCGGCATCCTTGAGGAACTCTCTTCGGGATACCTTTGTCTTGTTTTCTTCCAAAGAAAAACACCTCCAAATTTTCCGCAAGATTTTTACGCAAAAAAAACTGACTCTGCTTTACTGTTTGCAGCGCCTAGTCTATTTTTTTATAAAAACCTCTACGTATCGACTTTTTGACTTTTTAGCAAATTAGTACATAAACGCACAAACTGCCTACTAAGTCTACTTATGGACTAATTGTAGTTTGCTGTCAACCAATTAGCAATATTTTGCCAGCAATATAACGGTATAGGCAGCACACAATATCTTTTCTTAGGCTTAGACAAAAAAAGCGGCTTCAAAGCCGCTTTTTTTCCTGATTTCAAAAAACAACAGAATATGTAAAGTATTTGTTATCTGATGATGTTGGCGCTCCATACCCAGCCATTTTGACATCCGTATTCACGGCAGGCAATCTGTTTTGCCCCGTGACACAGAGGACATTCTGCTTTGCCGGAAGCATTATAAACACCGGCCTGCCCTGCCGTAACATGACCAAGTCCCTTGCACATGGAGCAAGTGGAAATACCCGTACCATGACAGCGGGAACATTTCACCCAGCGTCCGCTTGAGGAATGAGCTATCTCTTCGCTCTCACCCTGGCGGATCTTGGAATATTCTTTTTGAATCTCTTCCCAACTCTTTTCTTTCATATCTGTCGTCCCAATAATAACGTTTCTAAGATTTTACAACTATAAAGAGACTACTTAAATAATTCTCTGAAGTCTTGTATTTTCGGTAACACCGGGGATCCTGCCTCGTTTGGCAACCGGTCTGCCGTCGATCTCATGGATATCAGCTGTAAACTCGATAGGCTTTGCCGCTGTGATCTGACTGCCGATACCATAACCAACAACGGGAGCATTGTTTTCTTTAAAATAAGTGATCTTTTCAACATCGAAACCGCCGGAAACAAAGATGCCGACATGCTGCATACCAGCCTGATCGAGTCTTGCTCGCAGTTCTCTGACGAGTTCTAATGTTACGCCGCCACGCTCTCTGGGGGTATCGAGTCGGACGGCCTGGAGATGATCACCCATTGCCTGAGCTACCCGAATCGCTTCGACCGTCTCATCATTGAACGTATCGACGAGTGCGACCCTGGCAACACCAGGGGCCATATGCTTATCAAAAGCCTGCGCAGCCTTAAGGGTATCGCCCATGACCAAGACCAGAGCATGAGGAATAGTACCTGAAGGATTGACGCCCGCCATCTCTGCGCCGATGATAGTCGCACAGCCGGCACAGCCGCCAATAACAGCTGCGTATTCCATGGGACCTGCGACATTGGGATGAAGGTGTCTGGCACCAAAACTGGTCACAGGAGTAGAACCGGCAGCCTGTACACAGGCATTAGCAGCGGTTGCCCAGCCAGAAGAGCTGGCAAGGTATCCACAGATAGCTGTCTCATAAAGACCAAAAGACTGATAAGGAGCCTTTATTCTCAATACTACTTCTTTTCTGGCCATTAGATCGCCATCTTTAAGAGCCCAAACTTCTGCACCTTCAGGAAGAATCTCCTTGAGCAGTGCCAATTCTTCTTTCATGCCGCAGAGCATGCCATCCTTGGTTGGAAAGACTTCCATGACCACAGTAGGATTGATGCCTTCTGCTTTCAGGATGTCCATAGTCCTCTTGAAATAGACGTCTGTGGTCTTTCCGCTTAATACGTCTTCAGGAACCTTATACTCATACATTCGTTTTATCTCTCCCTTACATTATTTATATATAAACTAATCTCGATGACTTCTTCGGCTGAATCTGGTAGCAGCAGCACCCAATGCCGCCAGAGGAGCGACAGCTACCCAGATGATAAAGGTAATCAGCATCGAATCGACATAGCTGATATTGACCAATTCTGGCATACCGATCCTATTTCCCAGGACCGGAAGCAACAGGAATACAAATAACGCACTAAGAAAGAAGCCTGGAAACGCAGCGATCATTCGTAGATAACACATGATTATATTCCTCCCTTACTTTCCTAATATCCATGATAAACCAAAATAGCCGCAATATGCGATAAGCGCGCTTTTGATGATCTTGCCGAGAACCGACATTATTACAAATTTTTTTACATCATATTTCATGACGCCTGATGCTATCGCAACCGGGTAATAAAACGGATTCATCGTGGCAGACAGAACAAACAGCACCAGCATCCCATGATTCTGCATCAGGGAGATCGCTTTCTGCGTCCACCTCGCAATCCTGCCCTGTTTCTTCTTTTCATCGACAACAGTCAGGGCAAGCCGTCCGGTGAAACCTGTATAGTACGTCACGAGACACCCGAGGCCCTCGCCAATACCCGAAACGATACCGATGAAGATCGGGGCCAGATACTGGGGACCGAACCAAGGTTCTGCTACCGGACCCAAAGTGAACTGTACGATCGCCATCGGGACCGGAACAATCGAGACCGCCCCGCCCAATACAGAGACGATGAATGCACCGACATATCCGTAATTGGAAAAGCCTTCCAAGTGCTCCCTGTTAAGTATCAACCACACAGTCATGGCGATCGAGACAGTCAGGGCAAAGATACCGACCCAAAACTGCCAGGATCGCAGATACTGTTTGAATTTAGATTCCTTTGGTACTTCTTCTTCCATATATATACAGACGACTATTATTCTTTCTTTCTAGTCGTTCTCTTAGACGCCTTGCTTTGTGTTGCAAATGTTAGCGCGTCTTCGCTTCCTTTATCAACATAGATGACATCTCCGCTCTTGAATTCTCCTGACAGGAGCTTCATGGCCAAAGGATTCTCGATGTATCGTTCAATGGCACGGCGCAGCGGTCTAGCACCATACTGCGGATCATACCCCATCTCCAGGATCCACTGAAGAGCTTCATCGCTGAGCTGGACAGACAGTTCTCGGTCAGCCAATCTGGACTGCAGATCTTTGATAAGAAGCTGTACGATATCCTTAAGCTGTTCTTCAGCCAGTTCATGGAAAACGATGATATCATCGATCCTGTTTAAGAATTCCGGCCTGAAAGTCTTATGGATCTCGTCCAGGACTTTATCTCTCATCTTTTCATAAGCCATGTTAGTAGATGATGTCGGATTGCTCTTTGTCACAAAACCGAGAGCAGTCTCTCGCTTGATGGTTTCGACACCGGCATTACTTGTCATAACGATAATAGTGTTTTTGAAGTCGACAGTCCGACCATTGCCATCTGTCAGGCGTCCATCGTCCAGAACCTGCAATAAGGTGTTAAAGACATCAGGGTGAGCCTTTTCTATTTCATCTAGCAAAATGACCCTGTATGGGCGTTTCCTGACGGCCTCGGTCAGCTGCCCACCTTCATCAAATCCGACATATCCCGGAGGAGCTCCAATCAGTCTTGATACAGTATGTTTCTCCTGATATTCGGACATGTCGATCCTTACCATGGCGGTCTCATCACCGAAAAGGAACCACGCCAAAGATTTTGCCAACTCCGTCTTACCGACACCGGTAGGACCAAGGAAGAGGAAGGAACCGATGGGTCGTTTCGGATCCTTGAGACCGGAACGACTTCGTCTGATGGCATCACAGACAGCATGGACCGCGTCCTCCTGATCGACCATCCTCTCATGGATGGCATCTTCCATATGGACTAATCTCTCAGATTCTCCGCTGAGCATCTGATTGACCGGAACGCCCGTCCATGCGGACACCAATTCCGCAATATGCTTAGATGTGACAGTATCTTCGACTTCTACATCCTTGAGCCATTCTTTCTTAGCATCCTCAAGTTCTTTTTCAGCCATCACACGTTCTGATTTGAACTTGGTGGCATCCTCGTATTCCTGATTGGCTTCGCTCTGTTCTTCCAACAGTTTAATCTCGTTGATCTTGGAAGTGAGCTGTTTAATGTTCTGAGGAGTATCTTCCTTCTCAAGTCTCATCTTGGCAGCCGCCTCATCGATAAGATCGATAGCCTTATCCGGCAGTCTGCGCTCTGCGATATAACGACTGGAAAGTTTGACGGCTGCTTCAATTGCCTCATCACTGATCGCGATCTTATGATGCTCTTCATACCTAGGCCTCAAACCTCTGAGGATCTCAATACTGGCGTCTGCCGAAGGTTCTTCAGCTACGACCGGCTGCAGTCGTCGTTCGAGAGCTTTATCTTTTTCGATATTCTTTCTGTATTCATCAAAAGTGGTAGCACCGATGACCTGGATCTCACCATGGGCAAGAGCCGGTTTCAGCATATTGGATGCATCCAAAGATCCTTCTGTAGCACCTGCGCCGACGATGGTATGGAACTCATCGATGAAGAGGATGACCTCTCCCTTCGAAGCGATGACTTCATCCATCACCGCTTTGAGTCTCTCTTCGAATTCACCTCTGAACTTAGAACCAGCAACAAGTGCACCCATATCCAAGGAGAGGACACGCTTGTTAAGCAGCAGGTCAGGTACATTTCCGTCTGCGATCTTCTGAGCCACGCCTTCAACGATTGCAGTCTTACCAACACCGGCTTCACCGATGATGATAGGATTGTTCTTTGTCCTGCGACAGAGGACCTGCATCACTCTCTTGATCTCTTTGTCACGTCCGATGACTGGATCGATCTTGCCATCGCGGGCAAAGGCTGTTAGATCACGGGAGTACTTTTCAAGAGAGCGATACCTGCTCTCGGCATTTCCGTCGGTCACACGATGATTGCCGCGGATCTTATGCAGTGCCTGATAGATACGCTCGACAGTGATACCGTTGAGTTTCAGGATATTGGCACTCTCACCCCGTTCGAGCTGGGCAATGGCGATGAAGATATGCTCAGTGCTGATGAAATCGTCATGGAGACGCGTGGATTCCAATGCCGCCAGTTCCATCACGCGCCCGACAAGAGGGGTAGGATAGAGCTGCTGAGGTTCATAGGCCAGCTTCGGCGCCCTATTCAAGGCTTCACTGACCTGATCGGCGACAAGTTTGACGTCGATCTTCATCTCCTTGAGGAGGTCGTTCACGACACCTTTTTCCTGTTGTAATAATGCCATGAGGACATGGTCGACATCCCACTGCTGATGATGCATCTGCTTGGCTATCTGCTGTGAGAAATTAAGTGCTTCTTTTGCTTGTTCTGTAAAATCTTTCGGCTGCTGGCTCATAGTCCCGCCTCCTTTCTTAATCTTTCCATTTCAATTTCCATCTCGTTCATCTTGTCCTGCATATCAGACAGCTGACGAGTGACATGTAATATGACTTCGACTCCTGCCAGATTGACTCCCATATCGTTCATGAGCGTCATGGCTTTTTTGATAGTTTCAAGGTCGTCATCGGAATAAAGCCGGATATTGCCGCTGGATCTGGCCGGCTGGACGATACCCACTTTTTCGTAATACCTGAGCGTATAGGGCTGCGTTCCCAGCATCTCTGCCGCAACGCTAATGACATACCGAGGCTGATTATGCGTGTACATCATATCAAGCCTCCTCGTGTCTTAGATTCCTCAATTCTTCAAAGAGTTTTTTCTCCTTTGAGGAAAGGTTCGTCGGGATCTGAATCTCGACTTTAGCCATGAGGTTACCGTAATTGCTAGTCTTTAATACCGGCATCCCATAACCTGGGAGCTTGAAGACCTTGCCGCTCTGCGTCTCTGCAGGGATCTTAAGTTCAAGCTTGGTACCTTTTAATGTCGGGACGTAGACGACACCGCCTAACACTGCAGTAGTCAGAGGGACCTTTATCGTGACCAGAACATTATCCTCAACACGTTCGAAAACAGGGTGCTTAGCAATGGTGACCAGAAGGATGAGATCTCCGCTGGCTCCGCCATTGGAACCTGTATTGCCCTGTCCTGCGATACGAACCTTGGATCCTTCCTTGACGCCTTTGGGGATCTTGACTTCGATCTGACGGTTCTTGAGCGTCTTGCCAGCTCCATGACAATAGGAACAGTAACCGCCGGACGAGCGTCCCGAACCACCGCAGAAAGAGCATTCTTCTTCGACCTGATAATTAAAAGCACGGGTGGTACCCGCATAGGCTTCCTCAAGGGTGACCGTTATAGCCGATTCGACATTCTGTCCCTTCTTGCTGCGTCGGCCTCCGCCGAAGAAGCTTCCGAAGATATCTCCGAAACCGCCGGCCGCTCCGCCGAATCCGCGGGTGAACTGGGAGAAATCAAATCCCTGTCCGTTGGTATTGAATCCACCAAAACCGCCGAAGCCCTGCTGGGCTGCTTCCCAGTTGGAGCCGTACATGTCATATTTCTTCCTCTTTTCAGGATCGGAAAGGACATCGTTGGCCTCGTTGATCTCTTTGAACTTTTCTTCAGCAGCCTTGTCGCCGGGATTGACATCAGGATGATACTTCCTGGCCAGTCTTCGATAGGCCTGCTTGATCTCTTTATCCGTTGCATTGCGGGACACGCCCATGATGCTGTAATAGTCTTTGTTTGCCATCTGTGTGCCTCCTTATCTAGATCAGAAGGAACGTGAACTAGTTCATAGTTTGATAGTAGTTTTTCAAAAAAGCATTGTCAATACTTTTTTATGAAAGTTAATAAAAATTTGTTAAGTTTTAACAAAACGAAGCTAATTAGCGTAATAGCTGAAGCAAAAACTAGATATTAGGATTAATGTATTGGCCTTTGCCCTTTGTCGATTTGCCGTGCTGGATGGCGTTGGTCGGACAGTGATGATAACAGGCCAGACACAATAGGCATTGATTAGCCTTCCATTCGGGCTTGCCGTCTAAGATCTTGATGACACCTTCAGGGCACACTTCTTCACAGCGTCCGCAGCCGGTGCACTCATCTCCGACCACGAACTTAGAAGTCTGTCTGGCCTTCTCATAGACAGCCTGGCCGATCCTGGCAGCCAAGGGGGAAGCAATATCCTTGATGTATTTATCGGCATCTTTATTCTTGATATGCTCGATGATTTCATCGATCTGAGGCTCAGTCTTCCTTTCGATCGAGGCATTGTCCTTGGCATCGTTAACATAGTAGAAAGGAGTATAAGTATCGACCATCTTGACGCCGAACTGAGCTTTCAGTTTCAGCTTGTGATGCTCGAAATCTGCTTTGACATTATTGGCTGAATTACCGGCATTGCGTCCATAAGTAGCCACATAATAAACATAAGGTGTTCCAGAGAACTCAAAAGTACTCTTATTGACGAAATCTCCTACCAAATACGGAAGCTGCCAGCCATATACCGGGGCAACCAGACCGATATCCTCCCCTTCCTTGATCTTGAAGAGATATCTTTCGTTCCTGATACATTCGGTTATGGAAATGGCTTCGTCATCAAGAGCGGCAGCCAGTCGTTTTGCTACATATTCAGAATTACCGGTTACAGAAAAATAAAGGATCAATGCATTGTCCTCTCAACTCGTGATACATTTATTATATAAGATAGAATACTTCATCATAAAAAGACATTTGAGATGGAAAAACTTTCAGCAGCATCCAGGATCAACCTGCTCTTTGACAGAGACACTGCAGTCTTTGACTACAGCACTGACGGTTCTGTGCTGGCCGGCACCGGGGAGATAAATGGCACCGATGTCGCTTTCTTTGTCCAGGATTTCTCTGTCAAAGGCGGTTCCATCACCAAAGAGGGCGGCCGCTTCGTCTTGGAAAGGATGCAGAACGCCCTTGAACACAGATTGCCCTTCCTCGCAGTATATGACTCCGGAGGAGCCAGACTTGAAGACGGAGTCCACTCCCTGTACGGTGTTGCCGACATCCTGAAGGGACATGCGGCACTGGAAGGAAAAGTCCCCCAGATAGCACTGGTACTGGGGCCCTGTGCCGGTGGTTCCGCTTACGGACCGCTTATGTGCGATTTCGTATTCATGGTAAACGGCATCTCTCAGATGTTCGTAACCGGCCCCAATGTTATCAAACGCTCGACCGGAGAGATGACAACGCTGGACGAACTGGGAGGCGCTGCTGTCCACAGCAAAAAGACCGGTAACTGTCATATCCTCTGCGAGACAGAAAAAGATTGTTTCGAAAAGGTTAAACACCTGATGAATCTGATAACTCAAAAGAAAAAAGCACCCTCTGATCAGATGCGCCTTATCGAATCTCACGTACCACAGGATCCCAAACAGCAATATGATATCCGTCCACTCATCATGGAAATCGCTGACGAACACGATTTCACCGAACTGCAAAGAGACTATTCTCCCAATATTGTCTGCGGTCTGGCACGCATCGGCGGATACTGCTGCGGCATTCTGGCCGACCAGCCTTCTTACTTGGCCGGAACACTTGATGTCCAAGGCTCAGAAAAAGCCTCTCGTTTCGTAAAGACCATCGATAAGCTCGGCCTGCCACTCATCGTACTTACCGATACTCCGGGATTCCTGCCCGGAAAGGATCAGGAGCATCACAACCTGTTGTCTAAGGGCGCAGCACTCTTCCGGGCATTCGAAAACGCAAAAGTTCCTGTTCTCTCGTTCATTCTGCGAAAAGCATACGGCGGAGCATATATCGTCATGGCAGCAAAATCCGTAGGAAACCGCTTCTGTTATATGTGGGAAGATGCTCAGATCGGTGTAATGCAGGGAGACGCCGCA
>JAEEOC010000086.1 GCA_016284035.1 Dehalococcoidales bacterium
TCTTCGATGGAATAGATGTCATGATGAGGAGCGGGAGAAATGGCATCGGAGCCTTCCGGGATCATGCGGGTCCTCGATACATCTCCTACGATCTTGGCTCCGGGCAGATGGCCGCCGATACCGGGCTTGGCACCTTGGCCCATCTTGATCTCGATGGCCATGCCTGCGTTGAGATAATCTTCATGTACACCGAATCGTCCGGATGCGACCTGTACGATGGTGTTCTTTCCGTATTTGTAGAAGTCCTTATGGAGACCGCCTTCACCGGTGTTGTAGAGGATACCGAGCTTCTCGGCGGCTCGTGCCAGACTCTCATGAGCGTTATAGCTGATGGAACCGTAGCTCATAGCTGAGAACATCACGGGCATGGCGAGTTCCAGTTGGGGAGCCAGGTCGTTGATGATGTTACCGTCTTTATCATGACGGATGGATGTGGGTTTCTTGCCAAGGAACACCTTGGTTTCCATCGGTTCGCGTAAAGGATCGATCGGAGGGTTTGTTACCTGTGAAGCGTTGATCAGGATCTTATCGAAGTAGACCGGATGTTCGATAGGTGAACCCATAGATGACAGGAGTACTGCTCCGCTGTTGGCCTGCTTGTAAAGTTCGTTGATGGTTCTTGTGGTCCAGTTAGCGTTCTCGCGGAGAGCGTTCTCGTTCTTTACGATCTTAAGTGCATGAGTGGGACATAAAGATACGCATCTCTGACAGTCCACACAGGAAGACTCATCACTTAACATGATGCCGTTTTCTTTGTCGTAGCTGTGGACGTTGTTGGCACACTGTCTGGCGCATACTTTGCAGTTGATGCAGCGGGTCATGTCCCTGATGACTTCAAATTCCGGAGCGATATATTCGATACCCATATTAGAATGCTCCTTCCTTGACCCTGACGATCACAGGCTCACCACCTGCAGGGAAGTAAATGTTCTCAGCGTCTTTCTCCATCATCCTGATGGCTGCTTCTTCGCTGGCTATATAGACTTTGTCGTCCTTTTCTGCAATGGCCATTGATCTGAGCTTCAGTCGGTCATTCAATGCCATGAGACCGCCTGTGAATCCCAGTACGATGGAGAAGGGCCCGGTGACCAGAAGGCTTGAATAGACCTTGCGGAGATAAGAGATCTTTTCTGCTGTCTCTTTGTCCATGCGGCCGATCGTTTCCCAGAAGGGAGCGGCGATGGTCCAGGCCATCTCCTGTAAAGAAAGGTTCTGTTTTCGTAAGAGGTAATCTGCGATGTAGGTGATGACCTCGGTATCGGTCTGTAGAGTGCATTTGTAGCCGAACATCTCGATAAAACGTCGGTTGGCGTCATAGGATGAGATCTCGCCGTTATGCACCACGGTGTAATCCAAAAGTGCGAAGGGATGTGCGCCGCCCCACCATCCCGGAGTGTTGGTGGGATAGCGTCCGTGGGCTGTCCATGAATAGGCTTCGTATTCGTCGAGCTTATAGAACCTGCCCACGTCCTCAGGGAAGCCGACTGCCTTGAAAGTTCCCATGTTCTTGCCGGACGAGAAGACGAAGGCGCCTTTGATCGTCTGGTTGATCTGCATCACGGTCCTGGCTACATATTCGCGTTCATCGATATGGAGACTGGCTCGGACCAGTTCGATGGGGGACATGAAGTAACGCCAGATGATGGGGACGTCTTTGATCTCGGGGATGAGTTTGACTGGGATGGTCTCGGACTGGACGATCTCGAATCTCTTCTCAAGGAGATCTTCGCATTCTTTTTTGGCGGCGGGGCTGTCGAAGAAAAGATGGAATGCATAGAGATCTTTATATTCGGGATAGATACCATATGCGGCAAAGCCGCCTCCCAGACCGTTGGAGCGGTCGTGCATGGGGAGCATGCTCTTGATGATGGTCTCACCGGACATACGTCGGCCCTCTCTGGATATAACTGCCGATATCGCACAGCCTGACGGGATCCTTATTTCACCTTCGACTTTCATGGCTTTTTCCTCGTATAAAACGAGAAAGGCGCTCATCCACACAAGGGACAAATTCCCTTACATGAATGAACGCCTTTGCTCATTTATGATGTCGCTATTTTAGTTATTACGTGCAGAAATGTCAAAGATTACGGCAATAAAATTGGGCACCGCATAATTATTCTATTGCCGTATTTAAGCTGTATTGCCTTACCAAATAACTTTATGTGATAAGACAGATGTCTAATTACTTACGTCCTGTGCGAAAGGAGGTTTGAATAAACCTGTACGTATTAGCTATGCTTTGAGTAACACACCAGTACTCATTACTCGTAATCACAGGGGGCACACAAATGAAATGCAATCATTGTAAGCACGAGATTCCCAGTTGGTCAGTCTATTGTCCGGTCTGCGGTAAGCAGCTGAAGATCGTTCCTCGGTCTGCTGATGCAAATTACTGCGGCATGTGCGGGCATTCGCTCAATGATGAATCTACGACTGGTCTCTACTCCAGATCGGAGCAGACAGTACGTGTAAGGAGCACAAAGTCTCATTCGCACTTCTTTCCGATCATGCTGAGTGTGGTAAGCCTGGCTATCACTGGTGTGCTTTCTTTTGCCCTGATCGGTATGAGTAATGGACTGGATAAGATCAGCACAAAACTTGATGAGACCAACGTCAAGCTTTCGACCAATGGAAATGACATCAGTTCTCTGAGAACCGATCTGGCCACGATGGACCAGACATATGTCATGAGACTTAACGAAACGACAAATAATATCGGATCACGCCTCGATCTTCTCGATGGAACTATCCAGAACAACTCCACACGCATCAATGCTATCGATACTTCTGTCGCAACTGCTACGCAGCAGATCGGAAGACTTCAGCAGCAGATTCGTGATGTAAATGAGAAGACAGAGGGTTTTGAGAACCTGATCGATGATAAGATCGCTCAAAATACTGAGGATACACAGGATCAGATTGCCACGCTTTCTGGCAAAGTCAATCTTATTCAGAATACCGTCAATAGTTTTGCAGGGGACAGCGGTTCAGTTGCATCCCGTATCACGCAGATGAATGCCTCTATTACTGCCATTAACACTCAGATATCATCTCTTTCGACTAAGGTTACTCGTCTTGATACTAGTGTTACCGGTCTGACGAATGGTTCCAATAATCTTTCCCGACAGATCACCCAGCTTAATTCAGATGTCTCCGATCTTACTGATCGTGTCGATGATATCGATTCCAGGTCTTACCTTGGCAATGAAAAGGTCTACCAGAATGCTTATGATGCTGCCAGTGCTTCTGTTGTTAAGATCGTTCATCCTAATGGAACTGCTTCAGGTATCATAGCCTCACGTAATGGCTATATCATTACTACTTATCAGGCGGTGCAGGGCGGCAGTAACTTGCCTGTCTATCTTAATGATGGTCGCCAGTTTACTGCTTCGTTAGTTAGCTACAATTCTCAGAAAGACATTGCA
>JAEEOC010000087.1 GCA_016284035.1 Dehalococcoidales bacterium
TTCAGGTCCTTGAACTTCTTCATGAAACTCTTTACTTCAAGGTCTGAAATCCCATTTGGTCGCATCCTGGCACATGCCTGGATGATACCGGTGAGTTCGTCAACAGTGAAAAGACTCTTTTCCATATTGGTCTCAGGCTTGATGTCATTGACGATACTGTAGCCATGACTTAGGATCGCACGGACATCCTTCGGATCGACGCCTGCATCAAGGAGCGGCTTTTCAGTATGCTGGAGATGTTCATCGGGATACTTTTCATAGTCATAGTCATGAAGGTACCCTACTACCTTCCAATGATCGGGATCCTCTCCAAAATGCTCAGCCATAGCTTCCATGGCGTAGCAGACATTCAAGGAATGAATGATCAGATGGTCTTCAGTCGTGGACTGGGCAAGGATCTCTTTAGCTTTATCGAAGGTAATCTCCATAATGTAAAACTCCTATAAAAATGGGCAGACAACATTTGATTGCCTGCCCATCAGATACACGCGAAACTTGGTTAACAGATCTCTTTGATCCAGCCGGAAGGAGCTTTGATGGTACCAAGCTGAATACCGCGGAGAGTGTCGTAGAGCTTCTGTGTGACAGGACCCATAGCAGTCATACCGGAAGGTAGATAAATCTCCTTGCCGTGGTCAGTGATCTTACCGACAGGAGAGATAACTGCTGCAGTACCGCAGAGACCGCATTCTGCCATATCTTCGAGTTCTTCCAGTTTGATGGGGCGTTCTTCGGTTTCAAGACCAAGATAATCCTTAGCAACCTGCATGAGTGAACGTCGGGTGATGGAAGGAAGAATAGTATCAGACTTAGGGGTCACGACCTTACCGCTCTTTGTAACAAAGAGGATATTGGCGCCACCAGTCTCTTCGATGTAAGTCCTGGAACCGGAATCAAGATAGATATTCTCATCAAAACCCTTTTCATGGGCATCGACGATAGCATAAAGACTCATCGCATAGTTAAGACCAGCCTTAACATGACCGGTGCCGTGAGGTGCAGCTCTGTCAAAGTCTGAGATACGGACAGAGATAGGCTTTACACCACCCTTGAAGTAAGGACCGACCGGTGAAGCAAAGATTCGGAACTGGAATTCGTTAGCAGGTTTAACGCCCAAAATAGCATCAGAACCGAACATGTAAGGTCGGATATAAAGAGAAGCGCCGGTACCATAAGGAGGTACATAATCCTTATTGGCAGCGACGACCTGACAAACAGCGTCGATGAATCGTTCTTCAGGGAAGACAGGCATCTTCAGTCGAAGACAGGATTCTCGCATACGCTGTGCGTTGAGATCAGGTCGGAAACAGACGATCTTTCCGTCGACAGTAGTATAGGCCTTCATACCTTCGAAACAAGTCTGGGCATACTGAAGGACACAGGCACATTCGTTCATGACGATATTGGCATCTTCGGTAAGAGTACCGTTGTCCCATTTGCCATCCTTATAATTAGAAACATATCTTTTTTCGGTTTTGTGGTAACCGAAACCCAGGTTTCCCCAATCAATCTGTTCAGTCATATCAATAACTCCGTGCTTAATTTGTAAATGAGATTATAGTCGCGTAAAAACGTATTTTTCAACAAACCAAAAAGCTCATTTACCTATGAAAAGATCTGTCCCGGGAGCTTTTCCTTTTTCTTTTTTGGAAAAAACTTGTCGAATTCCTCGACATCGGCGTCATCTACGTAGTAACCTTTCGGTGTCTGATAGACCCCGGTGATCCCGTCCAGATATCCTTTTTTCAATTCGATGCATAAGAAGAAAGAGTCGTCTGCTCCTTCAGGCAGGTCATGATACCTGATACCGAACTTCCTCGCCACATCAAATCCGCTCTTTCCGTAAAAGTCGATATTCCCTTCAAACAACACTGCACCGAATCCCATCTCTGCCGCTTTTGCCAATGAATAATCCAGCAGTTTTTTTCCGTATCCTTTGCGCTTGAGTTCGGGCGTGATGCAGATCGGTCCCATAGTGAGGACATCGAGCTTTCCTCCGTCATCACGATCGATATGAGTCCTCATGAACATATTCTGCCCGATGATAACGCCGTCTTTCTCCATGACGAAGTCCAGTTCCGGCACAAAAGCCGGATCGTCACGCAGAACATGTATCACATAGTGTTCAGAGCAGCCTGGACGATACACATTCCAGAAGGATTCACGGATCAGGTTTTCAACTTCACGATAATCGTTTTCTTTCTCTAACCGGATGAAAGATTCATCAGTATTCATAAGCATGTCCTCTATATTTAATTATCGAACAAAGAAGAAAAGTATCAAAATCTATTCTTAAAACAAATAAAAATGAGCTAAAATGTTTTTGATTCATAGAAGAACGGAGGATACTTCAATGCTGACAGTAGGAACCAAAGCACCCGACTTCAAACTTCCCGACCAGAACGGCAAGGAACGTTCTTTATCCGAATTTAAAGGCAAGAAAGTGATCCTCTATTTCTATCCCAAAGACATGACTTCAGGATGCACCAAACAGGCATGTTCCTTTGGTGAACTATATCCCCATTTTGAAGAAAAGAATGCCGTAGTTCTCGGCATCAGCAAAGACAGCGTAGCCTCCCATAAGAAATTCGAAGAAAAATACGGGCTGCCCTTCACACTACTCTCCGATACCGAAAAGACCGTGATCCAGGCCTATGATGTCTGGAAAGAGAAAAACAACTACGGCAAGATCACCATGGGCATCGTACGTTCCACCTATCTCATCGATGAAAAAGGCATCATCGTCAAGGCTTTCGGAAATGTAAAAGCCGCCGAAAATCCCAGCCAGATGCTTTCCGAACTGGGATAACAATGAGATATCCCAATATCACCAAAGCGGAATTCATCGACCGACCAAACCGGTTCATCGCTCATGTCATGGTCAACGGGCATGCCGAGACCGTCCACGTAAAAAATACCGGACGCTGTAAAGAACTCCTCATAAAAGGTGCCGAAGTCTATCTCACGGAAACTGATTCTCCGGGCAGGAAGACCAAATACGACCTGGTAGCTGTCCGCAAATCCAACGGAGTACTCTTCAACATCGACAGCCAGGCTCCCAACAAGGTCCTGAA
>JAEEOC010000088.1 GCA_016284035.1 Dehalococcoidales bacterium
TGAGACCCTTGCCTGCTGTGATATGGTCGATAACGATACCATTATTTATAGAATCGATCTTCATAATGCTTTTGCCTCCTTGAGGAGCATGAGGATGAGAGCCATTCTGATATATTTGCCATTCAGTACCTGCTTGAAATAGCAGGCTCTGGGATCTTCATCGACCGCAACACTGATCTCGTTGACCCTGGGAAGCGGATGCATGATCGACATGTCAGGTTTGGCCAGCTTCAGTTTTTCGGGAGTCAGGATATAGTTGTCCTTGAGTCTCAAATAATCTTCCTCATTGAAGAACCTTTCCTTCTGAACACGTGTCATATATAGGATATCCAGTTCAGGAAGCACCGACTCGAGATCGGTGGTCTGAACATAGGGGATGCCGTTATGCTGCAGCACATCCTTCTTCACATAGCTGGGAAGTTTTAATTCCTCCGGCGAGATGAGCATAAACTTGACTCCGCTATAGCGTGAAAGCGCACGGATGAAGGAGTGGACCGTTCGTCCGAATTTTAAGTCTCCGCAAAGACCGATGGTCAAGTCATTGAAAGAGCCCTTTTCACGGTAGATCGTGAAGAGATCCGCAAGCGCCTGAGTCGGATGGCAGTGACCACCATCACCGGCATTGATGACAGGGACAGCAGCATTGTTTGCTGCAACCTGGGTGGCACCTTCCTTGAAGTGACGCATGGCGATGATATCGGCATAGCACGACACGACTTTGGCGGTATCAGCTACACTCTCGCCTTTGGCAGCTGACGAAGAGTCGGCGCTAGCCATAGAGATTACCTGTCCTCCCAGTCCGTACATTGCCGATTCAAAACTAAGGCGGGTCCTGGTAGACGGCTCATAAAAGAGTGTGGCAAGCACTTTGCCGTCACATAGATGAGCATAAGCTTTCGGATCATCGATGATCGAAAGTGCTTCCTTTATAAGAGATTCGATCTCATCAGTCGTCAGGTCGAGTATGTCGATAATGCTGCGCATTTCTATTTTCCTCCGATCCAGCTCTCATCAGATGGATTATTTCTGAAGGCTATCAGCCTCTTGATATCTTCTTCCTTGATGTAACCCTCTTCAGCGGCCACCTGTGCGATAGTATCAAAATCCGTCAGAGACACATTCTTCACATTCGCCTCAGCAAGTCGGTCCTTGCTCTTCTTCATATTGTAAGTAAAGATCGAGACGATACCGAGGACTTCCGCTCCAGCCTCTCTCAGTACATCGACAACTTCGATGACGCTGCCGCCAGTAGAGATGAGATCTTCGACGACCACCACCTTCTGGCCGGCTTCGAGCCTGCCTTCGATCTGATTCTGGCGGCCGTGATCCTTGGCGCTGCCTCTGACATATCCCATGGGAAGTCCCATGATATGACCTGTGATAGCTGCATGGGCAATACCAGCAGTGGATGTGCCCATCAACACTTCTGTTTCGGGGTAGTTCTTCTTAATGAGCTCAGCCAGGCCATTCTCGACATCGTTCCTGACGTCGACGGAGGTCAAAGTCAGCCGGTTATCACAATAAACAGGACTCTTGATACCGCTGGCCCAGATAAATGGTTCCTCAGGGCGGAAGAAGACCGCCTTGATCTTGAGAAGGTCTTTTGCGATAAGTTTGTTCAGTTCCATAATAATAACTTCCTATCCTATGAAATCACGGCAGCATCTTTCATATGCCGCCAGGGGATCATCTGCCTTAGTTATCGGACGTCCAACGACGATATAATCCGATCCGACTTTTTTGGCGTCAGCCGGAGTCATGATACGTTTCTGATCGTCGTTACTGCTCTCAGCAAACCTGACACCCGGTGTCACCGTAATAAAATCTTTCCCACAGGTATCATGGACTTTGCCGGCCTCCAACGGAGAACAGACCACGCCGTCGAGCCCAGCCTCTTTAGCGTTCAGTGCATATTTCATCACGACTTCATCAATGGGCTCTCTGATCAGGATATCTTTTTCAAGAGCTTCCTGATCGGTCGAAGTCAGCATGGTGACTGCAATCAAAAGAGGTCGGGATCCATCTGGTCGTGTCAGGCCCTCGACAGCCGCCTGCATCATGGCTTTAGTGCCGGCCGCATGCAGATTACAGATATCGACATCGAGATTCGAGAGGACCGCCATGGCTTTCTTAACAGTCGTCGGGATATCGTGAAGCTTAAGGTCGAGGAAGACCTTATGCCCACGTCTTTTGAGCTCCCGCACGATAGAAGGACCTTCTGCGTAATAAAGTTCCATGCCGATCTTGACGAACGGCCTTACATCACCAAGTTTATCTAAAAAAGAAAAAGTCTCTTTTGCCGATGCAAAATCACAGGCAACGATCACATCTTTACCCATTGAATGCACCTCCGACGATATCTTTTATGTCATTGATACGGTACTTATCTAGAGCTGCAGGAAGGTCGTCGATGATCTTCTTGCAAGCCAAAGGATCGACAACGTTGGCCGCGCCCACCTGGACAGCAGTGGCTCCGGCCATCATCATTTCGATGACATCATCAGCTTTGGAGACGCCGCCCATACCGATCACTGGAATATTCACTGCTTTAGCGACCTGATAGACCATCCTCAATGCAATCGGGAAGATAGCCGGTCCTGAAAATCCGCCCATGGTGTTAGCCAGGATGGGCTTTTTGTTCCTGAGATTGATACGCATACCAAGGATAGTATTTATAAGGCTGATCCCGTCAGCACCAGCATCCTCGCAGGCCTTAGCGACCGCCACGATATCAGGGGCGTTCGGTGAAAGCTTCATGATAATAGGTTTTTTGGTAACAGCCTTGACAGCCTTGGTGACCTCAGCGGCCATCTTGGGATCGGTACCGAAAGACATACCGCCGCCATGAACATTGGGACAGCTGATATTCACTTCATGCCACCCGATGGCGTCAACTGTATCCAGCTTCTCACATACATATACATATTCATCGATGGAAAACCCGCTGACATTGGACATAACAGGTTTTTTGAAGCATTTCAGCATCCTGGGAATCTCTTTTGAGATCACTTCATCTACACCGGGATTCTGGAGTCCGACAGAATTCAGCATGCCGGCTTCACATTCTGCGATCCTGGGAAGCGGATTTCCATAGCGTGCTTCCTTGGTCGTGCCCTTGAAAGAAAAAGTGCCCAGGCAATTGATGTCGTAAAACTTGACGAACTGGTAACCGAATCCGAAAGTGCCGGAGGCAGGGATCACGGGATTATCAAGTTCGATACCGCATAAGTTGACGCTTAGTCTTCCCATAATATCTCCTCCTTCATCATGACCGGTCCGTCGACACAGATCCTCTTATATCCAGTCAGTGTCTTGCAGCTGCAGCCCATGCAGGCGCCGAAACCGCATCCCATGCGTGCTTCGAAGCTGAACTGCCCCGATGTCTTAGTTGCTTTATAGACAGCTTTCAGCATCGGTTCAGGACCGCAGGTATAGAAGAACGAATATTCATCAGGAATTGCATTGGTAACAAAACCCTGGATACCAAAGCTGCCGTCGACTGTGGTGACAGCGACTTCGCAGCCCAGCTTCTTGAATTCTTCCAGATAGAAGATCTCATCCTCGACATTGAAACCCAGGATCACGGAGACTTTTTTATCTTCCTTGCGAAGCTCACGGGCAAGGAGATACAAAGGCGGGATGCCGACACCTCCGCCGATCAGGAGAGGATGCGAGCCGCTGAGCGCAGTATCATAACCGTTCCCCAATCCCGAAAGAGCAGGAACGGTCTTTCCTGCCGGGTATTCAGTCATGGCTTCTGTTCCATTGCCAAGTATCTTATAGATGATGGTCAGCTGATCACCTTCAAGGTCGCAGACCGAGATAGGTCTTCTCAGATAGAAACCGTCGAGCTTCAAATCGATGAACTGACCGGGTCTGGTGATATCAGACGTGTCGCCCGAAAGCTTCATTTCATAGATATCTTTGGCAATCTTTTTGTTTTCCAGGATCTTGAATAAAACTTCTTTCATATCAAAACCTACGCGTCGATAGTCGAGACTTTCAATGTTATCTCATCCATTACATCCAGGAGCACCCTGACAGTATCGAGAGAAGTAAAGATCGATACATTGTTCTCCGTCGCCAGGTACCTGATCGCAGCGCCGTCGCTGGCGGCATCAGATACCGAACTGATGTCCCGGGTGTTTATCACATATGCAATTTTACCCTGTCTGATGGCATCAGGGATATCATTGCTTCCATCGCTGATCTTTTTCATCACATGGGTCTTGATACCATGCTCCTTAAGGAACTTGGCCGTGCCGGCTGTGGCACAGACATTGAAGCCCAGATTATAGAAACGCTGGATAAGAGGAAGCGCATCTTCCTTGTCCTTATCAGCGATAGTGGCCAGGATCGTACCGTTGTTCTCCAGTTTTACGCCTGCCGCGATGAGTGCCTTATAGAGAGCACGGTTGAGCTTATCATCGTAACCGATGGCTTCACCGGTCGACTTCATCTCCGGCGACAGGTAAGCATCGAGGCCCTTGATCTTATTGAAGGAGAATACGGGCACTTTCACGTAGAACTTTTCTTTAGGTGTCGGGCATAATTCGAAGATGCCCTGCTCTTTCAGGGACTTACCCAGGATGACCTCTGTCGCAATGTCCGCCAAGGAATAACCAGTGGATTTAGACAGGAACGGGACCGTTCTGGATGATCTGGGATTGACTTCAATGATGTAGACCTTATCGGAAGGATCGACGATGAACTGGATGTTGTATAGACCCTTGATGCCGATACCGATACCCAGCTTCTTGGCATAAGTCAGGATAACGCCCTTGACCTTATCAGAAAGGCTGAATGTCGGATAGACGCTGATGGAATCACCGGAATGGATACCGGTCTTCTCTTCGAGCTCCATGATGCCGGGTACAAAGACATCGACACCGTCACAGATAGCATCGATCTCAACTTCCTTGCCGTTGATGTATTTATCGACCAGGACCGGTTTTTCAGAATCGATCTCTACGGCAGTCTTAAGATAGTGTTTGAGCTGCTCGTCATTTGCAACGATCTGCATGGCGCGTCCGCCGAGTACGAATGAAGGTCTGACCAACACAGGATAACCGATCTCGTTGGCCGCCTTGATACCGTCTTCGATACGGGTAACAGCACGACCGGGCGGCTGGGGAATATCGAGATCAACAAGCAGTTTTTCGAAGCTGTCGCGGTTCTCGGCACGTTCGATTGCGGCACAGTCAGTGCCGATAAGACCAACCCCTCTTTCCATTAGAGGCTGTGCAAGGTTGATAGCAGTCTGTCCGCCGAGTGAGGCGATGACTCCATTGGGAGATTCAAAATCGATGATGGCCATGACATCTTCAGGAGTCAGCGGTTCAAAGTAGAGTTTGTCGGCCATTGTGTAATCAGTGGATACGGTCTCAGGATTGTTATTGATAATGATGGACTGATAGCCTGCACGCTTGATAGTCTGGACAGCATGGACAGTGGAATAGTCGAATTCCACGCCCTGGCCGATACGGATGGGGCCGGCACCCAGGACAACGACTTTCTTGACGTTGTCTAATCTGGAATCGTTCTTGCCTGTATAAGAGGAGTAAAGATAAGCGATGTACTTACCGGTATGCAGAGTATCGACCATCCTGAAGACAGGAACAATACCGTTTGCCTTTCTCTTCTGATAGATGCTGATCTCCGGAACGGACCAAAGCTTTGCGATATAAGGATCGGAGAAACCTGCTACTTTTGCTTCTTTGAGAACGTCGAGATCTCCGGGATTATTCTTAAGTTTCAATTCCAGATCGACGATCTCCTTGAACGTATTCAGGAAGAGTTCCGTAATCATGGTGATCTCATGGAGCTTTTCGATAGAAGCACCGCGTCTGAGTAATTCGGTGATAGCAAAGATATTATCGTCGCGGAAAGTCGCGATGTATTTATAGAGTTCATCATTGGTATATGAATCAAATTTGGGCAGATAGAGATGCTTTACGCCAATCTCAAGAGAACGGACGGATTTTAAGAAACATTCCTTTAGGTTGGAGCCGATGCCCATCACTTCGCCCGTGGCTTTCATCTGAGTACCAAGGGTATTGGGAGCAGAAGCAAATTTATCGAATGGGAAGCGCGGGAACTTAGCGACGATATAGTCAAGGCTGGGCTCACCTGCTGCCGTTCCGCCGGCTACCGGGATCTCATCCAGAGTCATGCCGACTGCAATCTTGGCAGTGACACGAGCAATGGGATAGCCGCTGGCCTTAGAAGCCAGCGCAGAAGATCGGGAGACGCGGGGATTGACTTCGATGAGGAAGTATTCGCTGGATTCAGGATTGAGAGCAAACTGAACATTACAGCCGCCGGCAACACCTAATTCGCGAATAATCTTCAATGCACTGTCATTGAGCATCTTAAGATCGTGGTCATTGAGAGACAGGATGGGAGCAACTACGATACTGTCACCAGTATGGACACCGACAGGATCGACGTTCTCCATACCGCAGATGGTGATGACATGGTCTTCGGAGTCTCGCATGACTTCAAATTCGATCTCTTTATAGCCCTTTACGCTCTTTTCGACGAGTACCTGATGGACCGGAGAAAGATTGAAGGCGTTGACAGCGATCTCATAAAGCTCTTCTTCATTATTGGCGAAACCGCCGCCGGTGCCGCCGAGAGTAAAAGCCGGTCGGAGGACGACGGGGTAGCCGATATCTTCAGCAGCCTTTTTCGCTGCTTCGATGTCATAGGTGATCTCAGAAGGGATGACAGGCTCGCCGATGGAGATGCACATCTCCTTGAAAAGCTCTCTGTCTTCCGCTCTCTCGATACTAGCCCTGGGAGTACCCAGCAGTTCGACGCCGCATTCTTTAAGGACGCCGGACTTTTCGAGCTGCACGGCAAGGTTGAGACCGGTCTGACCGCCGATACCGGGAACGATGGCATCAGGACGTTCGATCCTGATGATCCTTGATACGAATTCAAGAGTCAGCGGCTCCATGTAGACCTTGTCTGCAATGGAGGTATCGGTCATGATGGTCGCAGGATTGGAATTACAGAGGATGACTTCATATCCCTCTTCTTTCAAAGCCAGACAGGCCTGCGTGCCTGCATAGTCAAATTCGGCAGCCTGCCCGATGATAATCGGACCGGAACCGATGATGAGTACCTTCTTTATGTCTGTTCTCTTAGCCACTTTTTTCTCTCCCTAATCCTTGCTCTCATATGCTATCTTTCCGCCGGCAACCGTGAGTATGCATTTGCCAAACACTTGTTTGCCGATGAGGGGCATAGCCTTGCCCTTGGAAATAAAATTTTGGGGATCTATTGTTGATTCGTAGGACAGATCCCAGACCGTAAAGTCGTTGGTAAAAGGTATACCGAATCGTTTTCTTGGATTCACTACCAGTAGTTCGATGAGTTTTTCCAACGGGATGATTCCCGTCTTCACCAGATCGGTATACAAGACCTGAAAGGCCGTCTCGATACCTGTATAACCAAAGGCACTGTCTTTGAGCCCCTTTGACTTTTCTTCAATGGTATGCGGAGCATGATCCGTCGCGATGATATCGATAGTGCCGTCTTTCAGCGCTTCAATAAGGGCCTGTCGGTCGGCTTCGCTTCTTAATGGCGGATTGACCTTAAAGAAACCATCTTCTTTCAGATCCATATCAGTCAATACCAGATAGTGAGGTGCAGTCTCGCAAGTAACGTTGATGCCCTCTTTTTTGGCTTGTCTAATGATCTCGACACTTTCTTTAGTGGAAACATGGCAGACATGATAGGCACATCCGGTCTCTTTTGAGAGCCGAACATCCCGTTCGATCTGTCTCCATTCACTTTCAGACGAAATGCCGATGTGGCCATGAAGTCTCGCGTACTCACCATCGTGGATATATCCACCGTGGATAAGCGATTTATCTTCACAATGCGCAACGATCATCTTTCCGAGCGACTTGGCTTTGATCATTGCCTTCCGCATCATATCTTCTTCCTGAATGCCTTTTCCATCATCAGAGAAGGCAATCACTTTAGGCGCAAGCACATCCATATCAGAGAGTTCTTTGCCGTCTTCATTCACAGTAATGGAACCATAAGGGATGACATCAATGACGGCATCGCGGTCGATGATCTCCTGCTCAATCGCAAGTTTTTCTGCAGAGTCAGGAACAGGATTAATATTCGGCATAGTACACACAACAGTGTATCCACCATGTGCTGCCGCTTTGGTCCCCGTTTCGATAGTCTCTTTATATGAAAAACCTGGTTCTCGGAAGTGAACATGCACATCACAAAAACCAGGGAAGATCACATAATTCTTATCAGATGGGGAAAGAAAACGTTTGAAGTCCGGTTCGAAAGCGGGATATCGGTCCGGCTTGAAGATGATTATTTCATTTGTGTTGTCCATTGCATTTCCCTTTATAACAAAAAAGCCTTGCTTTTCGCGGCAAGACTTATAGTTACATTTATGCAGGACATCGCATTTGTCCCCGTACCTATATTACTTAATCTTGCCGATCTCTCTGTATCGTCTTAAAGATCAATTTCGGTAATTTTAACATACTGCTGATGTTGCAGTAAAAAACAATTTGTACCTAGAGAAGATTTCCTTTTCGGATATTTTCTTTGAGGATCTCGTCTGTTATTTCATATAGTTTTTCGGATCCGAGCTTATTAAGGCTTTGCCTGGCATAGACCTGCTTGGCGGTCACATTGTTCTCTTTCCAGTCTCCTCCGTTGTTACTATTATTCAGTATCAAAGGCTGCAAGTTATCCATAACATGCGCAAATCTGGCTTCAGGGGTCTCATAGGCTTCGAATTCATCGAAGAGTGCAATGAATTCTTCTTTCTGATCATCCGGAAGCATAGAGAAGATCTTTTCTTTAGCGGCGTCTTCACGTTCCTTTTGAGTAGCCATCTCATTCTCATCATAGGCATAGGAATCACCGGCCTCGATCTCAACAATGTCGTGGATCAGACACATGATCATGACCTTGGAGATATCAATATCCTCGTTGGAGTATTCTTTCAGAAGATATGCCATGACAGCCATATGCCAGGCGTGTTCAGCATCGTTCTCCTTACGCCCGTGCCCAGAAAGACTGGTATGCCTGAAAACATTCTTTTCTTTGTCGATCTCAAGTGCGAAAGCTAATTGTTTTTCGAGTCTCTCGTTATTCATCGTCACTCGTAATGTAGACTGCCGATTCACCATCGATCTCTTCGACACAAACAGATACGTTCTCGCGAAGAGATGTCGGAATATTCTTCACAACATAGTCAGCTCTGATCGGAACTTCCCGATGACCTCTGTCGACCAATACAGCAAACTGCAGAGTCTTAGGCCGGCCATGTTCGAATACAGCCTCGATAGCAGCCCTCGCTGTACGGCCGGTGAAAAGAACGTCATCTACTAATATCACTCGCATATCATTGATATTACAGGGGAGATAATAGTCGATCTCGGCGCCGGCTTTGTCAGCTTCTGTCAGATCATCTCTATGTTGAGTGATATCGATATACCCGACAGGAACATCGATGCCTTCAAACTTTTTTATGTTCTCGGCCAGCATTTTAGACAGAGGCACACCACGGCGCTTGATGCCGAGAAGACAGATGTTGTCTACACCCTGGTTCTGCTCGATTATCTCGTGTGTGATCCTCGCGAGCCCGCGCTTGATTGCCACATCATCCATGATCTCGACTTTTCTCTGCATGACACCTACCCCTGTAAATTGCTTATATGATCGAACTTTATGCGATCTTCCTCAACAGGCCCATACCGCTCATGAACGGCATCAGGCCTTCTTCATCAAAGGCAATCTCATCCCAGGACGACTGCTCCTCGCCGAATAGTTCTCTATGCTCGCCAGTATCGTAATAAAACTTTCCATTAATGGACTTCCAGTTCTGTTCTCCACGGCAGAACATTCCATCTTTATAATCGAGAATATGGCCTGCTTTTTTAGCATCGTCGAGTTCTTTCTGAGATACTCCATCAGGAATTTTTGACCAGGTTCTGATCTTATGATCAGCCCCAAACTCGGTGATAAAATCAAACATTTCTAGGGCTTCTTTAGCTTCCACTTCGTCCATTTCACCGGCAGCAAGCCTCTTATCACAATCGGCCTTAACTTCTTCTCTGGTGAAAAAACCCGTATTG
>JAEEOC010000089.1 GCA_016284035.1 Dehalococcoidales bacterium
AAGCTGAAGCCTAGGTCAGGCTAGCAGATTAGAGGTAATTAAATGTTACAACCAAAACGAGTTAAATACAGAAAGACACACAAAGGACGCCGATCTGGTGCCGCTCATTCCGGCAACACTTTAGCGTTCGGTGATTTCGGCCTGCAGGCCGTAGGCTCTGCATGGATGACTGCTCGTCAGATCGAAGCCGCTCGACGTGCTATCGTACGTGCTGTAAAGCGTGGCGGTAAGATCTGGATCCGCATCTTCCCTGACAAGCCTGTCACCACAAAACCCGCCGAAGTTCGAATGGGTGGCGGTAAGGGTGCTACTGATTACTGGGTAGCAGTCATCCGCCGAGAGCGAATGCTCTTTGAACTCAGTGGCGTTGATTACGACACTGCCAAAGAAGCAATGCGACTCGCATCCTACAAACTTCCTTTCAAGACCCGATTCGTAGCCAAGGTTGACCCTCATGGTCCTAAGGCTGAAGAGCCTGTAGAGGCTGTAGAGGAGGCCGAATAATGAAGTACGCTGATATCAAAGCTATGAGCAGCGATGAACTGGATGCCAAGATCCTCGAGACCAGCAAGGACTTGATGGAACTTCGCTTCAAGGCATCGACCAAACAGATCAAGAACCATCGTGAGATTCCTGAAAAGAAGAAGGACATCGCACGAATGAAGACTGAAAAACGACAGCGCGAGCTGGAAAACAAGTAGGTAGAAGATAATGGAAAACGAAGCTAAAGCTAAAACTATGATCGGTACTGTTGTATCCGACAAAATGGATAAGACCATTGTCGTCGCTGTCGAAAAGACTAAGATGCATCCTCTTTATCGAAAGACCTTCAAGAAAGTACTCAAGTACAAGGCCCACGATGAAAAGAATGAATGCAAAGTAGGCGACAAAGTCCGTATCATCGCCTGCCGACCTTTCTCCAAGGAAGTGACCTGGCGATTAGATGAAATCATGACCAAAGCCGTGGCTGTCGATGTAAAGCCCGAAGAAGTTGAGTAGAAGGGGAGTTAGAGATGATTCAAACAAATTCAAGATTGAATGTCGCTGACAACACCGGAGCCAAGCAGGTTATGTGCATTGGTATCCCCGGTGGCAGCCATCGAAAAACGGCTCAGGTCGGTGATGTTATCACATGTGCAGTTAAGAAAGCGGCTCCTGATGGTGTCGTCAAGAAGAGTGATGTCGTCCATGCCGTCATCGTTCGTGTCAACGAACCCTATCGACGTGCAGATGGTTCCTACATCCGATTCGATGACAATGCTGCCGTGATCTTATCTGATGCAACAAATCCTAAAGGTACTCGTATTTTTGGTCCGGTCGCACGTGAACTGCGTGAAAAGAATTTCACCAAGATTTTGTCCTTGGCACCGGAAGTACTATAAAGAGTGAACTGAACTATGAAAATAAAAAAGAACGATACGGTGCTAGTTATTGCAGGTAAGGATCGTGGAAAGACCGGTAAGGTACGATTCGTTTATCCTGCAGAAAATAAAGTGATTGTCGAAGGCGTCAACATGATCAAAAAGCATGCCCGCGCCAACGCTCAGACCCGACAGGGTGGCATCATCGAACGTGAAGCTAAATTGAATGCTTCCAACGTCATGATCCTTTGCAGCAAATGCAACAAACCTGCTCGAGTCGGTCACAAATTGCTTGAAGATGGTAAGAAAGTTCGTTTCTGCCGAGTCTGCCAAGAGGTGCTTGACTAATGCCTAGATTGAAAGATAAATATCAGAACGAAGTTATCCCTCAGCTCAAGGAAGCATTGAACTGTGACAATGTCATGAAGCTTCCTCGACTTTCAAAGATTGTCGTCAATATCGGTATCGGCGAAGCCATTACCAACAGCAAGGCACTTGATGCTGCCGTTGCTGATTTGACTGCAATCACCGGTCAGAAACCCATCACCATCAAGTCATCTAAATCCATCGCCCAGTTCAAACTGCGAAAGGGCGACACTGTCGGTGTAAAGGTCACTTTACGTGGCGACAGGATGTGGATCTTCTTGGATAAGCTGGTCAGCATTGTCCTGCCCCGAATCCGAGAATTCAATGGTGTCTCCAATCGAGCTTGGGACGGCCGTGGTAACTATACCCTTGGTATGAAAGACCAGACCGTTTTCCCTGAGATTGAATTTGATAAGGTCGATAAGGTACGTGGTCTGGAGATCTGTATCAACACTACAGCCACTACTGATGAAGAAGGCCGCCAGTTACTTACGAAACTTGGCATGCCGTTTAGCAAGGATTAGAAACTAATATGGCTAAGACTTCAAAAATTGTAAAATCACGCAAAACACCAAAATATAAGGTCCAGCAGCACAATCGTTGCAACGTCTGTGGTCGACCTCACGGTTATTTGCGCAAATATGGTTTATGCCGTATTTGTTTCCGCAAACTTGCCTTGAGCGGCAGTATTCCTGGTGTTCGCAAATCCAGCTGGTAAAGAGGTTATAGAATGTCTAGTGATCCAATCGCTGATATGTTAACTCGCATTCGAAATGCAAACATGGCTCATCACGAGAGTGTCAGCTTTCCTGCATCTCGAATCAAAGTTGAAATAGTAAATATCATGAAGCAGGAAGGCTTCATCACAGATTACGAAGTGTCGGGAACTGGTATTGAACGAATGATCAATGTTACATTGCGATATGCAGAACGCAATCGTCCAATGATCAATGGTCTCAAGAGAGTCTCAAAGCCAGGCTTACGACTTTATGTCGGACGCAATGAGATCCCTCGTGTCTACGGTGGTATGGGTATTGCTATACTCTCTACTTCCAAGGGCGTTCTTCCCAGTTATAAAGCATGGAAACAGGGTGTAGGCGGCGAATTGCTCTGCTACATCTGGTAAGTTTCGAATAGAGGTTTGATAGATGTCCAGAATAGGTCAAATGCCAATCACTGTTCCGTCCAATGTGACGGTTGAAATGAACGGTCAAGAGATCTCCGTAAAGGGTCCTAAGGGTGAATTGAAACGCACCATCAGTCCTCGACTCAACGTAGAAGTTGAAAATGGAGTTCTTACGATCAAACGATCAAATGACGAGCGAGAAAGCCGCGCTATGCACGGTCTCACCCGAACCTTGATCGATAACATGGTCACTGGTGTCACCAACGGCTTCCAGAAGAAGCTCGAACTGGTCGGCGTCGGTTTCCGTGTCGATAAAGAGAAGGACAACATTGTCCTCAAGTTAGGTTATACCCACTCCATCACAGTCACTCCGCGCCCCGGTATCTCCTTTGAGGTCGATTCCAAGAACACTGGTATCACCGTCAATGGTATCGATAAGGAAGTCGTCGGTCAGACTGCTGCAGAGATCAGAAGACTCCGCGTCCCTGATCACTACAAGGGCAAGGGTGTCCGATATGAAGGCGAAGTCATTAAGCTTAAGGCTGGTAAGTCCGGCAAGGCCGTCGGAGGTAAGAAATAATGGCTATTAAGAATAGTAAACAGATGCGAATCTCTCGACATGCACGTGTCCGCAAGAACGTCAGCGGCACTGCAGAACGACCTCGTCTTTGCGTATACCGATCCTTGGCAAACATTTATTGCCAGGTCATCGATGATGTCGCTGGAAAGACTATTGCCAGTGCATCTTCTCTTGAGAAGGCCGTCATTGAAAAGAGCGACCTGACCAAGACTGGTGAAGCTGAACTCATCGGACAGCTCATTGCAGAACGTGCTATCGCAGCCGGCTGCAAAGAGGTCGTCTTCGACCGAGGCGGTTTCAAATATATGGGCCGTGTTAAAAGCTTGGCCGAAGCAGCCCGCAAAGCTGGATTAAGTTTCTAAGGATGGACTGAAGTGGCTAAAGAAAATACAAACAGAAGTAAGATTGATGCCAGTGAACTGGCACTTAATGACAGATTGATCTATATCAATCGAGTCACCAAGGTACTCAAGGGCGGCAAACGACTTGCATTCTCAGCCCTCGTAGTCACCGGTGACGGTCAGGGTCATGTTGGTATTGGTACCGGTAAATCAAACGAAGTACCTGATGCCATCAACAAGGCCAACTCAGTAGCTCGAAAGCATCTCGTCTCTGTCGAACTTGCAGGTACGACCATTCCTTATGAAGTCCGTGCTCAGTTTGGCGGTGCTGATGTTTTGCTCAAACCTGCTGCAAAAGGTACCGGTATCATCGCCGGCGGCAGCATCCGAGCTGTTGTTGAAACCTGTGGTATCAAGGATATCCTTACCAAATCCATGGGCAGTGCCAACAAGACCAATGTTGCTAAGGCAACCATGCTTGCTTTAGCTTCCCTCAAGAATCCTAAAGTCGAAGTAGCTCGCCGCAAGGCTGCTGCCAAGGCCGAGGAGGAATAATATGGCACAGCTTAAAATTACTTGGGTAAAAAGCACAATCGGTCACCCCAAAGATCAGATCGCTACCATCGAATCTCTGGGTCTCAAGAGACTCAATGATTCCGTTATCCAGGAAGACAGTCCTGCACTTCGCGGTATGATCATCAAGGTCCGACATTTAGTTAAGGTAGAGGAGGCCGCATAATGCAGCAGCATGAATTATTTCCTGCTCCCGGTTCTCACAAAGCCGCAAAACGAGTAGGTCGTGGCAACGGAAGTGGTCACGGCACATACTCTGGTCGTGGTTGTAAAGGTAACAAGGCCCGAGCCGGTTTCGGTGTACGACCCGGCTTTGAAGGTGGTCAGCTTCCTATCATCAAGCGACTTCCTGAAAAGAGAGGCTTTGTAAATAAGTTCCGTGTTGAGTATCAGGCTGTAAATCTTTCAGCCCTGTCTTTCTTTGAAGCTGGCTCCACTGTCGATGCAGATGCATTGGTAGCAGCCGGTATCATCAAGGATTCATCCAAGCCCATCAAGATCTTGGGCACCGGATCTATCGACAAGGCTATTAAAGTCATTGCTGACAAATGCTCCGCCAGCGCCAAGGCTGCAATCGAGGCCGCCGGTGGTTCAATTGAGGTGAAGGAAGATGCCGCAGTCTAGTAAGCCACGCCTTTTACAGGCGCTGATCGATGCTTTCCACTTGCCTGATTTGCGCAAGCGCATTTTGATTACGCTTGGTATGTTGGTGGCTTTCCGTGTACTGGCACATATCCCGGCTCCTGGCGTGGATTCAGAAGCTCTTGCACAGATCTTCGAATCCAATGCCATGCTTGGTATTTTCGATATGTTCAGTGGCGGTGCATTCTCTAGCTTCAGCATTGTTGCTATGGGTATCTACCCATACATTACAGCCAGTATCGTCATTACTCTTATGACTCCGGTCATCCCCAAATTACAGATGCTTTCCATGGAAGGCGAGGCCGGTCGTGATAAGATCAACATGATCACTCATCTTTTGACAATTCCTTTGGCAGCCTTATCAGCTTTTGGTCAGTATTCACTGCTCCAGCAGCAGGGTGCAATTGCATCTTCTTCTGCCGTCTCCACCATTGCAATCATCGCCACTCTCACTGCTGGTACCATGATCCTGGTATGGCTGGGCAATATCATTACCGAATATGGTATCGGTAATGGTATCTCCATCTTGATCTTTGCCGGTATCGTCGCCAAACTCCCTGAAGATATCGGCCGTGGTTTCTTGGCTGGCGAACAGGGTCAGATCCTTGGTTTGATCGTATTCATCCTTCTGACCGTTATCGAGACCTATGCAATCGTTGTATTTGCAGAAGCTCATCGCAGGATCCCTGTCCAGTATGCTAAGACCCAGTTCCGTGGTGGCCGAATGTACCGATCAGCTGGTTCCAGCTTCATCCCCATTCGTGTCAACACTGCCGGCATGATCCCGTTGATCTTCGCCATCGCTATCGTTTCATTCCCTGCCATCATCGGCAGCTACTTTGCCAATGGCAGCACGACTGAACCTAATTTCTGGCAGCATATGGTCAATATCTTCTCCTCCAATGCATCATTGCCTTTAGGCCTGATCTATTGGGGACTTTACTTTGCTCTGGTATTTGGCTTCACATTCTTCTACACATCAGTCATGTTCCAGCAGCAGGATATTCCCGGTATGCTTCAGCGAAACGGCGGTTTCATCCCTGGCATCCGACCTGGTAAGAATACAGAGACCTATCTCAATGGCGTCACTATGAATGTCACTTGGGCCAGCGCTCTGTTCCTGTCTTTGGTCGCTATCCTGCCTTTCATTGCACGTGAGATTACCAATGTACAGCTTCTCCAGCTCTCATCAACTGGTATGCTCATCGTCGTCGGTGTCGTACTCGATACCATGAAGCAGTTGGAAGGTCAGTTATCGATTCGAAAATACGAGGGTTTCATCAAATAAGGGGGTAAACGATGAAAGATTTAATGGTTATCTTTTTAGGCGCTCCTGGTTGTGGTAAAGGCACACAGTCTGATTTGATTTCCACCTCCATGTCCATGGCGCATCTTTCCAGCGGCGACCTTTTCCGAAAGGCTATCCTTCGCGGAGATGAACTTGGCAAGGCCGTAGAGATCTACTTTAAATCAGGTGCACTCGTTCCCGATTCGATTACTACTAAAACAGTTCTTGCACATATGAATAAAGAGGGAATCCGAAGAGCGATCCTCGATGGTTTCCCTCGAACTATCAGCCAGGCAGAGTCTCTCGATCAGACTATGAATGCTGAAGGCAGAAAGATCGATGCAGCCATCCTGATCGACGTTCCTGACGATGAACTCATCCGACGTGTCGCCGGTCGATGGATCTGCCGAATCTGCCAGACCCCGTACAACTTCCCTGATGGTCCTCAGGGAGCAAGGTGTAAGTGCGGCGGCGACCTGTATCAGCGAGCCGACGACAATCGTGATACCGTTGCCAAGCGATTGGCTGTCTATCATGAAAACACTGCACCTTTGATCGAATACTACGAAAAACAGGGAAAGTTAATCCGTGTTGACGGTCTCGGTGATATGCTCGAGATCGCTGAGCGAATTAAGAAGGTACTTTCAGAACTTTAAAATATGGGAATAACACTTAAGAGAGAACCGCAGCTACGGTACATGCGTGAGGCCGGCAAAATCACGGCCAAAATTCTAGATTTGCTGAGGAAATCAACAAAAAGTGGAATTTCTACTAAAGAATTAGATATAATAGCAGAACGTGAAACCAAAGCCCTTGGTGCAAAGCCTGCATTTAAAGGATACGGAGGTTTCCCTGGTTCCGTTTGCATCTCGATCAATGACGAGATCGTACATGGTATTCCAGGTAAAAGAACGCTACAAGAAGGGGATATTGTCTCCTACGATTATGGCGTAATAATTAACGGATTCTACTCGGACTCTGCTATCACTGTTCCGGTAGGAGAAGTTAGTCCTCTTGCGCATAATCTGATCAAGACGACGGAGGAGTCGATGATGGCGGGCATCGCCATGGCTCGTGCCGGCGGGAGATTGGGAGACATCTCCAGTGCTATACAGAAATATGCCGAATCCATGGGATTCAGTGTCATTCGTGAATACACTGGGCATGGTGTCGGCAGGGATCTTCATGAAGATCCCATGGTGCCAAACTTCGGCGTTGCTGGCCGAGGAATGGAATTGAAGAACGGTCTGGTGATAGCCATCGAACCGATGCTGTCTGCTGGATCGTGGAAGACGAAAGTCGGATCCGACCATTGGCTTGTCAGTACAATGGACGGTAGCTTGTCTGCTCATTTTGAGCACACTGTGTGTGTCCGAAATGGAGAGGCAGAAATATTGACAAAATTAGATGAGAAATAAATTATGGCTAAAAAAGATTCGTTAGAGGTTGAGGGCGTAGTAACTGAAGCATTGCCAAATGCCACTTTCATGGTGAAACTGGCAAACGATGCTACTGTTCTTGCACACATTTCAGGCAAGATCAGGGTTCACTACATCCGAGTTCTGCCGGGTGATAAGGTCTTGGTCGAGTTATCACCGTATGATCTTACACGTGGCCGTATAACTTATCGATTTAAATAATAAAGTTTCTCTAAGGAAGGTAGTCATGAAAGTTCGAGCATCTGTAAAACCGCAGTGCGACAAGTGCAAAATCATTCGACGACATGGTGTCGTTCGAAATATTTGTATTAATCCTAAGCACAAGCAGCGACAGGGTTAGTAGGGAAAAGGAGTAGATAAATGCCTCGTATTTCTGGTGTTGATATCCCACGAAACAAACACATTTATATTTCTCTCCAGTATATCTATGGTATTGGTCCTGCCAAGTCCAAAGAGATACTCGAGAAGACTCAGATTAATCCGTCCACTAAGGCCGATGATCTGACCGAAGATGAGCTTTCTCGTCTTCGAGAAGTCATCGATAAAGAATATTTGGTCGAAGGTGATCTTCGTAAACAGGTCAATATGGACATCAAGCGGCTGATTGATGTCGGATGTTACCGCGGTATTCGTCATCGACGCGGTCTCCCTGTTCACGGTCAGAGAACAAAAACTAACGCCCGTACCCGAAAGGGTAAGCCTAAGACCGTAGCCGGACGTGGTCAGAAACGTGGCGCTAAGAAGTAATCTAAGGTAGTTATTTAGGAGATAATTGATGGCACAACAGAAGAAACCGGTCAGGAGAAAGGATAAGAAGGTAATCCCTTCTGGTAAAGCTTTCATCCAGGCCACTTTCAACAACACCATCGTCACTTTGACTGATCCTCAGGGCAATGTCATTGCCTCTTCATCATCAGGTGCCAATGGTTTCAAGGGTTCACGAAAGAGCACTCCGTATGCTTCTCAGCTTGCTGCTACTGCAGCCGCTAAGAAAGCAATGGACAACGCTGGTTTGAAACAGGTTGAAGTCTATGTCAAGGGCCCTGGTAGTGGCCGAGAAGCTGCTGTTCGAGCTCTGCAGGCTGCTGGCTTGCATGTGATCAGCATCAGAGACGTCACCCCTGTTCCGCATAATGGATGCCGTCCACCTAAAAGGAGACGTGTATAATGGCAAGATATACAGAAGCTGTTTGTCGACTCTGCCGCCGATCTGGCGACAAGCTCATGCTCAAGGGCGACAAATGTTTAACTAAATGTACATTCGATAAGCGACCTAAGGCTCCTGGTCCTCAGCTGACCAGACGTCGACGTTTATCCGATCGTGGTGTTCAGATCCGACAGAAGCAGAAAGTTAAGTATACTTACGGTCTGTTGGAACGACAGTTCCGACGCTTCTTCGAAGAAGCTGAACGACAGCCAGGCATCACTGGTGACAACCTTTTGGTCCTTTTGGAACGAAGACTCGATAACGTGATCTACAGATTGGGTTTTGCCAACTCCCGAGCTCAGGCCCGACAGCTGGTCAATCATGGTCATTTCCTTGTCAACGGCCGAAAGGTCAACATTCCTTCCTATCTCATCAAAGAAGGCGATGTTATTGGTTGGCACGAAGCTAGCCGCAAATCTGAGTATTTCAAGGGTGCTAGCGAAGCAATCAGCAGCAAAGTGATCCCCGGTTGGCTTACTTTGGATAAAGCTCAGATGACTGGTCGAATCTATGCGATGCCTACCCCGAGTGATGTTGAATCCACATTCGATATGGCATCTGTGGTTGAGTATTACTCACGATAGTAGTAATTAAGGAGGCTTGTTTTGGCTAGCCTATCAAGTCCAATAATCAAATGTATTGAACAAGACGAGCATCATGGCCGTTTTGTAGCTGAAGAGCTTGAACCCGGAATGGGTATCACTCTGGGCAATGCCCTGCGCAGGACATTGCTCCGATACCTCCCTGGTACTGCTATCACTTCAGTATATATCGATGGCGTCAAGCATGAATTTGCTGCCATCCCCAACGTAAAAGAAGACGTACTCGACTTCTTGTTGAATATTAAGGCAATTAGACTCAAGCCGTTGACCTCTGCCACCAGTGGCAAGCTCATCCTCGAGAAGAGCGGTAAGGGCCTGGTCTACGCCTCTGATATCAATGTTGGTGCGGATTACGAGATCGTTAATCCTGACCAGTACTTGGCGACTATTGACTCCAAGGAAGGCAAGCTCTATGTCGAAATGACAGTAGAGAACGATATGGGTTTCCGTGCAGGCGAGGGCGAAGCGGATCAGGTCGGTGCTATCCCGGTCGATGCTATCTTCTCCCCCATCCGCAACGTCAACTACAATATCGAACCTATGCATTCCGGACATGAAAATAGCAAAGAAAGATTAATCCTCGATATCTGGACTGACGGTACCGTTGAACCTCAGGCTGCTCTTAGCCGCGGCACTGCCATCCTGATCGAACAGTTCAAGCCGTTCGTTGATTTCGGTCGACCTGTATCTGAAGCAGCTGATGAAGCATCTAGCAATGGTTCATCCATTTCAGATGAGCTCTACAATACCCGAATCGACGGTTTGGATCTTTCCGTCCGTTCAGTCAATTGCTTACAGCGCGGTGGTATCGTTACCATCGGCGACCTGATCAGCAAGAGCGAACGTGATCTCATGGGATTACGCAACTTCGGTGCAAAGTCTCGTGTTGAGGTCGAAGAAAAATTACGTGCTTTAGGAATCCCTTTCCCGTACAACGGTTAAGGTTTCCTAGATAAGAAATACAGGTGAAATTATGAGACATCAAGTTGCAGGTAGAAAATTCGATAGACCAACAGCTGCACGCATGGCTATGTATCGAAACTTGGTCACCAGCCTTCTTGAGAACGAAAAGATCGTTACCACTGAAGCTAAGGCCAAAGAGATCCAGGCTATGGCTGAGAAGATGATCACCCTTGGTAAGAAAGGTGATCTTAACGCTCGACGCGCAGCACTGGCATTCATCTACAAAGAAGACGTTGTCAACAAGGTCTTTGATGAATATGCCAAGCGATTCCAGGATCGCAATGGTGGTTATACCCGAATCACCAAGCTCATCCGCAGAATCGGTGATGGCGCCAAGATGGCCCAGATCGAACTGGTAGATTAATTTGTCTATGACTGACTCCAATGACGTTTCCTCAAGCACTCGTTGGAAGTTGGTTTTAGAATATGACGGTACTCACTATGCCGGGTCACAAAGACAGACGGAGTGTGAGACCATACAAGGTAAGCTTGAGGATGCACTTTACAAATTGACTGGTGATCATATTAAAGTGAGCACAGCTGGCAGGACAGACGCCGGCACCCATGCTCTTGGACAGGTGGTGTGTTTCGACAGTGTAGCAGCTCTTGATGCGAGAGCCTACATCTATGGTCTGAACCACTATCTGCCGGATGACATCGCGGTGAAGGACGCTGTGACTGTCAGGGCGGATTTCGATCCACGACGTGATGCTGTGCTTAGGGAATACGTTTACCGTATCATCAATTCGGATGTGCGGTCGCCGATATGGCTGGATAGAGCCTATCAAGTCCAAGGCGATCTACATGACGATTTGATGAGGGAAGCCTGTAAGATGTTAGTTGGGGAACACGACTTTGCATCTTTCAGTGCCGATCTTCCGGACGGCAAGAGCACGGTCAGGATCGTCTACGAATCCGATCTGGTAAGGGAAGGAAATCTTCTGACGTATCGTATCGTCGCGAATTCTTTCCTGCATCACATGGTGCGTATGATAATTGGTACACTGATCAGGGTAGGCAAGGAGACGCTGACCTTGGATGACTTCAGAGCTTTGCTGGATTTTGCTCGTCCGTCATCAGCCGGTCCTGTGGCTCCAGCCTGCGGATTGTATTTGAAACGTGTAGAATATAGCAATTAATAAAAGGATGTTTAATTAATGAAGACCTATACTGTGAAAGCCAAAGAGATCAAGCGCGAGACCCGCGTTATTGATGCCGATGGCATGGTACTGGGCAAACTCGCTACTCAGGTAGCAGAGATCCTTATGGGCAAGGATAAGGCAACTTATACCCGCTATATGGATACCGGTGATCGTGTCGTCGTAATAAATGCAGCAAAAGTTGTCGTTACTGGTTCAAAACTGACCCAGAAGACATATATACATCACTCCAATTACCCCGGCGGTTTCAAAGAGATTTCTCTTCGTGACCTTCTTGAAAAGAAGCCTGAAGAAGTCATCAAGAAAGCTGTACGAGGCATGATTCCTCGTGGCACCTTAGGTGACAGCATGATGAAGAAACTTACCGTTTATGCAGCCGACGGAAACGTAAAAGTTGAGAAGGAGGCATAGGAGAAGATATGGCTACTGCTAAGAGAAGTTATGTTTGGGGTACTGGCCGACGAAAAACAGCTATCGCCCAGGTCAGATTATTTGCAGGTTCTGGTTCCATCATCATCGATGGCAAACCCTTAGAAGAACGATTCCCTGTTGAGACTCATCGACTTGTCATCGTCAAACCTCTGAACGTTACCGATACTGCCAGCAAGTTCGACGTTGAAGTCAAGACCTGCGGCGGCGGCGTCAGCGGTCAGGCCGATGCTATCTCATTAGGTATCGCCCGCGCTCTTCTCAAAGAGGACGAGGCTTACAAAGAAAAGCTCCGAGAAGAAGGTCTGCTTACCCGAGATCCTCGTGCTAAGGAACGAAAGAAGCCCGGTCTCAAGAGAGCCCGAAAAGATACCCAGTACACAAAGCGTTAGACTGTTCTTTTATTATTTGTTGCATATATCAAGGAGAAGACTTCAGAGTCTTCTCCTTTTTTTATTTCATTCAAGCACTAAAAAAAGGCATCCCAGTCGACACTGGGATGCCTTTTTGCATCGGATAGATCAGACCTTTAGATTCCGGCCATGTTGGCGCATTCCTTGAGGAAAGCTTTAACTCTTTCCGGGGAATTGGTCTCGGTATAGGTGCGGAGTAGGGGTTCAGTACCGGAGAATCGGATGAGTAGCCAGGAACCGTCTTCAAGATAGTATTTGAAACCGTCATCGGTCTTGACGTCGATGACATTGACGCCGAGAATCTGTTCCGGACGATTGTCGCGGAGACGTGCGATGATGGCGTCTTTCTTGGATGCGTCGAATTTTACATCGATCCTGTTGTAGTAATGCGGGCCCACGAGATCGAAGACCTTCTTCAGGATTTCAGATGGCTTCATGTTGGTCTTTAACATGAGATCGATGAAGTAAAGACCGGCCAGGATACCGTCACGTTCGGGGATATGACCGCAGAAGCCGTAGCCTCCGCTTTCTTCACAGCCCATGATGGCATTGGTCTTGATCATGACCGGAGCTACATACTTGAAACCGACATTGACTTCTTCGACCTGGACTTTATAGAGCTTTCCCAGTCCGTAGAGCATCTCGGTGGTGGTGATGGATTTGACGATAGGACCGCGTTCTTTGCGGAACTCAAGCAGATAGTATGCCAGAAGCGCGCAAACCTCCAACTGGGTCATGAAGTTGCCATTTTCGTCCATCACACCAAGTCGGTCGGCATCGCCGTCCGTTGCCAATCCTACGTCGTAGTGTTCGCTCTTGATAAAAGATGAGAGAGAATGGAGGTTGGCATCGATGGGTTCCGGCTGATTCATGTCCGGGAAAAGGGGATTGATGTCGTTGTGCAGTTCTGCAAGCTTGTTGCCGCAGTTGAGGATACGTTTGAGATAACCAATACCGGCGCCGTGCATCGAATCGACAGCGATCTTGATATCGGATTTTCTGATAGCTTCCAGATCTACCAAAGTCGCGATATGATCGGCATACTCCTGGAACATGCTTACATATTCAAGGAGCCCTTTGGCAAAGGCTTCGGTTGCCGGAATCGTCTTGATCTCGACAGGGAAGAGTTCATGGATCCTCTTCTCGATGATAGCAACATTTTCGGGTTCCAGACTGGAACCGTTGGATGATTTCACTTTGAAGCCGTTCCAATTGCCCGGGTTGTGTGATGCCGTGATGACGACACCGCCGGTAGCCTTGCGGGTCACGATGCCGTAGCTGGTGACAGGGGTAGGCACCGGTTCACGTGAGAGGTAAGTCTTGACGCCGTTGGCAGCGAAGACTTCAGCGGTCGCCTTGGCAAAAGTTGCGGATGCGAAACGGGTATCGTAGCCGATGACGGCGGTCGGTTCTGGTGACAATGTCAGGAAATATTCGGCAGTCGCCTGAGCTACGAGACGAACGTTCTGGACAGTGAAATCGTCGGCGATGATGGCACGCCAGCCATCGGTGCCGAACTTGATGAATTCGTTACTCATTTTCTAGGTCCCTTCTTCCCATCCTGAGAGATATGCGATCTGTTCTTCGGTGAGGGTATCGATCTTGATGCCCATGGCCTTGAGTTTCAGTTCTGCGATACCATAATCGATATCTTCTGGGACGGCATAGACATGTTTCTGAAGTTTGCCCTGGTTCTTGATGAGATACTCGACGCTAAGAGCCTGATTAGCGAAGGACATATCCATGACAGAGGCAGGATGTCCTTCAGCGGCAGAGAGGTTCACCAATCTGCCTTCAGCGATCAGGTTGAGTTTTCGTCCGTCGGGCATAGTATATTCTTCGACCATAGGTCGTACTTCACGGTGTGAAACTGACATCTCGGTGAGTGCGGGAATGTCGATCTCGGAATTAAAGTGGCCGGAGTTGGCCATGACGGCGCCGTCTTTCATGTTTTCAAAGGCGCTGCGGGAGATGACGTTCTTATCGCCAGTGACGGTGACGAAGATATCACCGAACTTGGCTGCTTCAGCGATGGGGAGGACCATGTATCCTTCCATGGCTGCTTCAAGAGCCTTGATGGCATCGACTTCGCAGACGATGACATTGGAGCCAAGTCCTTTTGCTCGGAGTGCGAGACCGCGGCCGCACCAGCCGTAACCGGAGATGACGGCGGTCCTGCCAGCCCAAAGGATATTGGTGGCACGGGTGATACCATCGATGGTGCTCTGACCGGTGCCGTATCGGTTATCGAAGAAGTGTTTGGTCTGGGCGTCATTGACGTCGATTACCGGATATTCGAGATGTCCGGTCTTTTCCATTGCGCGCAGTCTTACGACGCCTGTAGTGGTTTCTTCAGTGCCGCCGATGATATTGGAAAGGAGCTCGCGGCGCTTAGTGTTCAGTGTCGTGACCAGATCGGCGCCGTCGTCCATGGTGATCTGAGGTTTATGGTCAAGGACGGTATTGATATGCTTGTAATAAGTGGCATCGTCTTCGCCCTTGATGGCATTCACGGGAACGCCCATGGAAGTCAGAGCTGCTGCAACATCGTCCTGAGTTGAGAGAGGGTTGGATGCGCACATAACGAGATCGGCTCCGCCTGCAAGCAGTGTAAGTGCCAGGTTGGCGGTCTCGGTGGTTATATGCATGCAGCCGCCGATACGGATACCTTTCAAAGGCTTTTCCTTTTCGAATCTTTCTCTGATGAGTGTGAGGACCGGCATATCACGTCTGGCCCATTCGATACGCTGTTTGCCCTTATCGGCTAAAGAGATGTCTTTGATGTCATAATTATTCATTAGCTATCACTTCCATTACTTTATTTATTTTATTATCGAGTGATCCGGATTGATCGATCACGATGGCGTATGCTTTTTCATCGTCAGTCAGCTGATCGAGAGTTGCGATCTGCATAAGGTAGATATCAAATGTTCCGTCTGAAGCATCGTTTTCCTGAGACCTTTTCTGAAGATTCCTGATAGTGTCTTCTTTTGTGGTCGGGTACTCCAGAATATGATATTTTGCACCATTCTTTTTGGCGATATCGAACGCTTTGGCTCTTTCTTCTTTCTTGAGGAAAGCTGCGTCGATAATGACTGACATGCCGGAACGCAGTGCTTTGTCTGCGTTTTCGTAAAGAGTATCATAAGTTTTTTTTGTCATCTCAGGGCTGTATAGATCAGCGTTGAGTTCTTTGAAATGATGGTCATCCAGTGCGACATTAGCCAGGCGTTTGCGTGTGATGTCGGATGATATATAGATGAGCCCAAGATGTTGCGAAAGTTCTCTTGAAAGAGTGGATTTTCCACATCCAGTCGTTCCGTAATTGATGAAGAGATGAGTCTTATTATCGGTATAAGAACAAGCCAGGTCGACGTATGATTTAGCGGTCTTTTGACACTTTGCTTTTGCTTCATCTGAGACCAAAGGATCATCCAGCTGGAAGCAGTTGACTTTTGCCCGAACACAGGCATAGTAGCATCGGTAATATCGGCTGAGTTTCAGTATCTCTTCATCCTGGCTGTCTTCGACATATGCAGCCAGGAAAGTCTGTGCCAGATCGGAATGTCCGCTGTGATCCAGATCCATGCAGAGGAATGCCACTTCGGCTGCTACATCGACATAGCGGAAACGGTCTGTGAATTCGATACAGTCATAGATCGAGATTGGATCAGTGAAGCAGATATGCTGTGAATGAAGGTCACCGTGACAGTCTTTGATGCGGTTGTCGCTGATACGTTTATTGAAAAGACCGGCATTATCCTTGAGGAAGTTGCGGGTGAAGATACAGATACGGTCGTATTCTTGCTGGGAGAAGACTCTGCCGATGTATGGGGAGAGCTGTTGGAAGTTCTCGTCAGCATTGAATGTGAGGGTATCGAGAGATGCAACTTTGGCGATCTCTTCGGAATATACAGCTTTCTTATGGAATGCCGATACTTTCTTAGCAACATTGATCATCATATCCGGTGTGACAGAATCGGTGACCAAGAGCTTATCAAGCATCTTGTCAGCGGGAAGAGTCTTCATCTTGACGGCATATTCTATGATCTCTCCCTTACCATCCAGTTCCAGTGATCCAGCGGCATTCATGGTGATGGGGACCACACCGTAATAGAGTTCGGGAGAGAGACGTTTGTTCAGGATGACTTCCTGCTCGCAGAAATAGTGACGCTTATCTAGGGTCGTATAGTCGACATAGCCTAGATCTACAGGTTTATGGACCTTATAGACACAATCTCCCGTCAAGAAGACGAGAGACATTTGCGTTTGGATGACCTGAATGTTCTGATCAGTTTTGTGTGGGTAGGAGGATGGTTTTGATAGGAACTCTATCAGGTCAGAAGTACCCAGGGGCATCTTCCTATTTGGCCTCTTCGATATATTTATTCATGGCATCGATACCGGTTGAAAGGGCGGTAGCAACGACATTGATATCTTTCTGTTCTCGGAGAGGTGCACCATCGATAAGGACGCTGGGGCTCATGATGTCTTTGAATTCATGGACAGGGAATTCGATTTCGCCCCATGCAAGACACTGATGGCCACAGAGCTGACAGATCTTGGCGATGATGAGTGCTGAAAGGTGGATGATATGAGGATGGTTGTCGAGGTCATAATTGAACTGTTCATCGAATTTAGTGAAGTCTTCCATCCAGCGTTCCGGAGCGACTTCAAAGATGTACATGAGTTTAGTGGACATTACTTCTTTAGGGAGGTTAGCATTGGGGTCGGCACCAGGCTGCTGGTTGATCCATCGGTAACACTGGCTGAGCATGATGAAAGAGAAAAGATTGCAGATCTCTTTGCCTTTTTCAATGGAACCTTCTCGCCAGAAAGGACGAATGCTTTCGCAGTTGTTGAGGAAGAGCTCAGCTGCAACAGTAGCTCCCATCGCGATGGAAAGGATGAATTGACGCTCCTGTTCGGAAGTGATTACTTTATCGATATGCTCACTAGCTATATTCCAGATTTCATCTAGGACCTGGCTGTTTCGTTCTTCAAGTTCTGATGCCATAGTTATCCTCCTAAAGGATTATTAATGAACTGTTTGTTAAGTATAGATTAAAAAAAGTATTTATGCATTATTCCGTCATCTTCTGATGGCGTCGGCAACTTCTTTGGTGAGTGAGAGGGCTTTCTCTGCATCCTCTTCATCCAGCCCTGCCAGACCGCAGGCCGGTGTGATGAAACTGTTGGCGTACATATGAGTCTCGTCGATACCATGGAACATCAGTCGATCGAAGATACATTTGAGCAGGAATGTCAGCTGCTGGGCTGTCGTGGTCTGTATCTTTTCGGCAGCGGTAGGTACGATGCCCCAGGCGATGCTTCCGCCGCGAGTGTAGAAATCAGCTAATTCATTAGCGTAGAGATTCAATCTCTGTCCGTAATCGATGGCGTCGAGACTGATGATATCGACACTGGTGTTGGTGACGATAGGCCAGAATGTTTCACCGCAGCTGTGTACGGCGGAGAGCCCCTGTACACAACTCTCGACTTCAGAGATGAGAGATGTCAGTCTTTCCGGTGAGCAGCTGAAAAAGCCGGAACCATAGGCTGTGAGTGAAGGCTCATCGAAGCAGATGAGAGTGTTAGGGGATATCTTTTTGAGCTCGTTCTCGAGCCACATAGCTTTCAATTTGATATGTTTAGTAATGAGATCGGTAACGGTGTCATCATAGATAACGGGCTTTCCGCTCTTATCGAATATGCTGAGAGCAAGAGTGACGGGGCCGCAGAGCTGTCCTTTTACGAGGACCGGCTCATCCCATTCGGTATCCAGCATGGCGTAGAGTCCTGAAGCTTCATAATCGGCAAGGCCTGACTGAGAGTAATCTTCAGTCATGGCTCTTGTGACGAAGGCCTCGAACTCATCCATGTCGGCAGATTCGATGTCCATGATGTATTTGCCGTCGACTAATGAGATACCGGGAAGACCGTTCACGACCTGCTGGATCATGCCTTCGCGGGAATCTTTGACTGGAAGCTGAGGCCAGCAGGGAGTCTTATCAAAATATTGTTTAACTTTCTCACAGGCTTTATTGGGATCGGTGTAGGGAAGGGATCCGACCATGAGGGGAAGCATATTGTAATTTCTGAGCATATTATGAACCTACCATTTCAAAGTGTGTAACATTATAACAGGAAGATGTTTTAAAGAATTTTATATCCCTGTATCGTTGAAGATCGGCCCGAACAGCTTTTTGCCGACCTTGACGTCGACAACAATGCTCAATACCAGTATGGCAATAGCCAATATCTGTACCCACAGTGTCGTGGGAGCGATCGCCCAGATACCGCCGCTGACTATCGGCCCCAATGCTATGACGGCTATAAGCTTGGCAAAACAGACAGCGTAGTGCTTGGGGTCCTTGGGGCGGACGTACCAGTGACGGGGAATCATCTTGTAGTCTTTGAAGAGTGCCAGAAGTCCTGCATACAGGAGCATCATTGCTCCGAAAGCGATCATCATGAATGAATAAGCATATTCCATGAGTGGTCCCTCCTTAATGACTTAATGATCAGCCGCCGATACCGTGTTTTTTGATATCGAATGCAAATGTCAGCGGAGAAGCTTTTTCGCTGATCAATGTAAGAGCATCTTGTACGGCGTCGCGGATCTTTTCACTTTCATGTTCTGCCTGAGACATGACAGCGTTCTTAGCTGCGGTCGTGCCGATCTTGCCTAAAGCCACGATCGCCTGATAGAGCAGTTCTTCATCCTTCTCGATCATGAGTGAGGCAAGGTAGGGGATGAATTCGGGACTCTCAAGTTCACCTGATGCCTCGACGGCCGCCAGCAGGATCTCTTTATCTTCAGATTTAAGTGCTTCGATGATATAAGGGATCCAGACATCATCGGTATTGCGGCCCATGGCACAGATTGCAGCGCAGTTATAGATCTCATCGCTCTTCTGCTGAGCATCGCCGATAGCTTTGATCACGCCGGGAGCAGAGAGAGGGGCGACAGCGATCAACGCCTGGCATCGTATGCTGTCCAGTTCGTTTTCGTTGTAATAGACGGAGAGCAAGGCGTTTTCAAGTTCTGCTGAGTAGGGAAGATCCTCAAGCTCGGTCATGAGTGCGAAATTGCCCAGTATCTCGGCAGCTGCCTCGCGGACATCGTTTGATTCGTCCTCCATCATCAGTTTTGTCAGCCTTGGGATCAGGGAAGTGTCCCTGCTCTCCCATAATGCTTTGACTGCTTCATATCTGACATCGGCATCGTGATCACGCAGGCATAGACGATAGATGCGGGAGAAATCATAACTGGTTTTTTCGTCGCTCTCATCATGTAAGAGACATACGACCTGCTGTCGGCGTGTGCAGTCGATGGTCCTCCATCTTTCAGTGAAGTCTTCCATTTCGTCGGAGGTCATATCGGAGAGCGCATTGAATTCAGCTTCTGTCAGAAGCTGATCCTCATCAGCAATCACTTCGAGCGCTCTGCGCAGTTCTTCGTTAGTTGTCTTCATTGAAGTTGTCGTCCTCATCGTCGTCGATGTCTTCGTTGAACCTGCTCTCAGGGTTTTCCCAGATAGGCTCAGTGAAGAAATCGATGTAGTCTCCCATTGCTTCAGATGCCATCTGTTTGAGGTCTTCCCGGGCATCATCGGCGTATTTTTCCATGTCTTCAAGATCTACATTGATCTCAAGTAGCGATGCCAATGTTTTTACGATGGCCAGAGCTGCCGGAGGATTGTTCATATGGGTGGTATAGTTCGGTACGCTTGCCAGGATGCAGGCGCCGTCCATGTTCCTTTCCTGTGCTGCGCCCAGGATGAGTCCGTTCATGTTTGCGATCTGGATATTGCCACCCAGATCGATCCCGTTGGCAGTGAGATGATTGAGCATCTTCTCATTGGTCCCGACACCATAGACGTGAGGTGCTTCGGTATGATGCATATGGGCGATGATCGCAGCACTGGTATAGATGCATTTTACGTTGAAGCGTTCTGCCACATCGATAAGTGCATGGGAGAAACTGTAGGTATTAGATGTCGGCTGTGTCTCTCCGATGAATATGATCAGATCTCGCCCTTTCTTATTCTTATAGTAGAAGAAACCATTGGTGGGGAATTGTGCGCCTTCGACGAGACTGTCACGCACGATCATGCCGTTAGGTTCGAAGAAATACTGCGGGCGCAGAGCTGCCAGTTCTTTGCAGTTGAGATGCTTGGCGATATATGTTGCTGCCAGAATCGCGACGTTGCTGACTCCGGGCCAGGCAGCGATCATATTGGGTTCTGTCAGTTTAGGCCGAGCCAGTATCTTCAAAAAATCAAGTGCCATGATGTCTCTCCTTAGTGGCTTGCACAGCTGACGGCGGGGAAGCAGATAGAGGGAGTGTAGACTCCGCCGATCCATTTGCTGTCATTGCCGATCGCACTTATATCCTTAAGTAGTTCATATATATTACCTGAAACTACAGTGTCCTTGACACGTCCGACGATCTCGCCGTTCTCGATCTTGTAGCCTAAAAGGACATTTCCGCTGAAGTCACCGCCGAGTACATTGCCCTGTTCGGCACCCATCAGCTCTTCGACTAAGATGCCTTCCTTGATGGTCTTGATCATTTCGGACTGCATCATCGTTCCGGGTTTTACGATCATATTCGTCGGGCTGGGGAGACTGCCTCCGCGGCTTCCGTGTCCGGTACTCTTGGTCTTGGCTAATGCAGCGGTTTTGAGGTCGTAGATGAAGTTTGCGACTTTACCGTTCTCGAAAAGGGGCAGCAGCTTACTGGGGATACCTTCACCGTCCATTGGGCGGGAGCCCGGTCGATAAGGGATAGTCGCGTCATCAGTGAGTGTGAATTTCTCATCGAAAACTTTGTCTCCCAGCTTTCCGGTAAGCGGAGAAGCACCTTCCAGGACCAGCTTTCCGTTGATGCCTTCGCAGATACTGGGGATGAAGGCATCGCAGAAGCCGTTGGGCGAGAAGATGACAGGGAGAAGACCTGATTTTACCTGAGCCTGTCTGCGGGTGCGTTCATATTGTTCAGTGATGGTCTCGATGATGTCGCGTATATTCCAGTCGACCTTGCAGGAGCTTTTGCCATCTCCCAGGAACAGCATGTCTGATCCGTTAATGATGGTGCCGGCAAGGGCGATATCGAAAGAAGTCTCACAGAAGGAGTAGCTGAGACCCTTTGAGTTAGCGAATTCGCAGGTGCCGGTATCTTTTGAGACACCGCCTTCACATACGATATTGGGATCGAGCTTCGTGATGGTCTCGATAAGTTTATTGCCGCATTCGACCATCTGATCGATGGTCACGGCTTCGACGTCTTTATCGTAGAGTTCTATCGAGGGGTATGACGCGGAATCAGGCAGTGTGTAACTGACTTTGGATCCGTAAGAAGCGCTTTCGATGGCGTTATCGACCAGAGACTTGGGGTCATCAAGGATATCGGTGGAAGCGATGCCCAGTTTTCCGTCTTTTATCACGCGTAAAGAGACGCTCTGGAACTGTTTGGAATGGATGTTCTTAAGTCGGTTTGCTTCATATTCGACGGGAATCGATGAACCGGTTGAGACAACCACATCGCATTCATCGGTCTTGTCTCTGCAAAGTGAAAGGATATCGTCGATGAGTTTGGAATGATCTTTCATGATTATGCACCTCCTACCAGGCAGTGTCGGATACGGATATGAGGACTGCCGTTGGATACCGGCAACGGGAACTGCCCGCCTTTGCCGCAGCCTCCGCCTTCATTCATATCGAGGTCATTGCCGACGGCATCGATGTTGCCGAGGGTAGTGAAGACGTTGCCGGAAAGGACTACCGGTCGGATCATCTCAGCGATCTTACCGTGTCGGATCATATAGGCTTCACCGGCAGAGAATGTGAACATCTCCATGCTGGTGGTGCCGCCGTACCAGTTCTTGGCATATACTCCTTCCTCGATGCCGGCCAGAAGGTCATCGAGTGTGGCGTCCTGCGGTTCGATATAGGTGTTGGTCATCCTGACGATGGGTGCGAAATGATAGCTGACGCATCGTGCATTGCCGGAGACCGGTTCGTTCATCTTAGCGGCTGTCTCACGGGAATGAAGTCGGCCGGTAAGGATACCTTCCTTTATTAAATAAGTCTTAGTGGATTCGACGCCTTCGTCATCATATTTATATGAACCGCGCAGTCCTGGGACCTTGGCTCCGTCAACGATGTTGAGATGCTTTTCGCCGAAACGTTTGCCAAGCACCATGAGCTCTTTCATCTGTTCATTCTCATAGGTGAAATCGGCTTCGGAAAGATGTCCGAATGCTTCATGTACGAATACTCCTGCCAGCACCGGGTCCAAGACCACGGTGTATTCTCCGGCCTTGATCTTAGGTGCTTCGAGCATCTGTACAGCTTTCTTAGTAGTATCGACGATCTCGTCGTCGAGGGAAGTCATCTCTTCAAAATTTCCGATGTTGCCGATGGAGATATTGGCCTGCTGGACATCGTTTCCTTTGTTGGCGACAGCCATCATGCCGACGGTGATATCGGAGCGCTCCTGGGTGATGAAGGAACCCTCGGAGTTGAGGAATATCTGACGTTTATGTCCGTCAGCGTATCTTAAAGATGAAGACTGGATCGAAGGAGTCTCCCAGATGAGTGAGTTGTAGCGGTCGAAGATCTCCTTCTTCCTTGAGAGAGAAACGGTAGTAGGGTCGTACTCTGACTTGACGGTATCCCTTACTACGGGGACATCAGCCAGTTTGATCTTAGGCCCGGATGCAAGTTTGGCCTGATGGATGACCTCCTGGACTTTTTTGTTCAGATCGTCCATATCATTGAAACATGTAAATCCCCAGCCTCCGTCAACGAGTGCCCTGATATTGCCGCCGCGGGAGGATGATTTTCCTATCGTTTCCAGGTTCTGCTGGCGGTAACGGATGGCACTGGAGTCTGTTTCCGAGAGATGTACTTCAATATAATCAGCGGGAGCGGTCCTTATGATATCGGAAAGCTCTTTTGCTGCCTGATCGATGATCGACATTTATGAGACCTCCTGTGTCTATTAATAGGTGATACTAACATGATAGCACGCGGATAGACCTGCTTCTCCCGAAAAAAAATAAAAAAGTGCCATAAAAAATAAAAAGAAAAATTTTTTGTTAAAAAAGCATTTTTGTGCCTAAAACGTCATTTGACACGGTTCAAAAATCTGTGATATTATTTTTCTTGCTTTGTTGAGCACCTTAACAACTGGATAGCGGAAGGAAGATAAAACTTTTAAGAGCAGATCAACGTTCTAACAAACGTTAATGTTTGGTTTAGAGAGTTTGATCCTGGCTCAGGATAAACGCTGGCGGCGTGCATTATGCATGCAAGTCGAACGGGACTCGCAAGAGTCTAGTGGCAAACGGGTGAGTAACACATAGGTAACCTGTCCACGAGTGGGGAATAACTCGCCGAAAGGCGGACTAATACCGCATACGATGGCTTCTCACAAGAGAGGTCATGAAAGCAGCAATGCGCTGGTGGAGGGGCCTGTGACCGATTAGTTTGTTGGTGGGGTAACGGCCTACCAAGACTGTGACCGGTAGCTGGTCTGAGAGGATGGTCAGCCACATTGGGACTGAGACACGGCCCAAACTCCTACGGGAGGCAGCAGCAAGGAATTTTGCGCAATGGGCGAAAGCCTGACGCAGCAACGCCGCGTGAAGGATGAAGGCCTTCGGGTTGTAAACTTCTTTTATAAGGGAAGAATGATGACGGTACCTTATGAATAAGCTTCGGCTAACTACGTGCCAGCAGCCGCGGTAATACGTAGGAAGCAAGCGTTATCCGGATTTACTGGGCGTAAAGAGAGCGTAGGCGGCTCTTCAAGTCGGTTGTGAAATCTCCCAGCTTAACTGGGAGGGTGCGTCCGATACTGTTGAGCTAGAGTGTAGCAGGAGAAGGTGGAATTCCCGGTGTAGTGGTGAAATGCGTAGATATCGGGAGGAACACCAGTGGCGAAGGCGGCCTTCTAGGCTATGTCTGACGCTGAGGCTCGAAAGTGTGGGGAGCGAACAGAATTAGATACTCTGGTAGTCCACACCGTAAACGATGAATACTAGGTATGGGGAGTTTCGACCCTCTCTGTGCCGAAGCTAACGCTTTAAGTATTCCGCCTGGGGACTACGGCCGCAAGGCTAAAACTCAAAGGAATTGACGGGGGCCCGCACAAGCAGCGGAGCGTGTGGTTTAATTCGATGCAACACGAAAAACCTTACCTAGGTTTGACATGTAAGAAGTAGTGAACTGAAAGGGGATCCAACTGTTAAGTCAGTAGCTTACACAGGTGCTGCATGGCTGTCGTCAGCTCGTGTCGTGAGATGTATGGTTAAGTCCTGCAACGAGCGCAACCCTCATTGCTAGTTGATTTCTCTAGCGATACTGCCTCGCAAAACGAGGAGGAAGGTGGGGATGACGTCAAGTCAGCATGGCCTTTATATCTAGGGCTACACAC
>JAEEOC010000090.1 GCA_016284035.1 Dehalococcoidales bacterium
CAAGGATGCAGGCACCTATTTCCTTGCAACCGTAGAAGGCGATCAGCCACGTGTCCGACCTTTCGGCACTATCCTCCTTTACGAAGGAAAACTCTACATCCAAACCGGCAAGGTCAAGGATGTATCCAAGCAGCTGGCTGCCAACCCTTATGCTGAGGTCTGCGCATTCAAGGATGGAGTATGGCTACGAGTATCCGGTAAGCTCGTCAATGACGAGAACCGCCTCATAAAGATCAAGATGCTGGAAGACTATCCTTCTCTCAAGAGCATGTACGATCCCGCCGACGACAACACTCAGGTCCTCTACTTCAAGAGCGCTACCGCCAAGTTCTATACCTTCGGCGCCGCTCCTGAACAGTTCGAGTTCTAGATATAAATCAAAAGGCAACAAAAAGCCCCTGGATCATGGCGATCACCAGGGGCTTTTCTTTAACTATGAGACTTCTAATTATTATTCGCAGCTCATGCCGCATTTGGTACACTTTTTGTATTCGATAGTACCATCCAAATGGTAAACCTTAGGATCCAGTTCGCCCTTGCAGTACTTGCAGATATTATTATCGTAATAGTATTCATCCCAATCATCATACCACGCAACCAGACAACCGATTTCATGACCATCAGGGGCATCCTCGCCGAACCAAAACATACCGCCGCTGACTTTTTCCAAATCATCGTCAGACAAGTTATTATTCATTTCTTTGTCTTTGTTATCTTCCATTAATAGTCTCCTTAGTCGTGATAAATGTAAAAAGTCAAACTATTACAGTCTAGTTTTAGCACAGAACGCCGTAACAATCAACTATCCAAACCTGTCAGATTCAATGATCTTAATATCTCATCTTTTCTCTTCTTGTATCCATGCAGATAATAAGCACAGGTCTCCTCGTCAATTGCCATAAGATCTTTGCCGCCGGCAATGATAGGTTTTGCTCTGCAACCACCGATACAGCTTAATCTGTACTCACAGTCCCTGCACTTTTCACTGACACCAAGAAAATCACCGGCCTTACTGTTTCCCAGCGAAACTAAAGGAGAACTGACATCGAGTATCTCCTTTAACGGCGTTTCAAGAATATTTCCAAAAGAGCCTTCAAAACATGACCCGACATATGACATGCATGGAAGCACATTTCCGTTGCTATTGATGAAAAAAGCATCTTTCAGAGATGCACATAACAGGTATCGTCCCAGAGTCGATTCATGACAATTCTTTTCAAAATCTGCAGTTATCTTTCCAGTCATGCCGTTATAACTAAAAAGCCCCTCCAGAGCCAAACTGATCGAATGTCTTTCGGAGAGAAATACGGGGATATATCTGATAAAAGCGTCCCAGGCCTCTTCACGCGAGATGCCGTGAGAAACACTGTATGCATGCCATTCTCCAAGATCTTCAACGCGCGCGATCTTGAGTGTTTTTACGCCCAGTTCCTCGAGATATCCCACAGTCTTCTTGATGCTTCCGAGGTTATCTTTGAAAAGCGTCATGGTGGCATGACACGGAATGTCGTGCGCTACACATAGTCTTATCGCCTTAACTGCTGCATCCTGAGCACCATCGATACCCCTCATCCAGTCATGATGTCCCAGTCCGTCAAACGGGATCCTGACCGAGGGCGTCAGATTGTATCGTTTGAAAAGATCGATTGTATCTTCACTGAAAAGGATTCCGTTGGTATAAATGGTCTCAAGTTGAAGACCATGAACACTTATCTCCTCGATGATCTTATCGAAATGTGGATGTACTAGAGGCTCCCCGCCAGTGATCTGAACCCTTGTGATCCCACATGCTCTTAAATCATCAAGTATCTTTTTGATATCGTCGACCGACATCTGATCATACTTAGCATGCGGAGCGGACATAAGACAATGCCGGCATTTACAGTTGCAGTTTCCGGTAATGGAAAGATGAACTGTCTTCTTATAAGCATTATCGTATTTGATGTATCGCTGATGATCCGTAAGATGCTCAGCTTCTTTCGCTGCTTTTATGAAACCATAATCATATGCTTTTTCAAAAAAAGATCTATCCTCAGGTGACAGGCTTTCTAGCATGATATCGGTCTTGCCATCACAATCCAGAAGCAAAGAATATTGTGAACGACTGAAAGAGTACATTTCTGAAGTATGTTCATCGTACAGACCGAAAGGCAGGTCTGCATATCCTCGAAACGAATATCTGTAATTAAGCATGTATCGCATATCGTAAGTATAGTAAAACTCGTGTGCCGTGAAAAAGGAACAACGATAAGACTGTTTACGATTGAAAATCAATGATTTTTTCGATTTATAAGACTTGTTTATGCAAGACGAGTATGAGAAAATGACATAGTAGTGTTTTTATCAATTTTTTTTATTAGAGGCAGGCTTATGAAGAAAAAGAATTATTTGATCATCCTATCCTGTTTCCTGGCTATCCTAAGCATATTCATCATGGCGTGCAACGGAAACAAAAACAATGATAAAAACCGTTTGATCACCGCCGAAGAATGGAAGACCCAATATCCGTATCAGTACGAGACTTATATGAAGGATCTTGAGCTGGACGAGATAGTTAGTATCCCCGAGCAATATCCATTCCTCGACGTTATCTACGCCGGCAGCTCATACGGCAAGTATTTCATCGAACCGCGAGGTCACAACCTCTCTCTTACAGACGTAGGAGAAACCGGCAGGCCGCATCCCAAAGCCAACTGCCTGACCTGTAAATCATCAGATTTCACATACATGGTGAATACCGAAGGTGTCGAAGTATACAGCCGTGAATTCAATGAAGTTTACGAGAAACTAGATGAACTCATCGGCTGCTACACATGTCATGAAAATACCGGCAGCGAAGTAGTCATCACTCATTCATATCTCAAGAATGCACTGGGCGAAAATATCAAAGATTTCAATGTGAACAACCTTTCATGCGGACAGTGTCACTGCGAGTACTACTTCCTCAAATCGACCGATGAAGCCAAGCTCGCATACACCGGCCTCGATAACATGAATCCCGAATATATCCTCAACTTCTACATCGAGAATAATGTCGCAGAGACTACTCATGGTCTGACCGGGACCAAAATCCCCAAGGCGACTCATCCTGAATTCGAGACCTATCTCGGTGAAGGCAGCAA
>JAEEOC010000091.1 GCA_016284035.1 Dehalococcoidales bacterium
AAGTTCTTTCAGAATTATTTTTACGATGTCGATATTTGCTTTTTCATTGTGTCCACCGACATTGTATACTTCGCCGACTTTACCTTTTTCGAGGATTAGATCGATTGCTCTGCAGTGATCTTCTACATAGAGCCAGTCGCGGACATTTAGACCGTTACCATAGACAGGAAGAGCCATGTCTTTCTGTGCATGGTCGATCATCAATGGAATGAGCTTTTCTGGAAACTGATAAGGACCGTAATTATTTGAGCATCGGCTAATCGTAACTGGCAATCCATATGTTCGATAATATGCCATCGTTAACAGGTCAGCTGATGCTTTAGATGTGCTGTAGGGACTGCTGGTTTTGATGGGAGTGTCTTCATGAAAGAAGAGATCAGGTCTATCCAATGGCAGGTCTCCATATACCTCATCGGTACCGATCTGATGGAACCTTTCGATGCCATATTTACGACACGCATCCATCATGACCTGGGTACCTATGATATTGGTTTCAAGGAAGATTCCCGGATTTTCGATGGACCTGTCTACATGCGATTCAGCTGCAAAGTTAACAACGACTTGAGGTTTAGTCTGTTCAAAAATCTCGAAGATTCCCGCTCGGTTTCTGATATCTTCTTTGAAGAGTTTGAAATTCTTATGAGTCAATGCTTTTGAAAGAGTGTGGGGATTGGCAGCATAAGTAAAACTGTCTACACAGATGAGCTCATAATCAGGATGCTTATCAAGCATGTAGTAAACAAAATTTGATCCAATAAATCCGGCTCCCCCGGTGATAAGTACTCTTTTCATAGATATGACTCCAAAATACTTCTTACTAGAAACGGAATTTGCCTAACGCTACATTATGGAGATGATTGCCGTACTGTGAATTCTTTCCATATTTATCTGCTGCTGACAATAGTTCCTCTTTTGTGATCCAACCTTTTCTATATGCTATTTCTTCTGGAGCAGATATTTTCATGCCCTGTCTCTTTTCGATAATCCTTACAAAGTCAGATGCATCCAGGAGCGAATCGACGGTGCCGGTATCGAGCCAGGCAAAACCACGTCCCAAGATCTGACATTTAAGTTTCGATTCTTTCAAATAAATGTCATTGAGTGTAGTGATTTCAAGTTCACCTCTGGCCGATGGCTTTACTGTCTTAGCTTTTTTTGCGACTCCGGACGGATAGAAATAGAGCCCAGTGATGCAGTAATTAGACTTCGGATTTGCGGGCTTTTCTTCAACGGAAAGGATGTTCAAATCATCATCGAATTCCATGATACCGAATCGCTGAGGATCATCGACGTAATATCCAAATATCGTGGCGTTTCCGTCCAATGCATTATTAACTGCTTCATTCAAATGAACGCTGAATGATTTACCGTAAAAAATGTTGTCACCCAGTATCATTGCACACGGTTCATCACCAATGAATTCTTCGCCAATGATAAAAGCTTGTGCAAGACCATCGGGAGAAGGTTGTTCTTTATACGAGAGTTTTATTCCGTAATTCGAACCATCACCCAAAAGCTTTTTATAATTCGGAAGATCGGTCGGAGTGGAGATTAGAAGGATATCTTTGATTCCTGCGAGCATCAGAGTCGAGAGAGGATAATAAATCATAGGCTTGTCGTAAACAGGTAGTAACTGTTTCGATGTGATCATGGTCAATGGATATAGTCTTGTTCCAGACCCGCCAGCAAGAATGATTCCTTTCATATTCAGCTCCTACTTCTTCTTTGTGCAAAGGATCTCTTTGATCGAGTCAAATGTCCTCCGACAGTTTGAACTGTCATGCAACTCATAAAATTGTAATATACGTTCCTTGTATTTTCCTAACAGAACTCTGTTTCTCAGATAATTATTGATTTCGGCAAACAGTTCTTCTTGGGTATTGCATACCGGACCAAAACCATCTCTTTCATAATCAAAATATGCTTTGGGAAGATGATTCTTCTGGAAATCCTCAAGATCGAATTGGAAATAGATCATATTCTTGAACTGGAATGCGAAATCCACCGCGATACTGGAATAGTCGGTGATCAGTAATCCCGCTGTCCTTAACATCTTGTTGATGTCGATGGCGTCCCATTCGACGACTTCGATATAGGGCGAATCTGATATAAAGAGATGTTTGAACCTAGACATGTTCCTGTGGACGCAGAAGACTGCATGGGCATTGTTTGCTTTTAATATGTCTCCTAGTTCATGGGAAAGAACACTGCTCCAGTTAGTATAGTAAGCGCTTTTCAAGAATTCCTCTTCTGTTGCACTGCGGTTCAGCTGCATACGCCATGTTGGTGCAATAAAGATCAGTGATTCATCTTTTTCATCCGTGACATAGCTATCGAAACGGCAGAGGCCAGTGTACCTGACAGCTCCTTCAGGATAACCGAATGTAGTTTTTATGAATTCATATTCAGGTTTTGCTCCGCAACAGAACATCCTGAACCTGGCATTACCATAATGTACAAACGGAAGATCTTTCTCTGCTATCCCATGCTGAAGGAACACACGGTTTGATTTGAATAGTCCAAGGATATTTTCGAATAAGTGACAGACCGCAGCATTGGGGTTACCGTCTTTTTGGCTGCTGATATTGGCTTCGGCTGCGATGTAATAGAGCCAGTGTTTTATGCTTCCGAATTGAACAGTATTTCCAAGTTCTTTAACTTTTTCATAATCATCAGCCTTTTTATCGATGGCGTAAACTGCATCTGTAGAGGGTTCTTTTTCTCTTAGGAATCTGAAGAACCAGTAGCCGTTATCTCGTGCTTCGTTCCTTTTTTCACAGACCAACCAAATATGAGGTCTAAACAGTTTATAGACAAGACCGGGAATGATCATTACAAAAAAAACGAAGAGCTGACCTATATCGGACAGCTTAACCATCTTCAGTTTTTTTAAGATCGATTCATTCATGGCTACTTCACAAGATGTTTATATTTTCTGATCCCGTTGAAGAGATAGACGATTTCGTAAAACAGAGCAGAAAACATGTTAATACCGACTGTTCTGTAAGTTTTATAGTTCATGATTGCTGATTTGAATTTATTTCCTGATTTCGATTTCGGAGAGAGCCGGTAAATCAGAAGCGGCTCATCGATTCCGACTGCTTTTGCGCCGTTCTTCAGCATTCCAAGCCAGCAGGCAAAGTCCTCATGTATTCCATTCTTTACGGTCTCATTTGCCAAAAACAGGTCTTTTTTTGTCATGGCAGAGGAATTCGATATGATGTTTTGCTTAAGGAGTTTTTTGAATGTGACAGTGGCGGGTACATGCATCGTCCAGTCGAATCTGTTTCCATCGCTGTCCATGAATGCTGAACCTGTATAGACGATATCAGCTTTATTGATCAGTACGATCTGTTTCTCAAGCTTTGTTGGTTCCCAGATATCATCGCAGTCCAGAAATGCGATGATGTTTCCTTTGGCTTTGGAGATAAGAGTATGTCTGTTGAGTGAAGCGCCCAGGTTGGTCTCATTTTGATAGCAGACGATTCGGTCGTCCTCTTTTGATATCTCCTGTAGCAATGCGAAAGTATCATCTCTGGAACAGTCATCTGCGATTATCAGTTCGAAGTTAGTATATGTTTGAGTAAGAACGGATTCGATCGACTGGCGGATTGTTTTGGTAGCATTGTATGCCGGCATTACGACGCTGACCAGTTCATTTGAACTGTCATTATCGGGCCGCATTGGTCTTTCCTTCTTCGATGCCATCTGTTGATTCTTTTATGAAGAGGATCTTTATTGTTGAGAAGATGATACGGATATCTTCGATGAAACTGGGATTGATCGTATAGAAGAGATCGAGTTGCAGTTTATCATATGGAGTTGAATTATACTTTCCATATATTTGGGCATAACCGGTCATACCAGCTTTAGTCTGCAATCTTAGATTGTATTCAGGCAATTTTTTCATATACTCTTCAGCAATCTCTGGTCTTTCCGGTCGGGGACCGATCAAGCTCATATCGCCTGCAATGACATTGAATAACTGCGGGAATTCATCGATCCTGAAACGTCTGATGATCCTGCCGACTGGAGTGATGCGTGTATCGGAATCTCCTGTTGATAATCTGGCTACTCCATCCTTTTCGGCATCCATTCGCATGCTTCTGAATTTGTATATCTTAAATTTCTTTCCATTCTTTGTGAGTCTGACTTGTTTATAAAGAGCCGGACCTCCATCTGAAATCCTGATTGCTATTGCAGTTATGATCATTAAAGGACTGAAGACAATCAGGCAAATCAGCGATACCACCAGGTCAAATAATCTCTTAATGAATGTGTATTCGATCGTAGGATTATATCTTTGAACCATAAGCATCGGAAGATGCAGCATATGGACCTTTTTGGCACCATGCATGAGAACATCTCCAATCCTGGGAATGATGAAGTTCTCGGTTTTCTTGTTGAGGGTATATTTTATGATTACATTTCGGTCGTGACTGTGAACTCCGCTGAAGAAAATAACATCGCTGTCATCGAGAATTCGAAGATTTGAAATCACATCCTTAACGTTTATCTTTCGATGTACATCGTATACCACATCGAGACCGTATTTTTGAATCAACAGATCCAGTTCTGGCCGGTCGTCAAAAATGATTGTAGTTTTCTTTTTGGGGAATGCCGCGAAATACCAGCCGCTGACGAGCCATGTCCATATGAACGAAATAATGATCTGTGAAATAAAAACACCTAAAAGCGGCAGTGGATTGGGAAGATGTCGAGCCAGCATATATGTCAAAACATACATCAAACAGTCAGTTATAAAAATCGAAAGAGTTTGGCTCAACACAATATCGTTCTTCTTGGATGTAGATACTGAATAGCCTTCATAAATGTGAGCCAAATATGCATAAATAACTAAGAAGAGAATCAAAAGAGCATAGTTGCCGCGGCGGTAGAAGGGTTCGTAGTAAAGGGTTTCTCTGTAGAATTCATACCATGCGTAGCCAAAAGGTGCCGTCATCAAAACCGGATTGATGAATTTGAGCAACCTTAAGATTGTTGTTTTCAGCCTAGTCATAGAATATTATTGCTTAGGTATGATTCACACGTGTTTAATTTGCTAATTATTATAATGTTTTTCATATAACTAATAAAAAACACCATGAATCTTTGTCTTAGTTTGTCCTATTACCTATAATTAGCCCGATTGTTGGAGCTATTTGATATGAAGAGTAATAAACAATCAATCAGTAGACTAGTTGGGTTGGACCTTTTCAGAGTGATAGCTGTCCTGACGGTCTTTTTATTCCATTCGCATATTCATGTTACCAAGTGTGATTATGGATTCCTGAATGATTACGTCAATATGGGTGCAATCTATATGACAGGATTCTTCATCCTGTCCGGATTTGTCTTGTTTCACACATATAAAAACATTTCCTTAACTTCAATTGTTGATATCAAAAAATACTATCTGAAGCGGCTAATCGTTATTCTTCCTCTTTATTTTCTTACGGCAATCTTTTATATCTTGTTTCTCGGCAAAGAAACATGGTCGCAGGATCTTCTGCTTTTCCCAATCGAAACACTGGGAATCCAATCGGTATTCAATTCACTTTTCAATATCTCGCACAACGGCGGAACTTGGTTTGTCTCATGTATCCTGATCTGTTATCTTCTTTATCCATTCATTCAGGAAATCATGAAACAGCTCAAAAGGAAAGATAAGATCATAATCCTTTGTGTATGCATCTTCATTCTGTTGTATTCTCCGTTCATTGTACGGGGGTTCAAGATAAGTAATATCTATTCAAATCCGTTCTTTCGTTGTCTTGAATTCTTTATCGGGATTTTGCTTTGCTCATTAAAAGAAGATGAAAAATGTTTCTCTTCCAAGTTGTGGGGAAATCCAATACTTGTTCTTCTTGAATTTGCTGTTTTGATTGCGGGTGTGACTTTGGGGGTAAGATCAGGTAAAGGAGTAGGCGATTATATGCTCTACAACCTGATTGCTCTGCCGATGTTCTCGCTGATCACTATTTCAATGTCTTCAATGAACAAAGTGCCTTTAGGTGATACTAAAATCTTCAGCTATTTGGTCAAGATTTCTTATGCATTTTTCTTGGCTCAGTATTTTGTCTGGCCATTGGTCATGAAGATTAATGGTCTTATAAATAATACAAATAATATCCTTACTATCATGATTTGTTTCACACTATGTCTTGTCATCAGTATTCTGGGCCATGAACTATTTGAAAAACCGATACAGTCATTAATGAGAAAAAAACTCTTAAAGGCATAATGCTAAAATAAGGCATCATAGATAATGAGGTAATTATGACGACGATTTTATTGACCGGTGGAACAGGGTATATCGGATCGCATACTGCAGTCGAGCTGATTGCTGCAGGGTATGAGGTCGTTATCGCTGATGATCTATCCAATAGTTCCAAAAATGTTGTCGACAGAATCGCACAAATATCGGGTAAGAAACCCTCTTTCTATGAGATTGATGTTGCTGATAAAGATGATCTTAGAAAAGTATTCAGTTCCCATCATATCGATGCTGTTATCCACTTTGCCGGGTTTAAGTCAGTATCCGAATCTGTACGAGAACCTCTCAAATACTATCGCAATAATTTAGACGCCACCCTTTCACTGCTTGAAGTTATGAAAGCCTACGGATGTGAAAAGATCATCTTCAGTTCTTCGGCAACAGTTTATGGTGTATCTGTTGATTCACATAAGTTCAATGAGGAAGATGAGACAGGCAACTGTTCGAATCCTTATGGACGTACCAAGAGCATGATCGAAGATATCCTGTCTGATGTTTCAAAGGCTGATGAAGGTTTTACATCTATTCTTCTGAGATATTTCAATCCAGTCGGAGCTCATGAATCTGGGCTCATTGGTGAAGAGCCCAACGGCATTCCAAATAATCTCATGCCTTTTATCACCCAGGTCGCTGCCGGCATCCTTCCTAAACTGAAAGTCTTCGGAAGTGACTATGATACCCCGGATGGCACCTGTATCCGGGATTATATCCATGTCGTCGATCTTGCCAGAGGACATGTCGCTGCTCTTGAATATGCTTTCGTCCACACCGGATGTGGCATCTTTAATCTCGGTACAGGTAAAGGTACCAGTGTACTGGAGATGATCCATGCATTTGAGGAAGCAAACGGTCTGAGGATTCCTTATGAGATCGCAGAACGACGTGCGGGTGACGTACCATTCTGTGTGGCGGATCCCTCAAAAGCCAATGACATTTTAGGTTGGAAGGCTGATAAGGATATTGTAGATATGTGCCGCGATTCATGGCGCTGGCAGCAAAACTGCAGAAATGAGAGTATCAAATAAATGAAAGGTATCATCCTGGCCGCAGGCAAAGGCACCCGTCTATATCCTTCCACTCTCGTAACTTCAAAATTACTTTTGCCTGTCTACGATAAACCTCTTCTGTACTATCCTTTATCAACATTGATGCAGGCCAATATCAGAGAGATCATGCTGATCACTTCTCCTATGGATCAGGAGCAGTATAAAGCTCTCCTTGGGGATGGTTCCTCGTTCGGGATCGATCTTTCATATGAGATCCAGCCTTCGCCCAAGGGCATTGCTGAAGCTTTCATTATCGGCAGAGATTTTATCGGTGATGACTCTTGTTGTCTCATACTGGGAGACAATATCTTTTATGGAGAGACTCTTGTCTCAAAACTTGAAAAAGCCCAGCATAATGGAGCGGGCGCAACGATATTCGGTTATCCGGTCAAAGATCCGAAGCGTTTCGGTATCGTTGAGATCGATGCATCCGGTAAAGCTATCTCTTTGGAAGAAAAGCCGCTGCATCCTAAATCCAACCTCTGTGTGACAGGTCTTTATTTCTATGACAAAAAAGTCTGCGGATATGCTGAATCTCTCACTCCATCAAAGCGCGGAGAACTGGAGATCACTGATATCAACAAGCTTTATCTGGATGCCGGTCAGCTCTCTGTAAACATCTTAGATGAGAGTTGTTCATGGTTTGATGCCGGAACAGCTGATTCCATGCTTGAAGCAAGCGTTTTCGTCCAGAAACTGGAAAAGAATACAGGAAAACTCTTCGGAGTTCCAGAAGCTATCGCGTATGAAAAAGGCTGGATCGATAGAGCGATTCTGCTTAGGAGAGCGCAGGAACAGCAGTCGTCCAATTATGGTAAATATCTGAAAGATTCAGCCGATTAATAGTCGCCCATCTCGCTCTTTACGTAGTTTATGATCTCGTTGAGGATGGGTTCTTCATGATTAGTTTCAGCTATATAGAAACTCAGATAGTCGCCAAATATCATCGATCTCATAAGCTGCATCAGTTTTGATCCTTTATTGAATTCAATGACGTGGGTATCGATCTTTTCGTTACCGAGGATCGCTTCTGTGATATCGAATCTTTTCTGAATCCTTGGATTATTGAGATCTGATTTGAACATGACGACACTTAAAGTCTTTTTGAACTCTTTGGGATGGGGGTATTCCTGGACATCGATATGATCGACTTCTGGAATTTCGGCACAGAATGCCCAGTTTTTGGAATTCTCATTGATCTGGCTCTTTAACCGCATGGCAGGGAAGTACATGAATTCAGCACCGTATACTACAATCACTTTTCCTGCGAGCTTTAATGCAAGCTGCTTTACAGGGTTCTTTGATGTCGGAACTGCGACTTCGACGGTCTTACGGTATGCCTCTGCCTTTTCGAGCACTTCCTCAACTTCATCACTGGTGCAGTCGATGTATCCGAGATTGCTAAGTACTCTGAGAAGAGCAAACATGCTGTGGGGAACTGCTGCCCTGGGAGGGGATTTGTACTTGTTCTCGATATATGGAACCCCGTTTGTCTTGGCGATATCCATCATCTTGCCACCGGAAGTGAACACCAACTTCATGCAAGGACTGCCGAGAGCCTGATTGAGGGCTGAAAGCGTCTCTTCTGTATTACCACTATAACTTGAGAAGCTAACGAGCGTATTTTCGTTAACAAAAGCGGGCAGGTCATACTGTCTGAAGACGCTGATGGGGCGTTTGCATTTTTCTCTTACCAGACCTTCGATAAGATTCCCACTGATGGCAGAACCGCCCATACCCATGACGACGATGCTGTCAGCTTTTTTATATTCTTCAGGGAGTTTGAAAGTCTTATTGTTCTCCCAGGCATCTTTTGCCATGGAGACGATGTTATCGAGGTGGGTGCGCATTCCGAGACTGTCATACTTTTCGTACGTTGATGGTTTATCTAAAAAGAGGTCGTCGATCAATGAACTGTTCCTCCGAAAGGCGTTTTGCTTTGATTGTTATCTATTCTATCAAAAATGTCGAACTGTTGCAGTTTTGATAAGCGACATCAATAAAAAAGAGAGCCTCACGAGGAGGCTCTCTTTCAGTTACACAACTTTAAGTGCAGTTACTATGCTACGCGTCGGGTTCGAACGATGAGAACGATGACTGCGATGCAGAGGATTGCACCGATTGCGATGATGACCCAGATGTAGATAGGAGTGGAGGAGGCACCGGCTTCTGCAGGAACAAGAGTATTGGTGATAGGTGCAGGAACGGTGACAGTGAGGGTATCAGGTTCGCAGGAAATAGTGTTTTCGGTAACAGTGACAGGAGCAGGGAAGTCGATGGTGGTATTGGTGATGACTACATTAGCACCGCCATCTTTGCCACCAGCGTAAGGTGAATTCTCGACAGTGGAGAAGACCAGGTAGCCCCATTCACCATCAGCACTTTCAGAGACTGCTCGGATAGCGACTGCATAGGCAGTGTTGTATTCGAGTACAGGTGAGTAGGAGAAACAACCAGCAGGAATAGTGATTGTGGATGCCATGTCAAGAAGAGCTAAGTAATCCTGATTATCAGTATATTTGACTATCTTGAGTTCATGAGGATACTTGGAGAAGTAGGGTTCTCCGTTTTGATAAACATGGTCTGCCCAAGTAATCTGAGCATTGTCAGCCTGGACATCAGCAGCACCCCATGCAAGGTTGCCATTGACGTAGGAGTTAGGTGTCAGGAAGACAGGAGCTGCCATAGGGGTGCCAATCATTTTACAAGGATTGGCATATGCGAAGGAAACAACATCGTGAGTGGTGTTGTTGAACATGCTGTCATCGGAACCGCCGACTACAGCCCAAACATTGTAGTAGATCTTAGCTGAAGCAGCAGCATACATCCTAACAGAAGTCAAATCAGTCTTGGTTGCAAAGATTGTGTTCAACAGATACTGATCACCATACAAAGTTGCAGCACTGTAATAATCAAAATCCTGCGTAGGATCAATTATATCACTGCTGAAAAGAGTGACCAGTTCTTCGGCATCGGATGCGATGAAGATGTATTCATATGCATTGTCCATTGCATTCCAGGAGAAATCAATGCCATAGAAATCGGGATCTTCTTCACTCTTGCCAATAACTTCACCAGTGAGACCATCACCGTGAGTGTTGAAGGTATCAACATACTTGTAGACACCCTTTGCATTCTGAGCCCAGAGGACGTTGTCGTTGCCAGACTTGGTGAGCCAGATCTGGGTAACGGTTTCAGCGGTCAGCT
>JAEEOC010000092.1 GCA_016284035.1 Dehalococcoidales bacterium
CCGCGGTATCCGGCCCAGATACCGACAGTAAAACCTATCAGGACAACGACTGTTGCGGCGACTATACCGATGGGGAGCGAGACCCTTGATGCGCATAGGAGCTGGGAGAAAATGTCTCTGCCTAGATTGTCGGTGCCGAGAAGATGTTCGGCGCTCGGGCTTAGGGATGGTTTAAAGTCCATTGCGTGCGGGTCGTAAGGAGCAACGTACGGGGCGATCAATGCTAGGATGCAGAACAAGAAGACAATGACAAGGCCGATCTTCGTCGAGACGGGGAGTTTCGCGATAAAGTTCTTGATTCTGTCGATCATTTCACTTTAGTCCCTTCGACAGAATCTCCCACCCTCGGGTCAACTACACCATACATGAATTCTGCGAACATGTTGGTGAACAGCACCCATGCAACGATGATTATGAACGTACCCTGGATCACGGGATAATCCTGAGTTGAGATCCCGTAATATACCAGTGTTCCCATTCCTTGCAGTGAGAAGATTATTTCTATCATCAATGCTCCGGATATCATGAAGCCAATGTTCATTATCAGCATGCTCAGAAATGACGGCATTATGTTCCTGGTGATGTGTGAACGGCGGATCTGAGAATCGGACATACCCTTCGATCTGGCCACCATGATGTAGGCTTCATCGGATATCTGGATGACAGTATTTCTCAAGACGAGGAATTTACCCAGGAATATCGTGAATGACAGGACGGATATGGGCAGTATCATGTGGTAGATGATATCTATGATATTGTCCATTCCCGTGTATCTTCCTGACGATATGTGCGATATGGGGAAGATCCCTAGCGAGATACCGAAGATGAGGATCGCCACCATCGCTATGAAGAATGTGGGGACTGTCTCTGTGTATATGGACAGGCTTACCAGTATTCTATCCAGTAAACAGCCGCGTTTGGTTCCGCAGTAAACGGCAGAGAAGATCGATGCAATTGAACCGATGATTATCGAGGGAAGCGTCAAAAGCAGAGTCCATCCGATCCTGCTGGAGATGAGATCGCTTACAGGCATAGCACGGGTTATCGAATAACCGAAATCGAAAGTGAAGATCGACTTTAAGAAAGCTAGGTATTGTTCCCAGATCGGACGGTCGAGTTTGTAATATGCCAAAAGCCCCTCACGGGCATCTTCGCTAAGACTGAGAGCACCCTCGCCGAGGAGGTTGTCGACCGGGTCTCCAGGCATCACACGGGGCAGGATGAAGACCAAAGTAAGCACGATGAAGCCGACGATGAGGAATCTGAGAATCCTCATCATGAACCATTTGGTCCTCGGCTTCATCGTGGTAAATCCCATTATTTAACTTATTTGAAACATACGTTCATCAAGGTATCGTGGCAGATCGTGTATGCGAACTGAGGATCCACATATACACCAGTGATATCAGAGCCATATGCGGTGATGATCTCCTGATCATAGAACGGGATCAACGGCATATTGGCGGCGTACCAGTCCTGGAGGTCAGCGGCTGCTTTCTTCATCTTGTCGGCAGTACCGGCAGCTTTCAGGTTGTCCAGTACTCGGTTGAAGTCAGGAGTGTCGATCTGACAGTCTTTCAGACCGCCGTTGACGGAGACGACAGTGGTGCCGTAGTTGCAGTAGGTATAGGTACCGAGATGTGAGCATCCGGTGAGTACCATGTCGTAAAGACGGATTCCGTTGTCATCGACCTGTCGTTTCCAAGCAGCCCAAGCGGTGGGAACAGCTTCGAGCTGGAGGTCGATACCTGCCTTATTGAAGGAGGTCTTTATGATCTCTGCCCTGTCTGCATTGGAAGCGTTGAATCCGAGAACCGGCAGCCACTTCTCGCCGGCAGGAGTCTCAAGATATCCATCGTTGTCGATATCCTTGTATCCAAGGGCCTCGAGGCTGCTCTTGGCCTTAGCGGGATCGTAGGTCAGTTTTCCATTGTCCTTGTAGTAGAGCATGCTCTGGGGAATGAGGCTCTTGCCCGGGGTCTTACCGTTGCCGCCGAGGATGAGCTCTACCATCTTCTCATAATCTACTGCATAGGAGAGTGCGACCCTGAGGTCGGGATTGGTCCAGGGGGCTTTCATACAGTTGAAACCGATACCGTAAATGGCTGCGCTGTCGGCCTTGCCGAGTGCAACGTTGGAGGCGTCCTTGAGTGACTCTGCTGCAGTAGCGGAGAGACCGCTTCCCCAGGCCAGACAAAGATCGATGTCATCATTCTTCAGGGCGAGAGCCATGACGTTGGCATCACTGTAGTATCGGATGGTGAGTTTCTTTGCTTTAACGTTGCCGAGGTAGTAATCTTCGTTCCTCTCGAGAGTCATGGTCCTGCTAGTGGTATCGAGGCTCTTCACGACGAAGGGTCCGGTACCGATCGCAGCATCGAGTTCGGACGAAGGCTTTCCGTAGGTCATAGGATCATCTACTTTTTCGTAGATGTGTTTGGGAAAGATAGAGAGACCAGCTCGCATGTTAAGAAGCAGGTTGGAGTAGGGGCCGTTCATTTCGATGGTGACGGTCTCTTTACCTTTTTCGTTCTTGCCTTTGTAGTATGCCTTGTAGTTGGGATCTGACGATGTCTTAAGGTCGTTGAGGAAGGCGGCATCGTTCATGCTCCAAGGTTTCTTTTCCAGAGTATAGTCGATGGTGAAGATGACATCATCGGCGGTGAATGCTACGCCATCGTGCCATTTCACTCCATCTCTGATGACGAAGGTCCAGACGCTGGCATCTTCGTTAGTGGTCCAGCTCTCTGCGAGCAGACCGGTATATTCTCCTTTGTCATCTACGCAGACGAGATTCTCGTGGTAGACATTGGCACCACGAAGATAATATGTTCCCATATCACCGAGACCGAAAGTCTCGCCGCCGGAGGCCATGACCATACCGGCCACGATCTCATCGTCGGTCTTCTTGGCTTTGCCGTTACAGCCGCTGCAGGCGACTAAAGACACGACCATGATGGCAGCAAGGAGTATTGCTAAGGTTTTTTTCACTTGAAAAACTCCCTTCTTAAACGAATCGCAGCCATTTTACATGCCTAAAAAATGTACAGTAAGCCCCTAGGGGGGATTGATAAATTCGTTTTTTTTGTCCAGTTTCCGTCATTTTTTTTGACTGCATCAGCGGATTACAGACCCGAAGAACATGCAAAGGTGGAATATATCGTTGCCCACAGGATCGCTGCCGTGAATACGACATTTATGCTGCTTGGACTGTTTGGGATCATCTCACCTTCGGTGGCAGCGGTTCTGCATAATGCGTCGACAGTTGCGTCTTGCGTGAAAGCGACGAAGCCGGTGTTGGATAAGTCTTAGGAAACGGCTGTTAGTTGAACGACCCTCCAAAAAAAGTATCGTTCAACTCAACCAGCCCGTATTAGTAAAAGGCTAACATCACATAATAATGGTTAGCATAATATATAAAATACATTCCTCAAAAAAGCTTATTCCTCGCCGATGAGCACCAGACTGTCCCCACTCCTGGGCTGGATGGGAACATTGTCGTCCAGTACTTGGAAATAACCCTCCAGAGTACGGATACCCAAGGGTGTGTAGCCGTGGGCGTAAATCTGTCTACGAAACTCCCGTACTGTCATCTTTGTCTCAGAGATGCCGAAGTCCGCCAATGGCTTCAAATAGACTTCACAGCCTTGCTCGTCCAGAAGCTCGTTGAAAAGGCCTAGTCTTCGCGGGTCCTCCGCTACCTGGGCCAGCATCATGGCAGACATATCGGAGGCTACTACCACATCTTCTGAGCCGCTCTCGGCGATGAGTTTTCGGTTGTTCTCACAGCGCATCTCTGCCGTGATGCTGAAATGCAACCCAAGCTTCTTTTTCAGGTTTCGGAGGCGGATGATGCGCACCATGGTATCGGTATCCGCATCCTCGTCACTCTTCTTTGGGTCGGAGAGGACGATCAGATGAGTGGCGTCCTTCACCATGT
>JAEEOC010000093.1 GCA_016284035.1 Dehalococcoidales bacterium
GTATGGCTTAGTACCAATAGTGAACAGGTGATAGCCATCTCCAAAGAGGCCGTCATTAGCCCAATCGGTTGCCTTAGTACCGATCGAGATGGGCGATGAGCCCATAGCAATGAAATAGACCAGGAACATGATGACCATAAAGATCGGAAGGCCGAGCCACCTGTTGGTGACGATACGGTCGATCTTATCTGAGACAGTCATGCCTGCAGCGTTCTTTTTCTTGTAACAGCCCTTCAAAATCTGGGCGATATAAACATAGCGTTCGTTAGTAATGATGGACTCTGAATCATCGTCAAGTTCAGTTTCAGCAGCAGCGATATCCTTTTCGATGTGATCCAAAGTGTCCTGAGGGATATTGAGTTTTTCAAGGACCTTGGAATCACGTTCAAAGATCTTGATGGCAAACCATCGCTGCTGTTCCAAAGGCATATCGTGGACCGCAGCCTCTTCGATATGAGCGATGGCGTGCTCGACAGGACCAGAGAATTTGTGCATGGGAACGGTCTTGGTGCCCTTGGCTGCAGCGATCGCTGCTTCAGCCGCATCCATGACACTCTCGCCCTTAAGAGCGCTGATCTCTACGATCTTGCAGCCCAGCTGTCGGGAGAGCTCTTCGGTATTGATCTTATCGCCGTTCTTTCGGACGATGTCCATCATGTTGACAGCGAGTACTACCGGGATACCGAGCTCAGTAAGCTGGGTGGTGAGATACAAGTTCCTTTCAAGATTGGTACCGTCTACGATATTGAGGATCGCATCCGGTCTTTCATTGATAAGATAATTTCGAGCTACGACTTCTTCCAATGTATACGGAGAAAGAGAATAAATGCCCGGGAGGTCCATGATGACGACATCATCATGCTTCTTCAGCTTACCCTCTTTCTTTTCTACCGTGACGCCGGGCCAGTTGCCGACGAACTGATTGGAACCAGTCAAAGCGTTGAACAGGGTTGTCTTACCGCTGTTCGGGTTGCCCGCTAAGGCTATCTTGATTTGACTATCCATGTCTTTTTTATTTCTCCCCTTGGTTAGTTATCTCTAACCATAAATACAAAAAAATTTATTCGACCTCGATCATTTCGGTATCAGCTTTGCGTAAAGAAAGCTCATAACCGCGTACGGTGACTTCCATCGGATCACCCAACGGAGCAACCTTACGAACATACACTTCAGTGCCTTTGGTGATGCCCATGTCCATGATACGTCGCTTCACAGGTCCTTCACCGTGGAGCTTGACGACCTTGACGGTCTCGCCAATCTGTACATCTCGCAATGTTTTCATTATTTCTCCTTAAAACCTGACCCTAATTACATCAGCCCGTTAGACAAAGATCTTCTTTGCCATTTCTTCGCTGACCGCAACGCGGGTATCTTTGACTTTAACAATCACATTTCCGCTCAAGGTGGAAATGATTGTAGCTGAACTACCGGCAACAAAGCCCATATCGGCCAGGTGCTGCCTGACTTCCGGAGAGCCACCGACTCTCAGTATTATGTTTTCTTCGCCTACATTGGCTAAAGTAATCGGCATCATATTTATACGTTTCCCAAGTTAAGTCTATTTAACGATTAATAGAGTTTAATGCAGCTAACCACGAATGTCAACAGGGAACAAGGGGTAAAATAATTTAACAACAGAGCTTGAGGTTGGGCATGACATCCAGATCCATAGAGGACACATTGCCGGCTTTGAATCTGAAATACCCAGCGGATGCCACCATAGCGGCATTGTCAGTACAGAGACCCCTGGGAGGCATAACGACCCTGACAGGAGATTCATTCACGATCGTCTCCCGGAGCGCGCTGTTAGCAGCCACGCCGCCGGAAAGAATTATAGTCTTGGCTTTATATTGCCTGGCAGCCATGACAGTCTTCTTGACCAGAGTATCTACTACGGAACACTGGAATGACGCACAGATATCGGGGACGCTGGCGGGAAGGTCTTTCTCACACATCCTATAGATATGGGTCTTCACTCCACTGAAACTGAAATCGTAAGGCTCCGACAATACGGCCTGGGGCAAATCGATTATCGGTTTTCCTTTCTGTGCTTCCCTGTCGATCGCAGGACCGCCGGGATATCCAAGATCGAGCAATCTGGCCACCTTATCGAAGGCTTCTCCGACAGCATCATCCCGAGTACTTCCCAGCATCTTATACTTGCCATGTCCCGTCATCAGCATAAGATCGGTATGTCCCCCGGAGACTGTCAGACAGATCAGCGGGAAATCGGGGATCTCTCCGCTCAGCCAGTTGGCATAGATATGACCTTCCATATGGTTGATCCCGACCAGCGGCAGGCCCGCAGAAAACGCAACAGCTTTGGCTGCACTGACACCCACCAATAAGGAACCGGCGAGACCAGGGCCGTAGGAGACCGCAACAGCAGCGATATCCTTCCAGTCTGCACCTGCATCAGACATTGCCTGCCTGATCACCGGAGAAACTGCTTCAAGATGTGCCCGTGACGCCACTTCGGGGACCACTCCGCCGAATTTGGTGTGGATCGATATCTGTGATGCAATGACGTTGGACAATATCTTTGTCCCGTCTTCAACCACCGAGGCCGCCGTCTCGTCACAGGAGCTTTCTATACCCAATATCTTCAACGTTTTATACCAATCTGCTATACGTAATAATCTTCGGAATATTATATATTATTACTGGGGTTAAGTTCTGTCCGACAGGAAAGGATCGATCATGAAA
>JAEEOC010000094.1 GCA_016284035.1 Dehalococcoidales bacterium
ATATCGACTGTGAGGTCTCCCTTTGACAGAAGGTTATAGAATGCTTCTGCTGAAGAGTTCTCGGCAAGTTTTATCGTTAGCTTTTCCTGTCCTATCTTGGCGTAAACGATGCTCTTATCTTTTTGTTCATTCATAGTCGTTGTCGTCGTCACTGTCACAGGAGAATAGACGGTCGTCGTGATCATTTGAGTCACAGTATTATCTATCGTTGTGACAGATACTTCGGTTTCAGTATTGGTTATAGTTTCCGTTGAGAATACGGTATGCGTCACTGTCACAGTGGATGGTGCCGACTGCGAGCATCCACAGATTGCCGATATAACAGCAATAAGCAAAGACAATGCGGTGCTAGATCGTGCAGCCCATATCGAAGGCGTCGCGGACTGCTCCGCTTTCCTTGGCGTCTCCCGGTTCATTGCATCCTCCGCAGAATATGCTGTCCTTCAGTTCAACTCCGTTGAAACAGGCAATCCATCCGCCCAGCGCTACGAGTGTCCTCTCAGGCGCACTGTCATCTTCATCAGCGGCTGTGGTAATCAGGTAGATTTCTCTAAAATGATAGTTATCGTCATATAGGGAGTTTGCTCGGTCCAAAAGGGTCTTCATCTGACCGCTCATGCCGTAATAATAGATAGGTGTTGCGAAGACTATCACATCGGCATTCTTCATCTTTTCGGTGATCTCTATGGCATCATCTTCGATGGTGCATCTTTTTGTTCTCTGACAGGCAAGACAGCCACGGCAGTATGCAATCTTCTTTTCTTTTAAAGAGATGAATTCGACATTGTTTCCATTCTCTTTGGCACCATCTGCGAAAGCTTCTGCCAAAATCTCGGAGTTGCTGTGTTTTCTGAGGCTAGTTGAGATAACAAGAACGTTCTTTGACATAGATACCTCCTCTTAAGAATGAATTGGAGTACCGTTTATATTTTAGCAAAAAAAGATGATTTTGTTGTTTTATTGTGTATTCAAATCGTTAACTTGTTTCTCGATCCAAGCCATGATGAGATCAGCAATCTGATCCTGCTCGGATACTGATAGCTCTCTGCCTTTAGGAATCCTGTACCACTTATACAGACAGTCACGGCAGCAGCAGGCGGTGGCGTGTTGTGCTACGAATACCGGATGACCTCGCATAGGAGTCTGTTTGCCATCATTGGGTATCTCAGCAGGAGACAACCTATTGCAGATGAAATCTTTGGCATGGGAACGGATCGTATTAATTCCCTTATCTTGTATATACTGCAAATCTTTTGCACTGAGACGGAATCTAGATCGGAATGCTGATCTTTTCAGTCTATTGAGAGAATCATCTATGTCGATCATTTGTGTTTGATCCGTATGTTCCCTGTAGCGATAGAATCGCCATTTCCATTAAGTGCTTTAATCTCAATTATGTGGCCTTCTTGGTCGTTTGTTTTTAAATCAGCCATGAAGGATAGTGACTCGTTGATGTAAGTGACTTTTTTATGAGAGATCTCGATTGATGAGATCATCTGATCGTCCGTTTTGCATCGATCTATCATTCCGATGAATATCGATTCGATAAGTGCTCCTGGGACGACGATATCTATGAAACCGTGCTGAATCGCAAACTCTTTGTTCCTATGGATAGGATTGGTATCTCCTGTACGCTCGAGCCAGGCGTTGATAGTGGCTTGGTCCAGCAGGACCTTGCAATTCGGTATCTCAAAACTATCGGTGGTATTCATATCCAATTCTCGAGTCTTTGACTTAGGCTTCATGTTATCATCTCAAACTTGTTTATTTCTAGTAATACACTATAATTAGCAATCGTATTAATTATATTTAACTCTACGTCGTACAGGTGGTTTTATAAGTTTATGGATACAGTCATAATGGGATTGATGATCCCTTTCATTGGAACTTCCGCAGGGGCTGCCTGCGTGTTCTTTTTAAAGAAAAATCTCAGTACCAACATCCAGCGTGCTCTGACAGGTTTTGCAGCAGGAGTCATGGTTGCAGCATCTATATGGAGCCTTCTTGTCCCGGCTATGGATCAATCTGCTTCAATGGGCAAATGGTCCTTTCTTCCGGCTTTTATTGGGTTCTGGATCGGTATACTTCTTTTGCTTGCACTCGATCGTCTTATTCCCCATATTCATCGTTCGGCTGATCAGCCTGAAGGCCTCAGGAGCCATCTTAATAAGACGTCGATGATGGTGTTGGCAGTAACTTTGCATAATATCCCCGAAGGTATGGCTGTTGGCGTAGTCTATGCCGGACTTGTAAGTGGGTCTGGTGTCATTACTGCTAGTGGAGCATTGGCATTGTCTTTAGGCATTGCTATCCAAAACTTCCTTGAGGGGGCCATCGTCTCAACTCCTTTATACGCGGAAGGAATGACCAAGCCTAAATCGTTCTTTTGGGGCGTTTTTTCTGGAGCGGTCGAACCTGTGTTGGGTATCATTACAGTCTTCACTGTTGCTTTGGTGACTTCTGCAATGCCTTATCTCCTGGCTTTCGCTGCCGGCGCTATGATCTATGTTGTCGTCGAGGAACTCATTCCTGAAATGTCGGCAGGAGAACACTCTAATATTGGTGTTATCGCATTTGCAGTCGGATTCAGTGCCATGATGGCATTGGATGTCGCTTTAGGATAATAATTGCCGTAAAAGAAGTACTCCCTGGCTGAAGCACTTCAGTCAGGGAGTAGGTAGTTTTTTCATGATTCAAGTTTGACCTTATTCGGCAAGTAACTTGTCGAGGATGTTGGACAAGGTCTCCTTTTCATCTTCAGTCAGTTTAGCGAAGAAATCTTCCATAAAACCCTCTCGCTCTTCCTTGATCTCTTCGGCTCGGGCCTGACCAAGATCAGTGAGTTTAAGGATAGTGGCTCGCTTGTCGGTTGCATCGACAGTCCTGACGATATATCCGTCGTCTTCAAGCTTGTTGACCACTTCGGAAGTAGAGGAGGCGTTGATCTCTGCCCGTTCGGCGAGTTCTTTCTGTCGGACACCATCAGGGTATTCGCTGATGATCACGAGCATTCGTTCGCGGGAGAGCCCGCGCTTGTGACAGCGCATGCCGGCTTTGGGCCCCATAGGACCAAAGGGACCGAATCCCATCTTATGCATGCCATGCATTCCGTGCATACCAGACATACCAGGCTTCATGAAGTGAGGGCCTGCAGGCATTTCACCATTGCAAGTTTTCTTGCCGAAGCGATTCTCGAAGGCCGCCATTCTCAACTTTCGTGAGGATTTCATCAATTTTTTGAATAATTCTGCATTCTTAACCATATACACAATTCTCCTTTTTGATAAATATTACGGTACCGAAACAATAATAGTATATTACGGTACCGAACTATTGTCAACATGTTTTTTTTACCTTTTTAAAAAATTTTTGGAAATAGGGGTGTTTTTATGCAGAGATTTCTTTTTTATGCATCAAGTGGATGCCGATATGACCGATGCCTAATATTACGCTCGCGATCCCGAGAGGGATGTTCTTTCCGTATACTGCAAGGAGCATGAATGCTGCGACAGGGAGAGTGGCGCCGGCAACGGGCACGCCAAGCAGGCTTGAATAAAAGTCTTTCATGGTCTTTGCGCTTCGGAAGTATCTGACCCAATAGATCTCATAAAGTACCATCAAGATGAATGATACTACCAGCCACCAGGCCCAATTTGACCAAGTGTTTATGTTGAAGTTGGTGAAGATCAGTGAAAGCCCTGATACTAGTACTTCTCCTATCCTTTCTAATACAACGAGGATCTTGTTTTCATTTGGGGCATACTTCTCATACTCTTTTGGCTGATTCTTGGTCCAAAAGAGGTTGGGCAAGAACAGCATGACAAGATAGATGAACCCAACATAAGAAAAACCGAAATGCATATCCATGATGAGAGATTATAATCCTTTTCTTCATCGAAAAATGAGAGGATGCTCAGGTTTAAAACTGAAAATGTAACATTTTGTTGCGGGATTTCTACGTATATGTGGTGGATGTTTTTCTGCTATCTTATATAATCGGACTGACATTGATTGATGAGGGAAGCGAGATGAAATTATCAGAAAAGATCTTTGACCTGCGGAAAAAGATGGGGCTGTCCCAGGATGAATTGGCTGAAAAGCTGAATGTGTCCAGACAGTCTGTATCACGTTGGGAAGTCGGTTCTGCCTCTCCCGATGCTGAAAATCTTAAGCAGCTGAGCAGTATTTTTGGCGTGTCTGTAGATTATCTTCTAAATGACGATTCTGATAATGATGCTACCCATTCAGACTCTAAAAAAGCAGAAACTAATGAACCCAAAAAGCAACTGTCTTTTGTTTCTTTACTGTTTCTGATTTCTACGGTCTTTTCGAGTATCGCAGCTGTTCTTTTTTTGGTTATTGCTATCGATCGTCTCAGTATCGTATTTACTATTGCGGCTGTCGTCACAGTTTTGCTGGCCGCTTTGTGGGCATTTCTCTACACAAAGAGCAAAAAGTGGAATGTTAGCGAGTGGTAGTATTGTGTGCCACTATTGCTCGTAATACTTGCAAACAGATAAGAACTACTCGGATAGCTTTTTCTTGATGATGAGGTTGTTTCGTCCGTTGAGGTACCTGTAATCAACATTGTCCATCATCTTCTTGATCATTAGAATTCCTAAGCCGCCGACGGGACGCTCTTCTGCGGATAATGTGATATCAGGATCGACCTTCGCCAGAGGATTGTAAGGACGTCCGTTGTCTGAGAACACGATAGTGACTGTTTCGTCATCAGAGCTCATGCTCACGGTCACGTTTCCTTCTTCTTTCCCGTACGCATAGTTTGCGATATTGGAGACGATGTCGTCTGTTACTGTGTCGATTTGAGCTATGGTCTTATTGGAACAGCCGAGTGCTTCAAGTTCATTATTGATGAAATCAGTGATCTCTGGGATACTTTCGTTCTTGGCAGGGAGAGTGATCTCTTTTTCTTCCTTGGTTACAGCACTGCCTTTATAATGGATACACATCATGGTCATATCGTCGAACTGTTCGGCATCTCCAACGAAGAGTTCCACTGCATCATCCATTTTTTCTAACAACTCCTGGGGAGTAGCGTCTTTGATCTTATTGAGGATCTCGACGGTACGGGCAGTTCCGAACTGTTCTTTTTTGTCATCCGTGGCTTCAGCGATACCGTCGGTATAAAGGAAGAGTTTTGAACCTGGATTCATCTGCAATGAGTATTCCTTATATCTCATGTCATCCATACCGCCGACCACGAAGTCATGGCTGCCTTTGATGATCTCAAATTCTCCGTCAGCTTTCTTTAGAATCGGATATTCATGACCTGCGTTGGACGCGGTGAGCTGACCGGTTCTGAGATCTAATATGCCGATCCATACTGTTACGAACATATCTTCACGGTTATTGCTGCAGATCTGTTTGTTGACGGAATATAAGACTTCGGATGGTGTACGTCCGGACATCGCAATGTTTTTGATGAGTATCTTTGAAATGAGCATAAATAGTGCTGCCGGGATGCCTTTGCCCGATGCATCTGCGATGACGAGCCCTAGATGGTCATTGTCGACCAGAAAGAAGTCATAGAAGTCTCCGCCGACCTCCTTGGCAGGCTTGGTGGATGCATAGATATCGAAGTCCTTTCTGTCAGGGAATGCGGGGAATGTCGATGGGAGCAGGGCAGTTTGGATCTTTGTTGCTAAAGATAATTCGTACTGCAGTCTGGCAGTGCTTAAATCTTTCTCATGCTGTGTCAGCACCATCTGACGGCCGCGTCCGGCCAGATTTGCAGAGATGACCGAGATTATGGAGAAGATGAGCCATTTAGGCAGATAATCGAAGAGGAGAGTGTTCTTTATGAGCATTTCATCCGTTACGCCAGCATTTATGACAGTGTCTCCCAAGAAGCCTCCGGTGGTAATCATGTGGATGCCTTCGTCCATCGTGACGATATTGAGGTTGATCAGGCCGTGTGTGGCGCCCCAGATGGATGAACCAAGGAACGCCAGCGTTGTCACGATCGATGTGACGATTGTGAGTCTTCTTGAGAAATAACGGCTGCTGTAGATCACAGGAATTGCCATGAGGAGAATCACTTTATGAGTCAGCATGGCATCCAGCCTTCCATAGACCAGGGTGACACCGACGATAAGCAGGAACTTCATCCACCAGGGATTATCTTTTTTCTTCAGCTGGTATATCACCAACATGATTAGGCAGGCGATGATTCCCTGCATACAGGGAGGGAACAACCCATCCATTTTGAGCAGGAATACTCCCATGAATCCCAGGATAAGGATTATTCCTAATAACAGCGCGGTATTTAAAAGGATTATGGCCCCAAGTCTATTGGCCTGGGCCTCGTTGGTTTGGAAGATCGGATTTACTGCAAACTTCTCACGAAGCTCTTTCCAGTTTGGTTTTTTCATCTTAGTTTTCTATGTCGAGGATGCTGCAGAAACCTGTAACTTCGAAGACTTCGTTCACGGCTTCGTTGACATGGATTAGTTTGACTTTGCCCTTATCGCCCAGTGCCTTCTGTGCCGACAGCAGGACTCTGAGACCTGCCGAAGATATATATTCAAGCTTCTCGCAGTCGATACAGAGAGAATCTATGCTTTCGATGCAGCCCTTAAGATCGTTTTCTAGGTCAGGGGATGAGATGGTATCCAGCCTGCCTTCCAGTTTGTAAGTGACGTTATTGCCGTCGGTTGATTTGTTAAGATTCAGCATTTTTGTTTCCTGATAGATTTACTAGTTCTCTCTTATTTTACACTATGAAACCTATCATTTCATTCTATGTCGCATTGAAACTGATATACGTTTAGCTTTACAATTAATAAAACCCAAATCAAAACGGTTTGACAACCGAAGTATTCGATATCTTGGGAGGAAACGCAATGGATAATCCGATCTTCCGTAAGAAGAGCGTGGAGCGTATCTCATCGCCTGAGCAGCTGAACGACTATCTCCATGTCACCAATCTTTCTGTCTGGTTGTTGCTCATTGCTGTTGCAATCCTTCTTGTCGGTCTTTTGATTTGGGGCGGTTTTGCATATATCACCAGTTTCGTAGGTGGAGCGGCCGTGGTCAATGACGGTCAGATGAATATCGCTTTTGAAGATCAGGACAAGGCCAGGAATATTTCATCGGGAATGAAAGTTACAGTCGGAGGAGATTCAACTACGGTACTCAGCGTCGGAAAGGACGAGTCCGGGAACTACTTTGCTGTAGCCAACACCTCTCTTTCAGATGGTGAATATGAATGTATCGTTCATTATGATCAGATTCAGGTCTTGAAACTACTGTTTAATTAGGATCAGTGATGCCGAAGACCAAAATCAAACAACCTGTCAGTAAGGGAATCGCTAAAGTCCCTGTCGTGATGCAGATGGAGGCACTGGAGTGCGGTGCAGCATGTCTGGCTATGGTCATGGCTTATTATGATAAGTGGGTATCCTTAGAACAGGTG
>JAEEOC010000095.1 GCA_016284035.1 Dehalococcoidales bacterium
TCTTATCTGTCAACCATTTAAACATGAGTGGAAGATCTGTTTCCGTAAAATCTCGGATTGTTATTTCATCTTTTTCTATTTTCACGTAATCCTCCCTGCAAACTGCGATTTGTCGCTAAACAGGTGTTCCCACTTCTATCAGATTACCGTCCGGATCATAGAACCGTATGACTTTCTGTCCCCAGCTGTGCGTCATAAGTCTGTTGACATACTGCACTTCCGGGTAATACCTTTCAAGCTTTTCAATAAATCCTTCGATGTCAGCTTCCTCAAAGTAGATCTCACAGGAATTGTTCTCCGGAATGATCTCTTTTCCGAGAAACTCTTTCCAGTATTTCTCTTCCTGCAATACCAGGCCGCCTGTCAGAATCAAATTTCCATCATTATCAAGGATCATTTCGAGGCCGAACAGATCATGATAGAACTGTCTGGATCTTTCGATATCTTTTACAACTATCAGGAAATTTTTAAGTCTCATGTCTCAGCGATCCTCTAACTCAGCACCACATGGACTATCTCTTTAGGGAGATCCGTGATCATATCGGCAATGTATTTAGGTCTCAGATCGATGTCTTTCACATCTTCCAATCTGGTCCAGTTGATGTTCTCGATAAGACAGCCCGGCGGTACCGGCTGAGTCTCAGCATCACGTTTACCTCTCGGTTTCATCAGAAAATAGAAACAGACTTCATGGAAATCTTCCATCTGTCCGTTCATGCGCTTTTTGGGAAAGATCCGCTCGGTCACCATGACGAGTCGGTCGACATCATAACTCACGCCGGTTTCCTCCATGGCTTCCCGTTTCACGGCATCCTCAAGATGCTCACAGACATGCACCGCACCGCCGATGAAGTAATGATACGGATCTCTTTCAGAAGTTGCGGTTAGCAGATAACCGTCTTCGATGATGATGGCGGCGACCCTCATCCTGAAATGACCATATTCATTCCTGAAATTAACATCCAGATGCGGATCGAACAATACCGGTTCAGCCATATATCCCTCACTTTGGCACCGTATCAACAGCGTGCCTATCAAAGCATTTTGAAACTAATAATAATTTGATAGAATATATAATAACCTTTGAAAGCATAATTGGTAATATGGTCAAAAAGATAGCGCTTACAGCCGACAGTACCTGCGATCTACCGAAGGAACTGCAGGCTAAATATAATGTTACGTTAATACCGCTTACGATAACGATGGGATCAGGTACATACCGCGACGGAATAGATCTGGTCTACACCGATCTTTTCGCGTATTTCGACCGCACCAAACAGCTTCCCAAGACCTCGGCACCTTCACCTGCCCTTTATCAGGAGATCTTCCAGAGACTGACCGATCAGGGTTATGAGGTCATCCATCTGTCCCTGGACTCTGAGATCTCTAGTTCTTACAACAATGCATGTTTCATCGCCAAGGACTTCCCCAATGTCCATGTCATCGACAGCAAGAACATCTGCGGTTCAGTATCTCTCATGCTCATCCATGCAGGTGAAATGATCAATGCCGGGAAAGACGCCGATGAGATCGTCGCAGAACTCGAGAGAATCGTCCCTCTTGCACATACCAGTTTCGTCATCGATACCCTCACATATCTCTACAAAGGCGGCCGTTGCAGCGCACTGGCTATGCTGGCCAGCAGTGTCCTGGTAGTCAAACCATGTATCGAGATGCGCGACGGCATCATGGTCGTAGGCAAGAAATACAGACGAAACCCCAAACAGCTGATCAAACAGTATCTTACCGACATGCTGACCGGAGTCGAAGTAGATAAAGATGCCCCCATCTTCGTGGCAAACACTTACTACAATGAAGAGCTTGCCGAATATGCATACAGTATCCTGAAATACGAATTCGGATTCAAAGAGGTCATTATAGTCAAAGCGGGAAGCATCATCAGCACCCATTGCGGACCCAATACCATCGGGCTCTTCTTTATCTCAAAATAACGGGCTGAACGAATCGTGCCGATCGACGGCACGGGGATAGGATGAAAGATGAAATACTTTGGGACATCTGGCATAAGAAGGATAGCTGATACCGAACTGATCCGTATCGCACAGCTCACAGGTCTCTCCGTCGGCACCACCTATAAGAAGGTCCTGGTCGGCACCGATACCCGCGTCAGCAATGAATCCGTGAAAGCCGCTCTCATTTCAGGGCTCCTCATGACCGGATGCGAAGTCTATGACGCCGGAGTAGCACCCACCCCCACTATCGCCTATGCCGGACGCAGTTTTGACTGCGCCGCTATGATAACCGCATCTCACAACCCGCCCGAATATAACGGCATCAAGATGCTGAATCCCGACGGATCCCCCTTCACCAATGAACAGCAGAAGACCATCGAAGACGTCATCGACGGTATCACCCAGCCCGTTTATTCGCCGACGGCATGTTCAAGAGTAAAAAGCTTTGATACTGCCGTTGAAGACCATATCAAAAAGATAACCGAACTCATCCCGGGCGATTTCAAAAAGGTAAAAGTCGTACTGGACCCCTGCGGCGGTGCCGCCACTATGATCACAGAGAAGCTTTTACGCAGGATGGGGTGCCAGCTGACAGTCATCAACGGAGAACCCAACGGTATCTTCCCGCGTCCTGCCGAACCGATCCCCGAAAACCTGGTCGGTCTCTGCGAGAAAGTGAAAGAGACCGGAGCCGATCTCGGTATCGCCCACGACGGAGATGCCGACCGCGTCATGGCCGTGGACAGCAAAGGAAGATGCATCCCCGGCGACAAACTGGTCTGCATGTTCGCAGAATTCCTCAAAAAAGATAAGATCGTTACCACTGTGGATGCATCCATGGCCGTGGAAGAATCCTGCAAAAAAGTCTTGCGCTGTCCGGTCGGCGACAATAACGTATCAGAACTCATGATGAAACATGATCTGGCATTCGGAGGTGAGCCCTCCGGTGCCTGGGTCTTCAAAGAGACCTCGTTATGCCCTGACGGTATCTACGGTGCCGCCCTGCTCCTCAGGATGGCCAGCACCCGCGACATGGCCGAATGGGCCGATTCATATCCCAGCTATCCCATGATCCGCAGCAGCATCAAGGGCATTTTCGATATGGAAAAGATCGGAGCGCTGCTTAGGAAACACTGGAAAGATGCTGAAGTTACGGATGTGGACGGACTCAGGTTCGCACTCAAAGATTCCTGGTTCCTGGCCAGGAAATCCGGTACCGAACCCAAACTGCGCTTCACCGTCGAAGCTAAGGATGATGGGACTGCGCAGGCGTTACATGATAAACTAATGGAAATCCTTGGAGAATTAAAATGAAAGCTGTGATTTTAGCCGGCGGCGAAGCCCGCAAGATGTTCCCCCTGACAGACAGCCGTCCCAAGGCCATGCTCAGGATCGCGAACAAACCTCTGGTGGAATATGTGATGATGACCGCCAAGAGTGCCGGTATCAAGGATTTCGTATTCATCGTAGGTTATAAGAACGAACAGATCCGTGACTATTTCGGCAACGGCAAGAAATGGGGCGTCTCCATCACCTACCGCACTCAGGAAGAATCCATCGGCACCGCCGATGCCCTGAAACATGCCGAGGATGTCCTCACAGAGCCGTTCCTCCTCATCCACAGCGATGTCCTGACATCGAAAGAAGATCTCAAAAAGATCATCGACTGCGATAGTCTGGCCATCGGCATCAAGAAGAGCACCAATACCAAGGAATACGGCACCGTGGTCAGCAAACGCGGCTATGCCAAGAAATTCATCGAGAAGGCTGAAAACAGCGAGAGCGATTATATCAATACCGGCATCTACAAACTCGATCCGTCGGTATTCAAGGCCATCGACGAGACTCCCATCTCGGTCCGCGGCGAATATGAACTTCCGGAAAGCATCCAGATCCTCGTGGACCAGTTCAAGGGAAAGATCAAATGCATCGAGATCCAGGAATGGATGAACATCACCCGTCCCTGGGATCTCCTGGAGATGAACGAAAAGATCTTCCCCAAGAAGGGCCGCATCGAAGGAACTGTCGAGGAAAACGTCCATATCGACGGTAATGTCATCGTCGGAAAAGGCACCATCATCCGGGCCGGATCCTATATCACCGGCAACGTCATCATCGGCGAGAACTGTGATATCGGCCCCAGCTGCCGCATCCGCGGTACCACTTCGATCGGCAATAAATGTCATATCGGTTCCTTCGTGGAACTCAAGAATTCCATCGTGATGGACGGGACCAAGATCCCGCATCTCAATTACGTCGGCGACACCGTCATCGGCGAACGCTGCAATCTTGGTGCAGGAGCCAAGATCGCCAACCTCCGCTTCGATCACAAAGAGATCATCGACAGCTCCCGTCATAAACTGGGGGCACTCATCGGAGATGACGTTAACATCGGCATCAATGCCTGTATCAATGCAGGCACGTTCATCGGAGACAAAGCGATAATAGGTCCTGGAGTATTGGCTTCAGGTACGATAATGCCAAAATGTAAGGTGTTTTGATATGGGCAAACAAGTAGTCATCTTAGCAGCAGGCGCCGGAAACCGGGCAAGACCATTCACCGAGAACAAACCTAAATGTATGTTCGAAGTGACCAATAAACCTCTTCTGCATTGTGCGATCGATGCTCTGGTCGCCAACGGTATCCGCGACATCATCATCGTGGTGGGTTACAAGAAGGAACGCATCTACGATTATCTTTCCACCGTATCCTTCAAAGGACTCAACATCTCCTTTGTGGAACAGAAGAAGCTCCTGGGTTCCAGCGAAGCGATACTGGAATGCGCCGACAAGCTGAATAATGACGATTTCATCGTGGTGCCGGCAGACAAATACTATACTGCCGAGACCATCGTGCCCATCATCAACGCTCCCAGCCCCACCATGCTGACTCTCAACCCGCTTCTGCCCACCTATGCCACAGCCAAAGATGCATCCGGCAAGATCTTCATCGGACGTTTCAATCATGCTCAGGATGAAGATCCCATCGATACGAGGATCTATTCCCTCAATAAGAGCCTCTTCAAATACATGGACGGCTACAGCTGCATCAACGAAGCATTCAATGCACTGGCATCCAAAGGCATCAAGGTATCCAATATCCAGACCAACGGCGTCTGGGCCGACCTGCTCTTCCCCTGGGACATCATCACCATCAATGAACTGAACCTCAAGGTGATGCAGCCCAATGTCGAAGGCACCATCGCTCATTCTGCCGTACTGAGAGGCAACATCTCCATCGGAGACCGTGCCACAGTGGGCTCCAACTGTTCACTCATCGGCGATATCTGCATCGGCAAGAGCTGTGAAATCAAAGACAATGTGGTGATCCACGGTCCCACCAGTATCGAGAGCTCCACAGTCATCGAACCGTTCACCTATATCTCGAACTCCGTCATCGGCAAGAACGTCAGGATCGGCGCCGGCTCTGTCATCAAGGATTCCATCATCGATGACAACACCATCATCAAGGCCCGCTTCACTGCCGACTCCAGCAATACGACGATCAAGATCGGTGACAATTATTTCTATCAGCAGATCGGTACCATGATCGGATCCGGATGCACCATCCAAAGCAATGTCTCCGTGGTCCCCGGCACCATCATCGGCAACAAGACTCAGGTAAATGACAATAAGACCCTGTCCGGAAATATCCCCGACGGGTCGATGGTAGTATAAAAATGTGCGGAATTACAGGTTATGTAGGCTACAGACAGGCCGACAAGATCTTATTTGAATGTCTGAAGAAACTCGAATACCGCGGATATGATTCCTGCGGTATAGCTCTGGTCACGAAGAACGGTCTCTCGATCTTCAAGGACCAGTCACGGGTCGGCGATCTTGAGAAGAAATACGTCAAGACCAAGACCAAAGCCACCGCCGGCATCGGTCATACCCGCTGGGCGACCTGCGGTGAACCCAATGCCACGAATGCCCATCCGCATTCCGACTGTTCCAAGAATATCGCGACGGTCCATAACGGCACCATCGACAACTATCTCGAACTCAAGAAGGCCCTCACCAAGAAAGGCCATAAGTTCAAGACCGAGACCGATACCGAAGTATTCCCCCATCTCGTCGAGGAATACATGAAGGACACTGATGCCGAGACCGCTTTCAAGAAGGCTTTTGCCGAACTGAAGGGGTCATTCGCCATCGCGACGGTCATCGGCGGAGAAGACAAGATCTATATCGGAAGGATCAACTGTCCCCTCGTCATCGGCGTCATGGACGGCGAATACATCATCGCATCTGATTCGACGACGCTCCTCAAGTATACCAACCGTTTCATCTATCTCCAGGACGGCGATATGGGCGTCATCTCCAAAGACAAGGTCACGCTCTTCAGGAACGGAAAGACCGTCAAACCCAAGATCGTATCCGTCGAGAACAAATATGACGATACCGAACTGCACGGATATCCCCATTACATGCTGAAAGAGATCCACGAGCAGCCGCGCATCATCTCGAGCACCATCGATGACATCGAGCAGCTGACACTCCTCATCAACCAGATCAACAAGGATCTGGGCGGCATCAAGATGATCCGTACCCTCTCCTGCGGCAGTTCCTATTATTCATCACTGATATTACGTTATCTGGCGCCTCAGCTCCTGGGCATCCCGACCTTTGCCGAGCTGGGTTCCGAATACTGTTCCCTTACCGTGGCTCCTAAAGGCTCTTTGGCCATCGCCATCTCCCAGTCCGGCGAGACCGCCGACACCATCAAGGCCGCCAAGGAAGCGAAAGCCTACGGTTATAAAGTGCTGGCCATCACCAATGTGAGCGATTCACAGCTGTCGAGACTGTCCGATTACACCTGGATCACCAAAGCAGGACCTGAGATCAGCGTCGCCGCCACCAAGACCGTCATGAGCCAGGCCGCCTGGATGTACGCATTCGTACTGGCCAACCCGTCACTCAGGACCCTCCAGAAGAAAGCCAGCATCAGCAGTTTCAGGAAAGTCCCCGAACTCATGAAACAGCTCCTTGAACAGAATGACGAGACCATCGAAGTCGCAAAATATCTGAAAGATTTCGAAGACATCATCTATATCTCCCGCGGGATCACCTATCCCATCGCATTGGAAGGCGCTCTCAAGATGAAGGAGATCGCTTACATCCACAGCGAAGGATACGCCGCGGGCGAACTCAAACACGGTCCTTTCGCTCTCCTCAGCGAAGATATCCCCGTAGTCGCTCTGGTCTCACATGACAAAGACTACTCCTCTCTGGTGACGAATCTGAGAGAGATCAAGACCCGCAAGGCACCTCTCATCGTGATAACCGATGAGAAAGATATCATGCTTGAAAACCTGGCCGAGAAGACCATCGTTCTGCCGAAATGCGATGCCACATATGTTCCTCTGCTGCATCTGGTGGAGGTCCAGCTTCTGGCATACTATACGGCAGTCGAGCGCAACAATCCCATCGACTTCCCCAGGAACCTTGCTAAGACCGTGACAGTGGAGTAGACGTGAAACGTACGCTGAATAAGATATTCTCCTCTCCTTTCATCAGCCGCAACCGACGTGCTCTCGTGATACTGGCTGATATCTGCATCTATATCCTTATCTCAGCAGCGGTCTATCTGTATCTGATCTTAAGCCATGACATGAGCTGCGAATTCAATATCTTCGCATTCAATGTCATGATGTTCGGCATCTTCTGTTTCATCCTGCACCTGAGCGTCGGCAACCAGAAGAAACTATGGCGCTACGCCGGGGCACGGGAGTATCTCGATATCTTCCTAAGCGATGTGATCGCCTTCATCATCTATCTCCTGGTGATGAGGGTCTTCCTGTGGACCAAGTCCAGTCCCTTTGCCATGGCAGCCGTTGCCAGCTGTTCGCTCGTTGCCAAACTCGTAATGAGATTCGTATACAGGATCTACCGTCAGTCCTTCTCCGGAACCACCGCAGATCCCAATGAAAAGACTCACGAAAAACGTGTCGTCGCCATCGTCGGTGCCGGAAATGCCGGTGTGACCCTCGTGGAAGAACTCCGACGCAATGAGAACAGCCCTTATGATATCTGGGGCCTCATCGATGACGATACCGAGAAGATCGGCAAGAACATCCAGGGCATCGATGTAAAATGCAGCATCTCCGACATGGCCGATAACATCAAGAACTCCAATGTCCAGGAAGTCATCCTGGCTATCCCTTCCCTGCCCGTCGAACGCCGACGCGAGATCGCGCTCATCTGTGCAGGACTCCGCTGCAAACTGAGGATCCTCCCCGACACCCTGATGGCCATGGAGAACGCCAACTTCAGCGCATCCGTCCGTGATGTCCAAGTGGAAGATCTCTTAGGCCGCACCGTGATCAAACTCGATCAGAACGTTACCGGTAAATTCGTTACCGGCAAGACCATCGTCGTCACCGGCGGCGGAGGTTCCATCGGAAGCGAATTATGCCGACAGCTGGCATCCCATAATCCCAAGAAACTCATCATCTTCGATATCTTTGAGAACAATGCCTATGATCTCAAGAACGAACTTTTGAGATTGCTGAAGAATTCCGATGTGGAAGTCGAGATCGAGATCGGTTCCGTCCGCGACAAAGAGAGGATCGAACAGCTCTTTGAAAAGTATCATCCCGATATCGTATTCCACGCCGCAGCTCATAAACACGTACCTCTGATGGAGCATAATCCGGCCGAAGCCGTTAAGAACAATATCTTCGGTACCTATAACTTCATGTCGACCGCTCTGAAATACAGATGTCCGAAGTTCGTCATGATCTCGACAGACAAGGCCGTGAACCCCACGAGCGTTATGGGAGCGACCAAACGCTACTGCGAATACATGACCTTCGCCCTTGCCAAACGTCCCGACTGCCATACCGAGTTCGTATCAGTCAGATTCGGAAACGTCCTGGCATCCAGCGGTTCCGTGATCCCGCTCTTCCAGAGACAGATCGAACTGGGCGGTCCTGTTACCATCACCGACAAACGTATGACCCGCTACTTCATGACCATCCCCGAAGCAGCATCCTTAGTTCTCACGGCCAGTGCCATGGCCCATCAGACCGAGATCTACGTACTGCACATGGGAAAGGCCATGAAGATCTTAGACCTTGCCGAGAACCTCATCAGACTTTCCGGGTTCGAACCGTATAAGGATATCGAGATCAAAGAGATCGGTATGCGCCCCGGTGAAAAGCTCTATGAAGAACCTCTCATCGATGAAGATATCCACTTCAAGACCGCCAACGACAAGATCTATGTCGAGAAACAGCCCGATGACAGCGAGGTCAGGGATATCGATGCCGACTTCGCAGTACTGAACGATGCTCTCAGGACCGGCAAAGATGAAGAGGTCGTGAAAGCACTGAAGAAAGTAGTCCCCGATTTCGACCGCGACAATGCCAGGAATTCGGAACCGGAGACTTTTTACCATCAAAACTAAAGTATCTTTGTGCTAAAATTAGCGCGAGGCTTATATAGATGGAATCAACGACGAAAAAATGTGTTTCCTGCGGCAAGTCTATCAAGGAAGATGCAGCTTTCTGCCGTTTCTGCGGTGCCTCCCAAGCCCGTATGATCGTCTGTCCCCATTGTGATAAAGAGATCAAAGAAGGTTCTGTATTCTGTCATTTCTGCGGTCTGCGTGTCCCCGAAGATGTGACCTACCGGGCAGCCGTCCCCTATCAGGAACCTGAGATCCAGGAAGATCCCGAAATCGAAGCCAATAAACCTTCGGTCCATTACACCGATTTCATCATCCCCAAAGAAGAATCTCCTATCCCCGAAACCAAAGCGCCCGCAGAAGAGGAAAAGGAAGAAGAAGAAGAAGAATTCGTACCTGAAACGGTAGACGAGATGCCTGTACCGGTCTTCGAGGAAGAACCGATACCCATCGCGGATGCCGTCATCGAAGAGGAGCCGGAACCGGAGATCGAGGAAACTGAACCCGCTGAAGAACCGGCTGTCCCCGAAGAGACAGTTATTGATAACGAAGAGCCCAAAGAGACAGAAAAAACGGCTGAAGAACCTGTCGTATCATATACCGAGAACGTCCTGAGCCCGAAAATAACCGAGATACGAGTGGATTCACCCATTCTTACCGAGGAAGAAGAAAAGGACCCAGCAGACGAACAGGAAGCCTCTGATGAAAACGACGGGACATTCTCTGTGCTCCGAAAATCGCTGAAGGCTCTCGTGACCATCTCCGTGGAGCCGCATTCCCCTCAGCATGACGCTTCCCCTGAATTCAATCAGCAGACCCTTTATATCAAAGGCAATATCTCAAAACATATCACATCGTATATGAATACCACCGATCTGGGACTCTTCGTCAGATACAGACTGGTGGATGTGACATACGGCGACCTCAGGATCTGCCCGTCACTCTCTTATAATCTCCGTTCGACCAAAGACGAGATCACCTTCGGCAACGGCTGGCATTTCAATTACAGTTCCATGGTCTTCCGTGAATCCAATCCCGACACCTTTACGGTAGTCTACGGTGACGGCGATCACGCCAGTTTCACCACCCGTCAGGTCGCTGATACCCTTTCGAAGACCCTTAATCCTCTCATGAGGAGGACCGGCAGTCTCGTCCAGCAGGGCGATTCCTTCGCCTATCATGACACCGATCATTACATCCATGTATTTGAAAAGATGCCATGGTCCTCTGATTATCATCTGACTGCCATCTCCGACCGTTACGGCAACACCCTCGATATCGAATACGACGGTTCGAAGATAGCAGAGATAAAAGACCCCGCCGGCAGGAGCTTAAAGTTCGGCTATGATGAACTCTCCCGCTGCAAGAAGATCGAACTCTGCGACGGGTCATACTTCGCATTTGAATACGACAAAGACAACAACCTCGTCTCGATCAAGGACAGCAAAGATATCTATTCTTATTTCACTTATTCCGACGACGGATATCTCTTCAAGATCGAAGAACCCAATTCGAACGCCGTATACAGCTTCGTGACCAACACCCACGGCATGATACCGGCCATTGCCGCTATCACTGATTCAGCCGGTCATACCACCACCTTCGACCGGATCAACCCCGACCCTGTCACAGTCGAGATGGTCAATTACAAAGACGAAAAGTCCATCTTCGTCAGCCGCAACGGGCTCACGATATCGGATACCCCCAATTCCCAGCACAATACCCGTATCATGTATGACTCCTTGAACAACCCCGTCGTCATCGCCGACCGCGAGTACAGTTATGATTTCAACGAGAACTGTGTCGAGATCTCAAGCGACGAAGGTCTCTGTCTCAGCTGTGTCTATGACGATGACAACAATCTTCTTTCGGCAACAGACATGAACCAGAACACCACGGCATTCACATATGACGGTTACGGAAGACTCATCAATGCCGTATCGCTGAACGGCGAGAGCATCACACTTGAATATTCACATAAGGGCATGCTGACCAAGAAGTACGACAATCAGGGACACGAAAGAAACTACAGCTACGATGACAACGGAAACCTCATCTCCGTCAGCGACGAGAATAAAGTTTTGAGGACCATCGAATATGATAAAGCCGGCTACGTCGTAAAATCCGATACCGATGATCAGTATGTATTGGATGACATGAGTCCGGCAGAAGCCATGCATCTGGAATACGGATGCTACCCCGAAACGAAGATAAATTCCATCATCGAACAGGCGTCGTTTTAATTGACCGGCGCAGGCACAGAAAGGTATAATTTTAGCTATGGATATAACATATTTAGGCCGTTCATGTTTTAAGATCAAAGGTAAGCAGGCAACCATCATCACCGACCCCTATTCCCCGGAATACGGGCTTCTCGGCAAACAGTCTGCAAACATCGTTACGGTAAGCCATGGTCATTCCGATCATAACTATGCCGAAGGTATCGACGGTGTCACGAAGGTCCTCTCCCGCTGCGGAGAATATGAGATCTCCGGCGTCCTCGTCAACGGATTCCCTTCCTACCATGATGCAATGGAAGGCGCAGAACGGGGCAAGAACATCATCTTCACCTATACTGTTGACGATGTGACCATCGCACATTTGGGCGATCTGGGACATATCATCGATAACTCGCTCTTTGAAGGTATCGGAAACATCGATGTACTGTTCGTTCCGGTCGGCAGCATCTATACCATCAACGCCAAACAGGCTGCCACCATCACCCGCACCCTCGAACCCAAATATGTCATCCCCATGCACTACCAGCGTGACAGTCATTCCCAGGAGCTCGATCCTGTCGATAATTTCTTCAAGGAAATGGGCGTCAACAAACACGAAGCTGTCAACAAGCTGACTTTGACCAAGGCCAGTCTCCCTGACGCAACTACGGTCGTACTCCTCGACGTCGTGAAATAGATCAAAAAAATCCGTTAATAAAAAAGGGTTCCCAATGAATGGGAACCCTTTTTATTTCATGAACTTTGCCTCATCACTTCTTGACTATGAGGATCACGAGCAGGACGCCTATCACGAGACCGGCAATGATGACCGTGACGATCCACCATGTCCTGTTTTCAAAATCGAAAAGTCCGTTACTGACCTCTGTCGTAGTGTAAGTCTTGGTCTTAGTGACGGTGGATGTCACGATCTCTGTCACAGTGGATTCGCGGGTGACGGGAACATAAACAGTGATGATCTCGACATCAGTGCTGGTGGAGATGGTCGGAGGATTGGTGGTCGGACCGGGAGGAACGATAGTCGAAGTAGCAGTGGTGACAGTAGTGACCGGACCATCGGGAGGAACAGTAGTGGTCGGTTCCTTTGCATATGTCGTGAATGAGAAGACATCCGATGTGACCGGATCACAGTCGTTCTCCTGTCGGCTGGCCACTATCTTCCAGTAATAAGTATGATTGAGTTCGAGTCCGGTGATAGTGACGGAATTGGTTTTCACTGTCCTAGTGATAGTCTTGGAAGACGGGAAACCATACTCTGTCGAATAACTGACTTTATAAGTGTTGGCGCCCTCAGATGTTGTCCACGTCAAGGTAGGAGATGTTGAGATGTTAGCTTCACCTGTCCTGGGATGTGTCGCCACCGGTTTAGTCAGAAGGATGACCGGGGTCCTGAAATCGAGAATGGGAGCGGTCTGCGGATTCGGAGAAACTGCATATACAGATGTCGACCAATCCGTACAAAGCGGGGCAGAGACACGGATCCTGCAGTAATAAATGGTCTCGGCATTGAGGTCAGGAAGGATGACATCATCAGATTCCGAATAGACATTAGTCGGTGCAGAGAAATCTTCAACAGGGCTCAGCTGAACCTGGTATTCCGTTGCACCGGCAATGACATGTCCGTTCAGGATCGTCTCATGGATCGGCTGTTTTTCAGATGTGATCGAGCCGTTGGTGACGCCGAGTATCACAGGGATCTCGAGAGCATCAGAGAAGAAATATATTTTTTGAGTCCCTACACCGGAATCACTGGAGAAGTCAGTATAGATCGCATAAGTGCCGTTCATAGTGGGAGCTATCTTTTCAAGACGCATATCGGTCCTGTCGATAGACCTGTCCATGAAAGCATTGATGGCGACCGCGTTTTCGATGGTGATAGATGTTCCTGCAGAAGAGGAATTCACGTTACAGTTAAGTCTGAGGACACCTCCAATGGGTGATGTAGTCCCGTATTTTTCCTTGTACGGCAGGAACCAGACGCCATTTACGCAGAATATATCGTCATAATTGTAATTGATGACTTCATTGGTCTCGCTGACTCTGTATTTGTCGAGCTGGATCAGAGTAGCAGTAGCGGCAGCCGTAGGATGGGCGGTATCGAAATAAGTTGCCGAAATGACGTTGCTGTCGGGACATACAGATGCCAACACGACAGTATTATCGCTCAGTTTATAGAACGCCGGATAGACGTTCCCGTTGAAGCCGGTATTCTTGATGATCGGATCGCTCATTCCTACACCGAAGAGGTAACATCTTCCGTCTTTTGCACCGGCCACGACCCAGTCGCCGAATACCGCCATACCGGTGAACGTAGTGTTTGTAGTGCGGTAGAGCTCAGCAAAGGTATTTGTATCCTTGTATATCTTGGATATGCTGCCGGTATTGGCAATCACGAAAAGATGTTCGGTCTGACCCTCAGAGAAGCCTGCCATGACGATCTTTTCGCCGTAACCGACATTCTTGGGGATGGGATTGGAACCGGAATAAAGAATACCGTTAGTGCCGCCTCCGACAAACACCTTGCCCTTGTCACTGATGGCGATAACGGATGCAGACGCGATGTCGGGATAATCCACAGTCCAGTTCTTGGCGGCACTGGCTTTGGAATAGATCGCATAACCTGTACTCGTCTTGAGAAGGACAGCGACATATGCACCGTTCTCTGACGATGCGACATCAACCACGCCCGGCATGCCCTCTGCCCTGAATTTGACTGCAGTGGTCGGAGCATTATCGGCACCGACACCTGCTGCACCAGCAAACGAGAAGATCGAAAGTACTAATGCAGCCGAAAGCAGTACATTTAGGATCTTTGAAAATCTACGTTTCATATTCCGCTCCTATTATCCGGATAAAAGAGTTTCTTACTATTTTTTATTCAGCTTGTTTTCACTTACCGAATCGATATCGCCGGTCAGACAGCAGCTGGACAGCACTTCTGTAGTCGCACAGGTCCTAAGATCGAGGAATGCCATCTCAGACTTCAGGATGTCATCGGGGTTGATATTTTTCGTCTCATTGACTTCAATGACATGATGATCAGGATCATAGAAACGGATGATCCTGAGGCCGTTGGGCTTCTTGATAGTGTCATGTACCAGTTCGATATCGCTGAAAGACTTCAGATGGGAAAGGAAATCATCGAAATCGTTCTCTTCAAAAGAAAGCACCACGTCATTATTGCTGAACCTGACATCGGTCTCGGCAATCAGGATGTATTCCTTCCAGACGGTCAGATCAAAGAGCATGATACCTGAGGACAATACGACGTAATGGTCTTTTCTGACGACGACATCCTGCATGAGGACATCTTCATAGAATGCTGTCGATCTGTGGATATCCGTGACGATCACTTTACCGCAAACGAATCGCATATCAACCTCATCACTGCATATCAAAAGGACGTCAGGTCCTTTGCCAATATACAGACTTAAATCTATAATGAATTTTAACACTTTGAAAGGATCTATGGGAAAAATGGCCAAAGCGGATATCATCCTTCTCCACGCTCCTCACGTATATGACTTCAGAAAGATACCTCAGCTTTACGGTCCTGTCTCAGATCTTGTTTTAGCCACCCCGGTCTTCGAGATGTATCCCGTAGGTCTCTCCAGTATCTCCGAGTATCTCGACAAAGGCGGTTTCAAGCCCAGGATCGTCAATATCGCCTGGCGTATGATCCGCGATGCCAGATTCGATGCAGAGGAATTCATCAAGAAACTGGATGCTCCCATCTTCGGCATCGACCTCCACTGGATGGTCCATTGTCACGGTTCCATCGAGATCGCCAAGATCGTAAAAAAGTATCATCCCAACTCCAAGATCATCTTCGGAGGCTATTCTTCCTCCCGCTTCTATAAAGAGCTCATCGAATATCCTGAAGTCGATTTCATCCTCCGAGGCGACTCCACCGAAGTTCCCTTCCTCGAGTTCATGAAACATTTCTACGGCGATAAGAACTACAAAGATATCCCCAATCTCTGCTGGAAAGACGAATCAGGAAAGCCCGTATTCAACGATTTCAGCTATGTCCCTCTCGATATCTCCAACGTCATGGGCAACCATTACTCCCAGGTCGTCAAGCAGGTATTGAGATTCCACGATTTTGCCAGCGTCGTCCCGTTCAAAGGCTGGACCAAATACCCGGTCACAGCCGTTTTCACCACACGAGGATGCCAGTATAACTGCATCTTCTGTGCCGGCGCCCGCGATGCAATGCCCAATTTCGCAAACCGTATCAAACCGGCACGCCGTCGCGCTGAAGATATCGTGAAAGATATCGTACATTTGAGCCATATCACAAGCGCCCCTATCCTCGTCGTCGGCGACATCCAGGAAGGCGGTATGGAAAGAGCGCATAAGTTCCTGGACCTCATCAAAGCCAATCACGTGAAGAACACCATCATGTTCGAAGCCTTCAATCCCTGGACCAGGGAATTCGTGAAGAAAGTCGCGGACTGCTGCCCCGGTTTCTCACTCGATATGTCCCCTGAATCCCATGATCCCGAAGTAAGACGTGTGAGTCTGGGACGAGACTTCTCCAATGAAGCCATGGAGGAAATGATCGGAGCGGCCCTCGAATTCGGTGCCAGCCGCGTCGAGATATTCTTCATGATTGGTCTGCACAAACAGGACAAACAAAACGTCCTCGACAATATCGATTACTGCGATGAACTTTTGACCAAGTTCAATGCCCATAAGAATCTTTATCTCTTCATGGGACACCAGGCTC
>JAEEOC010000096.1 GCA_016284035.1 Dehalococcoidales bacterium
AAATGTTTTTAGGGGCGGTTGGGGGAGAATCAATCTATCGACTGTCGATCGATTCTCTCCCAGTCCTATATGATAAAAAGGAGATACATGAAAAGCTTTATTGGATGATTATCCGGAGACTCTGACCAGTTCCTGCCAGAGTTTAACCATTGCGTACGTGTCGAGCTCGCAGTAGCGTAACAAGTCATTCCTCGCCTTGTCTCGTTCGGCGGATGCCATGTCTTTGATCTTCGGGAAGATCGTCATCGCTTCTCCGCCGTTTTGGACGCCGCTGAGATTGTGGTAGTTAAGACTGGGGTCGTTGGGGAATACTGCCGGAAGCACGTTCTTGATCGAGAATGATCCGCCCATGTCTTTGTTGTAGTAGTAACCGCTCTGGAAAGGTACGAGAAGATCCCTGAGGCCTTCCTTAATGGCCAGAAGGTGCTCTCTGAGGTCGGGAAAAGCTTCTGCCAGCTGATTGAGAATCATGCCTTCAAACCCCTTTTTGTACACTACCGTGGTGACGCCCATGGGGATGTCCTTACAGAGCTGTTCTGCCAATGCTCTTCGGGGGTCGGGGCCTGACTCTGCCAGGAATTCCTTGTGTTCCAAATTTCCTCCTTCATTTTCAATGTAGTGCAGGGAGTACTGGAAGGGTATCTGGGCGTAAGGATGTGTACCGATGTATTTAGGAACAGCAGTCTGCATGCTCTCAAAATCGAGGAAGTACAGCGGATAGGTCAGTGTGCCGAGGAAGTTCCGGATATTGTCTTCTTCAATAATGGTACCTTTATCTTCCAGATAGCATTCGATCTGTCGCTGCTGAGTCTTGCTCGAGATGTCGGACCTTTTATCGAGGTCTTCGTAGGAGATGCAGCCTTCTTTATAAAGTTTCACAGCACTCTTGAAGTGGATTCTGTATAGATTGAAGACTGACGGGCTGGGAAGATGTCGGGAACAGTAATTCCAGAAACCGCACAAATAGGGATTCTTGCAGTTTATTGACAGATCGTAATCAGGCTCGGTCGGGGAATTGAGCACCTTTTCTGCAACAGCCAGATTGCCCGCAATGTTCTGTTCTTCGAGTGCGACTTCTTCGTCCACATCACTGATGATGAAGAGCTTATGGATGTCCAGATTGCCATCAAAGACATAAGCCTTGTTCAATTGGACCAGATGGACGCCGCAGATCTTGATCCCGCAGTGTTCAAGTACGTACTTCTGGTATGCGATGTCTGCAATATAGACCTGCTTGTATTTTTTTTCTTCCTTCTCATCTTCCCTGCTTGAGCTCTTGACTTCGTAGATGTCCCAGCCGTCACCGTTCTTTCTGAGGATATCGACTGCACAGTAAAGGCCGTTGTAGCAGAAAGATGCTTCACAGATTACAGCGGTCCCTTTAGTCATCTCTTCCTGTGTCCTGGCGATCATCTTGGGCAGATCGAGTTTGTCGCCATCTTTCACGGTGACGTCGACGTAGTCACCGAACAGTCCCATGGCAAGATCTCCGACTTCATTACCCATCTTCATCCTTTCTTTAATGGAATCTTCAAGCATAAAAAGGTCGGGTTTGTTCTTCTTCAGCCAGGCAATCTTCGGGCACTGCCAAAGACCGCAATATCGTGATTTTGATAAACTAATCATTTTTTCCTCCTGACTAAACTTTTTAACATCTGCATGATACAAGTTGTTATGTGTCATAATTGGTACATTTGCCGCTTTTTTTTATTTTTTTGTGGCAGTTGTGATAGCTGCCATATCGATTTGGCTCCGGCAGATCTCTGGGCAGTGTTTGCTTTGGGGCAGACTGATCATGATAGCTCCTTTCAATCAGTTAATCGTTCGGAAACCATAGGTATACAGCAAGGACTGCGTTGGTTGGGAAAGTCTGAGTGAATGTACTGGAAACTGTTCCACCATCATTCAAGCTTTGGCACTTTGCTCATATCACAGAGTAAGTTGCCGGCAGGTCACAGGGCTTGTCCCTCGCTGCACTCTTTATGGCTCCGTCTTCAGTTGTTAATGTCAATCATAGACTTTACATGGAATAGTATAACACACCGTGATCGTCTTTTTCGTACCTAAAGTGCAAAAATTTTCTTCGATATCAATACATCCACTATATCATCTCTTTCAGACAAAGATTGATTGTGACTTTGTCCTGCAATTGACTGTAATGTACCGAAAACGTCCTTCAGAACTGTGCTATAATCCTAAAAACTCTTTCATGAGACAGACAATGACGGAGGATGCAAATGAGTGCTGATGAACCTAAGAAACTGGCGCTTTTGAGGATCTGGCAAATACTTAAGGAATATACCGATTACGATCATCCGATGACCCAGGCAGAGATCGCTGAAAAACTGCGTGATGGATACGGCATCGATATCGAGAGAAAAGCCGTCAGCCGCAACATTACGCTTCTAAAAGAAGCAGGTATCAGTATCGATTCCCGAAGGGCAGGATGGTTTCTAGATGAAAGGGATTTTGATGATTCAGAACTGCGACTTCTCATTGACAGTGTCCTTTCC
>JAEEOC010000097.1 GCA_016284035.1 Dehalococcoidales bacterium
CATGCGTGACAAGATGATGGCGAAAGCCGCATCGACCCTCAAAGTTGATGTATCCGAACTCACCAGCGCTGATGGTAAGATCTTTGTTACTGCTGATCCTTCTAAGTGGGTATCACATTCCGATTGTATCGGTTCCACCCCGCTCATCACTTTCGGTGATGGTTACACATTCAGCAAGAATGGTGATGTTCAGTTCTTCCGAGACTACGGTCCTTTCAAGGAAGGAACTCCTGCCGTCACCCGAACTTACTGTGTACAGATGGTCGAAGTCGCCGTAGATGTCGAGACCGGTGATATGGAAGTCCTTAATTGGTACAACGTCACTGATGTAGGTACCGCACTCTTCCCATCCGGTGTACTCCATCAGGTTGAAGGTGCTATGTGTATGCAGGTCGGCATCATCAAGGCTTGGGAACAGCTCTTTGATCCCGCCACTGGCGCTACCATCAATGGCACTTTCATCGATCAGAAGAACGCCACATCAGCCGATGTCCCTGTTTCCCACATGAAAGCCGCCTACTACGAATCCCACAACAACTCCTCACCTTATGGCGTCATGGGCTGCGGCGAACCGCCTATGATCCCTTATGTTGCTTTCCACAACGCATTCTTCAATGCCACCGGAAAGCGCGTCAAATTCACAACCATGAATCCTGCCCGCTGTCTCAAAGCTCTGGGCACGATTGACTATTAAGGAGTAAATGATGAGCATTGCTTTTGATGTTAAATATCCTACTTCGGTAGATGAAGCAGTCGCATTCCTGAAGGAAGGAAAAGCTGCCCCTCTCAGCGGCGGAACTGATCTCATCTCCACCTACAAGTCCCGCTGCACTCCTAATACCGCTGACGTTATCGTAGATCTTAAGAAGATCCCCGGCCTGAGCTACATCAAAGAGGACGGCAACTTCCTCAAGATCGGCGCTCTCACCACTCTCTCCGAGATCGCAGAGAATGACCTGGTAAAGAAATCCTATGCAGCACTCGCACAGGCGGCAGGCCTCGTCGCTTCCCCTGAGCTCCGCAACATGGGCACCATTGCCGGCAACATCTGCCAGAAAGTCCGCTGCTGGTACTATCGAGGCGAAGACAACCTCTTCCCTTGTCTCCGCAAGGTCAAGGGCGGTTCCTGCTATGCCATTACTGGCGATAACCGATATCACTCCATCTTTGGCGGTGTCTCCGGTTGTTTTGCGGTATCACCCTCCGATATTGCTCCGGTACTCGTAGCATTCGATGCCACTATCGTAACAACCAAAAAGAGTTACACTACCTCAGAGTTCTTCAAAGTCAACGGTGAAAAACAGGTCGCCATCGCAGATGATGAGATCGTTACTGAGATCCAGATCCCCAAGGCTGGCGCCAATACCAAGAGCTGCTACAAGAAATATGCACTCCGAAAGGCCTTCGACTTCCCCATCGTGGGAGCCGCAGTCGTAGCTGAGATGAACGGAAACACCGTCACCTCCTCCCGTGTCGCACTGGGTGCTGTCTACAATCTTCCTAGATTAGCCGATAAAGCTGCCGATGCCATCAAGGGCAAGGCAATCAATGAAGCTAATGCCGAAGCAGCAGGTCTGGCAGCAGTGACGGGCGCTAATGCTATGCCCTACAATAAAACTACCACCACCGTCAGCAACGTCTATATCATCCAGCTGGCCAAGGTAATGGTAAAACGAGCATTCCTGAACTTAGCATAGTTTCAGACGCTCAACTTGAGATATCAGGAAAGGGGACTGGTATCAGTCCCCTTTCCACAAAATAGACGGGTTAACTGAGCAAAACAATCATGAAAAAGATCATCTTCTTTGTAATCGTGATAGCACTCATTGCCACCGCCTTTATTGAGGTGGATTGCCCGATCTGTGAAGGAAAAGGCAGCATTGAAGGATCCCACAACATGGGACTTGTCAGGGTCCTTCGCGTTGAAGACCGTATCATCGATTCGGTAGAAGATGCATGCTCAGGTTATATCGTGACAAAAGCCCGTCCTGTCATCTATCTGAACAATCTAGGGACCGATAAAGCCATTGGATGGCTCAAAGTCGATCTCCTCATGCATGGAGACACCAACAAACCACTAGCAACCCAGTATTTGAAAATCGAACTGGAAGGGGAGACTTCTTCAACAGTTCAATCTCTAGTAGTCTTCGCTTACTATACCGGAGATCTGCCCAATAATGATCTGAGTCTTCGCGTCTCACCAATGACCGGAGGGATCACTGACACTTCCTGCAACGGAAGCGGCAAGGTAGCCATGAACAAGTTCTGGCTCACAAAGCACTTCAAAGAAGACATCGCCTCTGAAATTCAAGAGCAGGAAACATTAGAACCGGATATGTCTCATGGTGGCGAAGGCTCTTACGAATGGTTAGTCTGGATGGAGCTAGCTTAATACTCTTATTCGATTTTGAACGGAAACTACGTCTTAAGCTGCACAAAGACAAGAACATGGAGATAAAAAACTATGACCTATCAAGAAGCGTTTCAGGCAATCCAAGACTATATCGCAAATGAACCATCCATCGAAATCAGCGACTCGTGCGTTATAGTCCCCCAAGAAGTTCATCCAGAATTAAACAGAAGAATCGATGCTTTCAGAGATACCTATATTCAAGACCAATATGCAGATGTCATCAGTTTTGGCGAAGAGCTCAGTTCCCAGCTGTCTCCTCTGCAGGCATCATTCCAAGAGCTTAGTGGGCTTATGATAGGAACTGACTATCCAGAACTATCCTGGTTTTTGGATAATCCGACAAAAGGGTTGGGAAGGATGATCTCCAATCAAACTCGTGATGTAGTCTACAAACGTATCGATTTTGCAGAATTTGAGAACCGATGCAAGCTAATACTGAACAGTATGATCCAAATGGTAAAACACTATGGGGTTATTCGTTTCATCGAACTGTCACTCATGCTGAGGTATGCTCCGACAAAGAGTTTTTGGGTACCAGTAGTAGACAATATCGAAGACAATTGTCTCGGAGAGGGTCACGAGAATCCCGGACTCCATGTAGGCAACGTACCTTTTACAACGCAGAGCAACGTTGTGAACTTTAACTCTAACCCCTTTATTTCCTTCAATGTTCCGAATTACATCCTGAAAAATGATGCAAAACCCTATTTTCTTGGACTCAAAGATAATATCGTGGAAGCAGAATGGACAGCCAAAGGGCTGGATGTGGAACTGGAGTTTATCAGCATCAAGGATCTCAAAGAACGCTATGATCTCAGAAACAGCCGACCCGATATGACCAAAAAGGGCTCATACGAAATGGAGGCCGTGCTCCCTTCAATCCTCATCTATGCAGACACATCTGCCGAAAGAATTCGACTGGTCGCCGATTATGTCAGCATCCTGCGACCAACTGTCTGCGTTGAACTTGTCGAAGAAGATGTCCTGACTGAAGAACGACTCGCCCATATCATGCGTCAGAACGAAGCTCTCAACCCCAAACTGGGAACATTTGTGATCTTCAACGGGGAAGCTCCCATACTTCCTGAACCTGCAGAAAATATCGCACCGATCACTTTTATCAAGGGTGGTTATGACCGATCTGCGCTAGATGTGATCATCGATACGATCGATGCGGCGTATCCGTCAG
>JAEEOC010000098.1 GCA_016284035.1 Dehalococcoidales bacterium
CCCTATCCTCGGCGAAGACGATGAAGGAACGATGATCGAATTGGATGCTGCAAAGGTTCTTTCGATCCCACGCCACATCAAGAGTCAGGAAGTCGTACGTCGTGGTTTCTTATCGAACTTCCTTTTCCAGAACATCAGTAATGTTTTTGGTGCCCCCAGCGTCGTCAAATCAATCATTGAAAAGATTGCACCGTCAAACGAAGACAGCATTTCCCGCAGGGAAGCAAAAGAACCCATCACAGATGTACCGGTAAATGAAAAAGGCGAAATCGAGATCCCAACAGAATTAGTAATCGGTGAGACACAAAAACTGTTTGGTGACAAGGTATACAAAGAGATCAGAGATGACCTTGATAAGCATATCGATTCGATATCCACCAATGATGACTATGCGGCTATTGGATCACAGGTCGATGAATTCGCTAAATTGGCTAAAGAAACCGTAAAAGAGAAAATCATTGCGAAAGCCGGCGATGAGTTTGGTTTAACACAAAAAGCACAAAATAGAATCGAACAACAGATCAATAAAGACATCGATAGTTCTTTTGACCAGATGAAAAGCGACTTTGAGCAACAAGCCAAGATCGCAGAGATTGAACTGAATAAAAAGAAAGCAGCTGCCGAGACACAGCATGAGATGGATGAGGCTGATGCCGAGATTAATAATAAGTTAGCTGAAGCGAAGCAGAAACTCATCGAAACAATCGACAAGAGCATCGAAAAGACTGCACAGGAAAAACCTGCAGAAGTCATAAGACAGATCGAACATATCAAAGCTGAGAAGCAAAAACGCAATAACGAAGATCTGATCCGTGCGCATCTCCGCGGTTTCTCACGCACCATTCCCAGCTTCATCATGGCTTATGGTGACAGAGGTCTTAAACTGGAAAACTTCGAAAAGTATACTGAGGACGATGTATTCCTAGAAGTTACTGGAATTTCTGAAGATGATTTCTGCTTCCTTCGAGATGGCGGTGATTTCGTCAATGAAGAGACTGGGCAGACCGAACACTTCAACGGAAACCTTTTCAATGAAGTCGTATTCAATGATGCCATCTCAGAGTTCCTGAATAAGAAAGAGGAGCTTGCCAACTATTTTGATGAATCCTTATCGAAAGACATCTTCGACTACATCCCTCCCCAGAAGACTAATCAGATCTTCACCCCCAGATGGATAGTTTCGATAATGGTGGATGAGCTTGAGAACAACAACCCCGGCTGTTTCGATGATCCGAACAACACTTTTGCCGACCTATACATGAAATCAGGCTTATATATCACAGAGATCATAAAGCGCCTCTATAACAGTAACGGGATGAAAAAACAGTTCCCTAATGATAAAGATCGTATCGACCATATCATTTCGGACCAGGTGTTTGGTATGGCTCCCACAAGGATCATCTACCTGATTGCCACAAATTACATACTGGGTTTTGACAACGAGCTCTTGAAAAACGGTAAACACAACTTCGTAGAAGCGGATGCTGCAGAGGCATCGAAAAACAACATGCTGGAAGAGCTTGTCGAAGAGCACTTTGGTAACAAACTGAAAGAACTAGGGAAATAAGCTAGGCCAGATCAGACGGAAAAGCTATGACTTCATCGATAGAAGCAGCATCGCAGAAGAGCATGACGAGTCGATCCATCCCCAGCGCAATACCACCTGTTGGCCTCATATCACCGACTGCATCCAAAAACCTCTCGGGAACCGGCAGATCACGTCCTTCAGTCTCTTTGATGATCTCGATATCTTTCAGGAAACGAGATCTCTGTTCAGCAGGATCGATGAGCTCACTGTAAGCATTGGCTAGTTCGAGACCGGCGATGAAGCATTCGGCCCGTTCTGCGACCTTTGTATTCGACGGATTGATACGGGCCAAAGAAGCGGCCTGTCGCGGATAATCAAAAAGGACACAAGGTCGGTCTTTACTGATGTTGGGGATGACTTTTAGAGTGATGTCATCATCAAATCTTTCTTCATCAAAGGCCTCGACGGGGTCCCACCCAGCGTGCATTTTCATGACGTCCTGAATCGTCATTTTAGGCCAAGGAGACGATACGTCAATGCGATTCCCCTGATAATTCAAAACATCGCCTATTTTCAGCTCTTTAGCAATAAAGGCAACCAGGTCCGCCGTCTCGTCCATCATCATCAGATAATTCGATCCGACGGCATACCACTCGATCATGGAAAACTCAGGATTATGTAATCTTCCTCTTTCACCCCGACGGAAACAATGGGAGATCTGGAAGATCTTTTCATAACCCGCTGCCAAAAGGCGTTTCATGTGGAGTTCCGGAGATGCTGCCAAAAACCAGCCGTTGGATTCTTCCGGCTGGATAAATCTTTCGGGAGCAACAGTGGGAACACGGGTAGGAGTATCGACTTCGAGATAGCCTCGCTCCTTAAAGAATCGGCGGGTCAGATCAAAAATGAGCGCCCGCCGCTCAAGATTGCTCTTTATACGACACAGGCGCTCAGTTTCTTCAAACATGATATGAAAGAAAGATTATTTCTTGTTTACACGTTCAACATAAGTTGAAGTTCGGGTATCGACCTTGAGGACATCGCCTTCCTTGACGAAAGGAGGGACTTCGATGACAGCACCGGTCGAAAGAGTGGCAGGTTTGGTCTGCTGGGTAACAGTGGCACCTTTGACGGCAACACCGGTCTCGATGACCTCGAGTTCCATGAAGTTGGGAAGGTTGATATCAAGAACGGTCTCGCCCATCATCTGCATGTTGACAGTCATGCCTTCGGTGAGCCACTTGGAACGATCACCCATAAGGCTGGATGAGATAGTGAACTGCTCGAAGGTCTGAGAATCCATAAATACGTAATCTTCGCCTTCTTCATAGAGATACTGCATATCACGTCCGGTGATTGAGATCTCATCGACCTGATCGCCGGAATGATAAGTGACATCAAGTGTCATATTGGTATTGAGATTCTTGAGCTTCAAACGATAGATGGCACGCCCCTTACCCGGTTTCATGAACTCACAGTTATCGACATTGTAAGGGATGCCTTCACGCATGATCTTTGTATTCTTATGTACTTCTTCGATATTCATGTGTCAGTTTCCTTAATATATAAAATCTACGATTTTGAATATTATCATTATGAATAATGAATTGGCAAACGAAAGATATGGCTAACAAACACGATATTCGTACAAACCATTCTGCTATAATGTATCCAATAAGTTTGACGCATTCAAATTTGCTCAGTTACACTTTTTATAATGAACATTCCCTCGGAGGGAAGAATTGAAATTACTTATTATAGGTTGTGGTCAATGTGGTGGCAGACTCGCAGATGAGTTTGCATTCATGAACCGCCGAGCCAAGACTCAGGGCGGGTTCGAAGTACTCACCAACACCCTTGCCGTTAATACAGATGTTGCAGACCTTAGCGGTCTTAGAAATATCAAACCTGATAATGGACACAGAATCCTCATCGGTACCAGGCGTACCGGCGGACATGGTGTTGGAAAACTGAATGAACTGGGAGCAGATCTTGCACGAGCCGATGGCGATAAGGTCATCGAAGCGATCAAGATGACTCCGCATCTGGCGGAAACTGACGCGTTCCTGCTCATTGCCGGTGCTGCCGGCGGTACCGGTTCAGGATCAATCTCTGTTCTGACTCAGCTTATCAAGGAGCGCTTCCTTGATAAGCCTGTCTACAATATGATCGTCCTGCCTTTCAGGTATGAAGAGACGACCGAAGACAGATCGATCTTTAACGTCGGTACCTGCCTCAAGTCATCTTATATGGCAGCCGATGCCGTGTTCCTGGTCGACAATCAGCGTTATCTCAAGAAGACCGATTCCATCGCACAGAACCTGGCTCGAATCAACAGACTCGTCGTAAAACCGTTCTTCAATATGCTTTGCGCCGGCGAAGAAACCAATCCCAAATATATCGGTTCCAAGGTGCTTGACGGTGGCGATATCATCCAGACTCTTTCTGGCTGGACCGTCATCGGTTATGGTGCCAGCAAAGTTAACGGCAAGACCGGACATTTCCTGACTAAGAGCGATGATGAACAGAAAGGTATCCGTGCCATGGACGAGGCTATCAACAACCTGTCAGTCAAGGCTGATCCGACCGAGGCCCGCAAAGCTCTCTATCTCCTCACCGGTTCAGGTAAAGATATGAGCATGGACCTCATCAACGACCTGTCATCGACACTCAAATCCATGGCGACCGAAGCAGTCATCCGCAGCGGCGACTATCCCAGAGGCACCAACGGCGTCCTCGAAGTAACCGTCGTTCTTTCTGAGTTGACCAATTCAAGAAAAGTCATTGATTATTTCAGCAAGACCATCGATTACATCAACCGCGCCCGCCATCGACAGGCATCGGCCAATTTGGAAAACTATGCGACCGGCACCGAATCATTCGGTGATATCCCGTCATTCCTCTAGTTTCTATCGAAAAACATTTGGATAAACGAACGGCTGTCACAGAGACAGCCGTTATTGTTTTACATATCATGAAGTTACGGATTAATACTCAGCCACATCCCCGTCTATGACATGATCATCATCATCGCCAGACACACCGGAAGATGCCGACATGAACATTGCTTCCAGTCGTTCGCGGCGTTTTCTCAAGATATCGCTATTGTTGATAGATGAATTGTCCTGTGAGTTGTCAACGGCAGCAGGTGCCGGCTCAACAATAGGTTCTGAAGATTCAGGTTCCTTTATTTCTTCAACGACTGGTTTTACAGGTTCGACGACAGGAGCTTCCTGCTTTACAGGAGTTACAGGAACAGATGGTGTAAACGGCTCGGTCTGAGGTTCATAAACCGGTTCGACAACAGGAACAGGATTCTCGACACGTCTCGAGATATGGCTCCCGCGTGACATAGTAAGACGAGACTGGGCAGGAATCTGAACTGCAGATGCGTTCCTTTCAGAAACGCTGTCGGCATAATTCATGACTTCTTTGGCAGTCCTGATGGTAGTATCTGCAAGAGCACGAGTCTCATTAAGATTCTGCTGCAGCTCTGCAATCTTGGCATCAACGACCTGTTTCCATCCTGCGATAGATTCGTTGATCGTAGCCACTAACTGTTCGATGGTAGCAAGATTATCGACGGCTGTTTGATATGCCAGATCAGCCTGCTGTTTTGCCTGCATACCGATTTCTTCGGCTCTTCTTGCAGTTTCCTGCGACTTATTGGCAGCTTCTTCGGTCCTATTCAACGCATCATTGGTTGCATTAACCGCATCGCCGGAATACTGCCTGATCTTGTCGATCGCCATCTTAGTGGTATCCTGAACAGTCTTTACAGAATCGGCAGCTACAGTCATTGCTTCAGTGCTGGCTGACTCTGCACGTGAAAGTGCGCTCTGAGTAATATTGATGGTATCTTCTATGGCCTTATTGGAACTCTGCTCAGCATTCTGAGCCTTGGTAATTGCACCCTGAAAAGTGCTGGTATATTGTTCAGACATGCGTCGCATATTCTCTAGAAACTGATCGACATTGGTCATAGCAGACTGGGACATCTTCATAGAATCGTCTGCGATGCTTCTGATTTCCTGACAGGTTGCAGCCACTTTCTCGGTAGTATCAGAAGCCAGGTTCTGGGCCTTGACAGAAATCTCTCGTGTCTCAGCAGTACAAGCATCCATCTTTTTGACGGAATCGTTCGTCAGCGTCTCTGATTCTCTGACGATACGGGTGATCTCGTCGCATTTTCTGTTGACTTCATCGACCGTATTTCTGGAATTAGCCAAAGATTGCTCAGCCTTGGTCTGAGCATCGTTGGCAGAAGTCTCGATCTTCTTGACTACGATACGGAAGTCGTCCGCAATAGAAGCCAATTTATCAGTATTGTCCTGTGCCGCTCTCTCCGTCTGAGCAACCAGGGCGTTGTAGTTTCGTTCATAATTATCTCTTTGGGTATCAAGTCGCTTGACCGCATCTTCAGCGGATTGCGCAGCCGCATCGATCTTTTCACGATCAGCCTCAGCTTTCATATTGACCTGCTGAAGTGTCTCTTCAAGATTTCTGATCACTTCGGTCGTCTTGATAGAATTATTTTCAACAGTCTTTCTGGCTGTGCGTCCAAGTTCCTTGGCTTTTTCAAGTGCTTCCCGAACGTTCTTCTCAGTCAGATCCGCAGATGTCTTGAGAGCCTTGTTGACATTACCAATGGAATCTGAAGCTTCTTTGATCGATGCATTACCTAGATCGATTTCGTCGAGCGCCTGCTGATTATCTTTATTTACCTGTTCACTATCACTCATAACAACCTCCCAAAAGAGATCCTTGTGTAATTCTAACAACTGGTCCGATAGCCGGGCAACATCGTTAACGACTATCTAATTATGGCATGTCATCCATTTCCTGAAGTTTTTCCTCGAGAACTTTAAGGTTCTTTACATCATCCATATTATATCTGAGAAGTGTATCCAGTGCCTGTTCATCACCATCGTTGAAATAGTCCCACCATAGCCGGACAGCCATCAAACCATCACAGCCTTCGACATCACGGGATATTCCAAGCACCTTCTCGATCTTTTTAAGGCCTCCGGTAAGTCCATGTTTGCGACACGAATACATCAGATCGTGATGTTTCCGTCCCTTCAGCAAGTTCACACCAACAGCTCTTCTTATAAAAGGAAGATCAAAACGGGCTCCGTTAAATGTATAGATAGTGTCGACATCAGCAAACAACTCGTCCAAAGCGACATCAGTGATCATGTCGCCATATAGCTGCACTTGCTGTGAAGACTCTCCGTCAGTAATGAGGATGCCTATCACTGTTATGGATGCATAATCCCATGACAGACCAGATGTTTCTATGTCCAAATACGCTTTCTTCATTAGGCAATCATTTTATCATGCATCATTACACCTTGTTTGAAATATAACGAAAAAGCGGTATATTGTATGTAATACATGGATTAGCTATAATACTGCCTATGCTAACATCGATGGATAACAAAGATAAGACCATTCAGCCGCGACGAGCTCGCGTCAATCACGCGATCATGCTCGGTCTCGGGATTGCACTCATCGTGGTATTCTTTGCATCCTTCTTCTTAGGACGCTATCCAATCACAGCTAAAGAAGTTTTCGGAATTTTCTATTCACATACATTCCTGAATGATATTTGGCCGATCGATGCTTTCTGGACATCCACTCAAAACGCCATAACCATGAACGTCAGACTGCCCAGGATCATACTTGCTGTACTTATCGGATGCTGTCTATCCACAGCCGGCGCATCCTACCAGGGCATCTTCAGGAACCCCATGGCATCCCCTGATATCCTTGGCGCGACCAACGGTGCAGCTTTCGGTGCGGCCTTGGCAATTCTCAGGGGCGGGAATAAGCTCATGATAACCCTTTCAGCTTTCATATTCTCACTGCTGACAGTCATTATCGTAAATCTGGTAGCATCCAAAGCCAAAGGGTCTAAGATATTGGGACTGGTGCTGTCCGGTATCATGGTCAGTTCACTTTTCTCAGCTTTTACTTCATACATCAAATTAGTCGCAGACCCAATGGATGTCCTCCCTGCCATAACTTACTGGCTCATGGGCAGTCTTTCCGGTGCAATGCTACGTGATATCGGAATCGCACTCATTCCCATGGTCATCGGCATAATACCAATCTTCATTCTGCGCTGGAGGATCAACATCCTCTCTATGGGCGATGAAGAAGCACGAACAATGGGTATCAATGCACCACGTGTCAGAATCATCCTCATCCTCGCATCTACACTCATCACAGCTGCCAGCGTTTCCGTCAGCGGCGTAATCGGCTGGGTCGGACTCGTAGTACCGCATCTAGCACGCAGAATGGTCGGAAACAACTACAAATATCTAGTGCCTACCAGCATGATCTTCGGTGCACTCTTCATGCTGATCGTAGATAATGTCTCCCGAAACCTCTGGACTACTGAGATTCCCATCGGCATCCTTACCGCTTTCATCGGTGCACCATTCTTCCTGTATCTGATCCTTAGAAGAGGAGATTACGACTGATGAGCATATCGGTTCAGAACCTCAAGTTCAGATATGGCGTACGTCCGATTCTTGATGACATTTCATTTGAGATAACAAAGAATGAACTCGTAGCCCTGCTTGGTCCCAACGGCGTCGGCAAGAGCACGCTGTTCAAATGTGTACTGGGATTACTTAAAAAGTATGAAGGCACAATCAAACTCAATGAATACGATGCCAAGACCATCAAGGAGAAGGAACTGGCCAAGCTCATAGCTTATATCCCCCAGTCCCACAGCCCTGTATACAACTTCAGCGTGTTCGATATGGTACTGATGGGTACCACCAGTCAGGTATCGAACATATCTTCTCCAGGTCCAAAACAAAGGGAACTGGTAATGGCAAGTCTCGAAAGAATGGGCATAACCCATCTATTCAACCGTAGCTACAATTTCATAAGCGGCGGCGAGAGACAGTTAGTGCTCATATCCCGTGCACTGGCTCAGCAGGCAAAGATACTAGTGATGGACGAACCCACTGCCAAGCTGGAGTACGGAAACCAGATGAGGGTGCGCGATCAGATCAAGTCCCTGTCAAAA
>JAEEOC010000099.1 GCA_016284035.1 Dehalococcoidales bacterium
TCTCCGCATCGACGGCGGAGCGTGGCTAAATGATGAGCCGTATCTGACCATTCACCGTATCGCAAGCGATGGCACGACGCGAGGCGTTCTTAAGTGTGCTGTCGATTATTGTAAATCCCTTTCTGATAATGTCCGTATAGATACTCATGAAGACAATCATGTCATGCAGGCTGCCGTTGAAAAGAATGGTTTTAAGCGATGTGGCATCATCTATCTTGAAAACGGCGACCCCAGGATCGCTTACCACTGGTCTGCTGAAGGATAGTGTAACGATGGGCAAATATGATGACATCATAAATCTGCCTCATCATGTCTCGAAGACTCATCCCCAGATGAGTATCCACGACCGAGCCGCGCAGTTTTCCTCCTTTGCGGCTTTATCCGGCTTTGAGGACAGTATTGCTGAGACAGGACGTATCGTTGACCAGAAGATCGAACTCGATGACGATGCCAAGGCGCTTCTCAACAGGATGATCAATGAAATCGAGCTTTCCCTCGGCAAAGAACCGAAGATAAAAGTTGTTTATTTCTGCAAAGACAAGCGTAAAGACGGCGGGACGTATCTCTCATATGAAGGGATCATCCGCAGGATCGACAGAGTCTATAAACAGATCCATTTCAAGGGCCGCAAGGTCATCGATATCGAGGATATCATCGATATCCATCAGGTCTCATCCGAATAAAGAGCAAATAATCCCGTATGGTAAAATAAACTGCTATGAGAAAACAGACCCGAACCATTTCCGGAGTTACTCCCGTTGCCGTCATGACGCGTCCTGGCGGCTGTCCGGGTAATTGTGCCTATTGTCCCGATTATGCTGATACTCCCAGAAGTTATACCCCAGAATCACCGGCAGTCATACGTGCTATCAGTAAACAGTTCGATATCAAAGAACAGGTTAAATTCCGTATTCAGACACTGCAGGAGATGGGGCATCCTGCTGAAAAAGTCGAGATCATCATCATGGGCGGTACTTTCTTGGCTACTCCATACGAGTATCAGTACCAAGTCGTAAAAGACTGTTTTGATGCTCTGAATGGTGTCGATTCTGCAACTTTGGAAGAAGCACAGATACTCAACCAGACAGCAGAGAAGCGTTGTGTGGCTCTGTGCCTTGAAACGAGACCTGATTACTGCACCGAAAAAGAAGTTCTCAGGATGGTTGAATTCGGGGCTACCAGGGTCGAATTAGGGGTCCAGTTGCTTGATGACGATGTTTATAAGCTCGTTAACCGCGGACATGATGTTGCAGCGGTTGCTAAAGCTACTGAATTGCTCAGACGATACGGGATAAAAGTGTACTATCACTGGATGCCCGGTCTTCCCGGATCCAGTATCCAGAATGATCTTGAAAAATCAAAGCTTCTTTTTGAAGACGAACGCTTCAAACCGGATGGTCTGAAGATCTATCCCACCATGGTGATTGAACACACGGAGATCGAGAAATGGTGGAGAGAGGGCAAGTATAAGCCATACTCCAATGACGATATGGTGCATCTCATGGCTGACATCAAGGCTCTCGTTCCGCCTTATGTCAGGATTCCAAGAGTATTACGTGATATCCCTCCTAAATACATCGTGGGCGGGCTGAAAGATTCAGTGCGGGATAAGATCCACGGCATCATGCTGGCCAACGGCCAGGAGTGTCAGTGCATCCGCTGCCGTGAATACGGTCATCGTCAGAAGATCGGCTGGAAAGCTAAAGAACCATTCCTTGACCGTATCGATTATGACGCATCCGGCGGCAAGGAGATCTTCTTGCAGTACATAGATTCCAGCAATACGCTTTTCGGTCTTCTCAGATTACGTATTGAGAAGAATCCTCCTGAGAATCTGAAAGATGATTGCGGTGCCGTTGCTTTGGTACGTGAATTGCATATATTTGGCATCGAACTTCCGCTGGGTGCCAAAGATGAATCTTCTCCTCAGCATAAAGGCATGGGTAGGGCGCTTCTCGAAGAAGCTGACCGGATCGCCCGTGATGAATTTGGACTGCATACGATCGCTGTACTGAGCGGTGTGGGCACTCGGCTTTACTATACCGAGAGCGGCTATCATTTTGACCGCGGATATATGGTCAAGAAGATCTGATAGGGAGTTTTCGGATGTTTAAGGATTACGTAGAGGGGACATCTAAACGTCTTAAGGCTATCGAAAAATCTAATGTCCTTGCGGTATCGGTTGCTCTGGAGGGGGCGATGGGAATGCCCGGGCAGGTCGTCATCGCTGAGAGTTTCCCTGATCGTATCGATTTCATAGAGTTTTACGACTACAACAAGCTGTTTCAGGTAATCCCATGGTTTAGTGAGGTCACTGACTGGCTGGGAGGAATGGCTGATAATTATGACCCTGAGTGGACATTTATCTATCTGGGATTTGGTAACAATCTTTTCGTCAGAAATGATGTTTTTGCTGTGATCAAAGACGATATCGATCCTGAGGCCGAAGTCGGCTGGTTATACAATAACTGGTATCAGATCCTGACTAATCGATTCGTTTCTAAATGAGCTATTATCTCTAAACTGTCTGGTTCTACATGACATGGCAGATTCCAGATGAGTACGCCTTTCTTACGCGCTTCTTCCATCGCTTCGGCGAATTCCGGATGCATTGTTTTGTGCCCTTTGACTTCGTATACTCCGTCCATCTGTATGACGAATGCTAATACTGCTGTGTAACCAGCTCCTTTAGCTTTGATGAGCTCGTGTATGTGTTTTACGCCGCGGTCAGTAGGGGCATCGGGAAAGTATCCGATGCCGTTGATCTCGAGTGTGCATCCTTTGACTTCCATTAGATACTTCTTCTTGCCTTTCTCGAGATAGAAGTCGAGACGGGAATCCCCGTATGTGTATTCTGGAACGACCTTCGTAAACCCTTCCTGGGAGAGCCATTCTTTCAGGACCTTGTTGGGAGCCTGGCTGTCGATGTTGAAGAGGACTCCGTTGGATTTGCGGACAGCTACCAGGTCGTATCTGGTCTTCCTGCCCGGTGAATCAGGCTCTGTAAGATAGACTTCGGCACCTTTTATGAGGAGTTCTTTACAGCGTCCGGTATTTTTTACGTGGACGGTCTCAGATTGTCCGTCGATATCGACATGGGCGATGAACCTGTTAGGACGGTCG
>JAEEOC010000100.1 GCA_016284035.1 Dehalococcoidales bacterium
TAAAGATCATTATAGAAAAGATTATTAATTAGGGTACAATATCCCTATGTCCAGTAAACATATCATCATCCGCGGAGCACGCGAACACAACTTAAAGAACGTCGACGTAGATATCGAACGCGATAAGCTCGTCGTCATCACCGGTGTATCCGGTTCAGGTAAGTCGTCCCTTGCTTTTGACACCATCTATGCCGAAGGCCAGAGACGCTATATGGAATCTCTTTCCGCCTATGCCAGGCAGTTCCTGGGACGCATGGAAAAACCGGATGTCGATATGATCGACGGTCTGAGTCCTGCTATCTCCATCGACCAAAAGGGTTCCGTCAAGAATCCGCGTTCCACTGTCGGCACTATCACAGAGATATATGATTACTTACGAGTATTGTTTGCCCGCACCGGTCATCCTCATTGTCCTAACTGCGGACGCGAGATCGCGGCACAGACTCCTCAGCAGATCGTGGATGCCGTCATGCGTATCCCCGAGAACACCAAAGTCATGATCATGTCTCCCATCGTCAAAGACAGAAAAGGCGAACATCGCGAGATCTTTGCAGGACTTCGAAAGAACGGTTATGCCCGAGTCCGTGTGGACGGCAAGATCATCTCATTGGACGAGGAGATCGAACTCGACAAACAGAAGAAACACCGGATCGATGTGGTCATCGACCGACTTATCATAACTAAAGATGAAGATATCTCCCGTGTCGCGAATTCCGTTGAGACCGCATTGAAGTTGTCAGACGGCATCGTTCTGGTCAGTGAGATCGACGGCGAAGAACATCTTTACTCGGATAAGTTCGCCTGTGTCGAATGCGGCATCAGTGTAGGGGAGATCGAGCCGCGTTCTTTCAGTTTCAACAGTCCCCACGGGGCCTGTCCTGCCTGTACCGGACTGGGTTTCAGGATGGATTTTGATGTTGATCTCATCATCCCGGATAAGTCACTTTCCATTTCCGAGGGGGCTATCTATCCGTACCACGGTCAGAACATGGCCATGGCTCAGATCTATGAACTGGCTGACCTCTACGGTGAGAGTGTGGATAAGCCATTCAGCAAGCTCTCGAAAGAGTTCCTGCAGGTACTTCTTTACGGCGAGAATCCTAATCACGGTTATTACCGCAACAAGTTCGGCAGACTGAGGATGCGCGGTTATGGTTTCGAAGGTGTCATCCCCAGACTCGACCGTCTTTATAAAGACACGGAGTCTCAGCTCGTCCGCGAGCAGATCGAAGCGTATCAGGTCGCCAATATCTGTCCCGAATGCAATGGCAAGAGGCTCCGACCGGAGATCCTCAAGGTCACGATCGGAGACAAGAACATCATCGATGTCAGCAATCTTTCCGTTACGGACTTCAGAAAATGGGTCGATATGCTGAAGAGCGAGCACTCGGTCTATACCGAGACTGAGAAGATGATCGCTCATGACGTACTCAAGGAAATCACTGCCAGACTCAAGTTCCTTGAGGATGTCGGTCTTGAATATCTCACTATGCACCGTTCCAGTGCTACGCTTTCCGGTGGTGAAGCCCAGCGTATCCGACTGGCTACTCAGATAGGGTCGGGACTGGTTGGTGTATTGTATATCTGCGATGAACCGACCATCGGTCTCCATCCGTCCGATGATTACAGGCTTATCGGCACGCTTCACAGACTGCGTGATCTCGGCAACAGTGTCATCGTCGTCGAACATGACGAAGCTATCATGCGGGCTGCCGACTGCATCATCGATATGGGACCTCGCGCCGGCATCTACGGCGGTGAAGTCGTTGCTGTCGGTACTGTCGATGAGATCATGAAGAATGAAAAGTCCCTCACGGGTGCTTATCTTTCAGGACGCAAGCAGATCCCTGTTCCCAAGAAACGACGCAAGGGCAACGGTCACTCAATTGTGATCAAAGGTGCTCGTCAGAACAACCTCAAGAACATCGACGTCAAGATCGACCTCGGAAAGATGGTCTGTGTCACCGGTGTATCCGGTTCCGGCAAATCGTCTTTGATCAATGAGATCCTTCAGAAGGCGCTTTCCAAATACTTCTACCGCTCCAAAGAACGTCCCGGCGACCATGATTCCATCGAAGGTCTCGAGAACCTCGATAAAGTCATCAACATCGATCAGTCACCTATCGGCAGGACACCCAGATCCAATCCTGCTACCTATACCGGTATGTTCACTCCGATAAGAGAATTGTTTGCCAGTATGCCCGAAGCCAAAGCACGCGGATATACGGCCGGCAGATTCTCTTTCAATGTTAAAGGCGGACGCTGTGAAGCCTGTCATGGCGACGGTTACAACCAGATCGAGATGCAGTTCCTGGCTGATGTGACGGTCCCCTGTGAAGTCTGTCACGGCAAACGATATGACCGAGAGGTCCTTGAAGTGATGTTCAAGGGCAAGAACATCGCTGATGTACTGGATATGTCGGTGGATGAAGCTATGTCATTATTTGAGAATCAGCCGAGGATCTATTCCAAGCTCAAGACTCTTTCAGACGTAGGTCTCGGTTATATAAAATTAGGCCAGCCTGCCACCACTATGTCCGGCGGTGAAGCCCAGCGAGTGAAACTTTCCACTGAGCTTTCCAAGCGTGCTACCGGCAAGACGATCTACATCCTGGATGAACCTACCACCGGTCTTTCCTTTGCTGATGTCGATGCGCTCCTCGTCGTCCTGCAGAGACTGGTGGATGCCGGCAACAGTATCGTACTCATCGAGCACAATCTCGATATCATCAAGTCTTCCGACTGGATCATCGATCTCGGACCCAAAGCCGGAGACAAGGGCGGTAAGGTCGTAGCTGAGGGCACACCTGAACAGATCGCCAAGAATCCCAAGTCCGTGACGGGTAAGTTCCTGAAGCCTGTACTGGGGATAAAAGATTAGTTTTCTTCGCCTGATGCGATGTGAGATACGCCGCCGTCTTTCGTGACGACGATCTTGTTGGGGAAAGCATCCTTCAATGCTTCGATATGAGTGATCACCATGATCAGTCTGAAATCATCTTTGATCGAATTGATGGCATAGATGACCTTGTCGATGCCGTTTTCATCCTGTGTGCCGAAACCTTCATCGATGATGAGGGTCTGCATGGGAGCGCCGATTCGGTTGGTCATGAGACGTGACATGGCGATACGGAGGGCCAAATCGATCCTGAATCTTTCACCTCCGCTGTAGGAAGCGTAGTCGCGGTCCATGCCGTTCTGATAGATCTTGATGTTCAATGCTTCGGCAACAGAACCGTCTTTGTTTTCTTTCTGGGCAGAGACTTCCAATGTCATTAATCCGTCGGTCATCTTTCCCAGGAGCTTATTTGCCTCATTGTTGAGGTCGGGCAGGGCGGCTTCGATCATAAGTGCGCGGATGCCTTTGGCGCCGAACACTGTGACGAGGTCTGAATAGGTCTTTTCATCGTCCCTGCAGCGGTCGAGTTCTTTTGTCTTCTCGGCTACCTTCGACTGCTGCTCTTCGATGTTTTTGATCTGCTGTTCGAGCCTGCCGCGTTCCTGTTCGACTGCGGAGACAGCTTTATCGACGGCACTGCATTCGGCCTCGATCGCAGTACCTTCTGCACGTACGGTCTTTATCTTTTCCGGGTCGAAGTTGAGTTCGGCGATGTCCTTCTCGGCAGCCTTTATCTTGTCTTCCGTCTCGTTCTGCTGTTTTTCTTTGTCGGTAAGGCTTTCTTTCTGGCGAGCGATCTCACCGGATGCGGTATCCAATTCGAATTTGAGTTTGTTATATGGTTCGAGCGACTGTGCTTTCTTGCCGTTCTCGGTCCAGACTTCAGGTTTATAGCCCAGGTCTTTGAATTCTTTTTCTATCTGGTCTCTGCGTGCTGTTTCTTCTGCGATGTAGGAGCCGTCGGCAAGTGAAGCTTTCAGCTCGTCCAGTTTGGCTTTGAGGTCCTTCCATATGTCGTTGGCCTTTTTCGCTTCGTTCAGCTTGGTCGAGAGTGCTATGCGTTCGGCATCCAGATCTTTTCGTTTTTGTTCGCTGTTGGCTTTATGTGTCCTGATTTCGGCATCAGCATTCTTGATGAGTTCATTAACGTTTTCTTTTTCTTTCTTGAGCTCTTCGATCTGCTCTTCCTTATCGGAGATCTCTTTGTGGTACTTCTCTTCTACGTTTTGCAGCTGGTCATGTCCCAGTTCACTGTCGCAGAGAGGGCAGTGGGCACTTTCGTCTTCGGTGTGGGAGAGCATTGCGAGCTTGTCTTCAGCCTCGGCGATGGAATCCTTCAGGGATGTGATGAGCTGGTCTATCTCGGCGATCCTGGCGATGTGCTTGGTCTTAGATTCGTTCTTCTTTTCCACGAAGGATTCAGTCTGTTCGAGTTCAGTTTCCTTT
>JAEEOC010000101.1 GCA_016284035.1 Dehalococcoidales bacterium
GAAAAGCTTGATGAGCGTTTTGTGACTGCTCTTGATGATCTGTCTTCATCTGTCGATATTGCCGGTGTTAAGAGCAACGCCGAAACTATTACGGAAAAGATCAGTGCTGCGCTTGATGTGCTCAGCGGACAGAGCGAGATCAAGATTGCTGTTCTAAAGAGCATCACTGAGGCGCGACTGGCATTACGAAGAATCGCAGTGATTTCGCAGACCTCTCCAAATCTGTCATTGCTCTCTGATTCCATTGTTGAGAAGCTGCTTAAAGCGTTTAATGAAACGCTCGACGAGCATCCCGGATGTGTATCTTCTGAAAAGGCTGAAGAAAAAACGAATAAGATCAGGGATATCTTTAAAGACCTTACCGTAGATGGTATCGATAAAGCTGTCGATGATCTTCAGGGACTTGAAGGTTCCTTTGATGATGAATATGAGGCAGCCAGCGCCGAATGCTATGCCGCAATCATGGATTATGTGGGAGTCATTGATTCTGTCATTGAAAAGATCAAGGACGCGGATAATGATGAGGCCGTTAATAATTTCGATAAGATGAAAAATACTGCCGCGCTTGTTGCCGAGAGTGTAGCTTTCAAGAACGAGGCTCAGCTTCAGGAGATGTCCGAACGAAGAGTCGAATTGAAAGAAGAGATCAAGAAGGCCGAGAAGAACCTGATCGAAGCCGAGCGAAAAGTTTTAGACGAGATCCTTCCTCAGGCATTTGCTGCCATGCGGGAAGCTTCGCGAAGGACACTGGGGCTCCGCCATTATGATGTTCAGCTCATCGGCGGTGTCGTTCTTCATCGTGGCCAGATCGCTGAAATGAGGACCGGTGAAGGTAAGACTTTGGTTGCTACACTGGCGCTTTATTTGAACGCACTTGCCGGTCATGGTGTCCATCTGATCACAGCAAACGATTATCTGGCTCGCCGAGATGCTTATTGGATGGGTCCGGCTTATGAAGCATTAGGGATCAAAGTCGCCAGTATTTATCCTATGCAGGATTCGAAAGAGAATCTTCCTGCCAGAATCTATGACCCTGAATATGATTCAGAAGATCCTAACAATCCGTGGCCGCATTTCAGGCCAATCAACCGAGCTGACGCTTATAATGCTGATATCACTTACGGTACATCGGCTGAATTTGGCTTTGATTATCTTCGAGACAATATGGCTCCGACCATCGATCGCCTGGTACAGAGACGCTATCAGGCGCAGTATTATGCCATCGTCGATGAAGTCGATAACCTTCTCATCGATGAAGCCAGGACACCGCTTATCATCTCTGCTCCTGATACAGAATCCAGTCATAAATATCAGGTCTTTGCCAGACTGGTGAAGAGTCTTAACAGAGATGTCGATTACGAGGTCAAAGAGAAGGAACAGTTGGTAGAGCCTTCTGAAGCTGGTTATGCCAAGATCGAAGAGCTTCTCAAACGTGAGGGAATGATCACAGAAGAAGCCGGACTTTATGATATCAGCAATACTGATCTGATGCGTCATTTCAGGAATGCTCTTTTAGCCAAGGAACTCTTTAAGCGAGATGACCAGTATATCGTCAAAGATGGCGAGATCATTATTATCGATGCTTTGACAGGTCGTATGATGCTGGGACGACGTTATTCCGAGGGTCTCCATCAGGCCATCGAAGCTAAAGAAAACGTTAAGGTCCAAAACGAAAGTAAGACCTATGCCACTATTACTATCCAGAACTACATCAGAATGTACAGCAAATATGCTGGTATGACCGGTACTGCTGAGACTGAAGCTGAAGAGTTCTCTCGTGTATACAAACTCGAAGTCGTCGTCATTCCGACGAATAAACCCATCAAACGTGAGGACCTCACAGATCTGATTTATGTCGATTCTAAAGCTAAATACAAGGCTTTGATCAATGAGATCATCGAGATTCATAAGACTGGCCGACCTATTTTGATCGGTACTGTCTCTATCGAAAAGAACCAGGAACTCGATGAAATGCTCAAACGACGCGGTATCAAGCACAATACTCTCAACGCTAAGAATCATCTCAAGGAAGCTGACATTATTGCCGAAGCCGGTGAGAAGGATGCGATCACATTGGCTACCAACATGGCCGGCCGAGGTGTCGATATCATTCTTGGCGGTAAGACTCCTGAGAAAGAAGCCGAAGAGACTGATGAAGCTTTCCAGAAGCGAATGGAGAGATGGCAGAAACATCATGATGAAGTGATCGCACTTGGCGGTCTCTATGTTCTTGGTACTGAACACCATGAAGCCCGACGAATCGATAATCAGCTGCGTGGCCGTGCCGGCCGACAGGGCGATCCTGGTACCAGCCGATTCTTCGTAGCTCTTGACGATGACATTATCCGAAAGTTTGGCGGAGACAGAGTCCAGGGCATAATGAACTGGGCAGGCTTCGATGAGGATACTCCTCTTGAGAACAAGATGGTCTCTAAGACTATTGAGAATTCCCAGGTACGTGTCGAGGGTTATCACTTCGATATCCGAAAACATATCGTTGAATATGATGATGTATTCAATAAGCAGCGAGAGGTCATCTATGCTGAACGAAACAAAGTCATAACTGGCAATTATTTCAAGGATGATATTCTGGGAATGGTCAACAAAGAGGTCGAAGATATCATCAACAATACCTTCGATTATAAGAAGAATGAAGAACTGAATCTCGATAATATTATTTCAGAGGTCGGTCAGATCGTTCCCATCAACGATGTCCTGACGACGGAAGACATTAAGAAGATGACTGACCAGGATCAGATCATGCATAGAATCAAGGAACTGATCCGTATGAAGTATATCGAGAAAGAGATGGAGATCAGACCTGAAGTGATGAGGCTCGTCGAGAAACTCACTCTTCTCAGGACGATCGATACTCTTTGGATCGATCACCTTACTGCCATGGATTATCTGAGACAGTCCATTTCTATGCAGGCTGTTGCTCAGCAGGATCCTCTGGTCGCTTATCGCAGGACCGCAAGTGAGATGTTCGAAGACCTTACTGCCGGTATCCAGCACCAGATCGCAACGAAGATATACCATGTTAAAGTTGCTGTAAGGGAAGCTGAGAATCCATTGCCAAAGAAGGCTATGGAAACGCCGATGGCTAATGTTGCGCCTAAGAACAGCTCTCTGCCTGCTAATAGTAAAATTGGCCGTAATGATCCGTGTTACTGCGGCAGCGGCAAGAAGTACAAGCACTGCCACGGCAAATAGGGCATCGGGATAACACCTATGCAGCCGAGTCCGATCAGCTCAGATAACTTGATCCGTCAGATGCGCCAGAGAGTATTGAATGGGACTCATTGGTACAGATCTTTCCTTGAAATGCTCCGTGATTGGGACATTGAAGAAGAAACAGTTGGTAAGACTCATTACCGCTATGTAATTGCGTCTGAAGCGTTAGATGTTCCGATGATTGCTTCTCGTGCGCTTCTGGAGATATTTGACCTTATCGAAGAAGAAGAATTGGATGCCTATCTTGCACGCGGGATCGTCCCTGTCGATTATTCTCAGGATGAGATCAAATCCATACTCGGAGATGAGGCATATAAGAAATATCTGAATTACTTCTACGGGGTTATACTCGAGGAGTGCTTGATCCGTGCCTATGAGGAATCCATCATCAAGGGGCATATCACTAATGGTATGGTCTCTGCTCATGATGCCATGGACGATGCGGTGAGGATAATCTACGGCAAGGACTTGGATGTGCTCATGGATTTGTTTTGTCGCGAAAAAGGCTATATATTGACTGAAGAGATACAATACAAGCAGATGAAGGAATTCTATTACTGGCTGTTCAGACGCCGTATCAGGACGATGGAACCGGCCAGGACTGCCAGCGATACGCAGAAAGCCATAGATTGGCTGAATGATATGAAAAAAAGAACAGGAGAAGAAAAGATATGCCGTCAATGGATGTAGTGAGCCAGATCGATGTACAGGCTATGGACAATGCCGTAAACAACCTCAAGAGAGAGATCTCTTCCCGATACGATTTCAGGAACTGTGTCACCGAGATCGAGTATATAAAAAAGGAAAAGAAGATTAGGATCCTGAGCGGAGATGACGGTAAGGTCAAGACCATCACCGAGGCTCTTAATGGTCAACTTGTGAAGCAGAAGCTCGATCCTAAATGTCTTGATCCTAAGAATATCGAACCGACTTCTCAGGGGCAGGCTAAACGAGAGATCATGATCAAAGAAGGTATCTCCCAGGACAACACCAAGAAGATGGTGAAGTTCATCAAAGGACTTAACATGAAAGTCCAGGCTGCTATCCAGGATGATCAGGTCCGTGTTTCAGGCAAACAGATCGATGATCTCCAGACAGTCATGGCTAAGCTTAAGGAACAGGATTTTGGCGTCCCACTGCAGTTTGTGAATTTCAAGAGAGACTAATCATAGGATAAGTAAGCAAAAAAAAATCGCCTCAGCAATGAGGCGATTTTTTTATAGTCAGATAATAGATCGATTATCGATCGTTCTGCATTGCGCTGTAGCAATCGCTGCAGTAGACGGGTCGACCGTTGCGAGGTTCGAAAGGAACCTGGGTCTCTCGACCGCACTGTGCACAAACAGCGGGGAACATCTGACGAGGAGCGCTAGCTGCGCCACCACCAAGTCGCTGCTTCTTTGCAGCACGGCAGGCAGAGCATCGTTTGGGATCATTGGTGAAACCCTTCTTGGCGTAGAACTCCTGTTCAGCGGCGGTGAAAGTGAATTCAGTACCACAATCAGCGCAAGTTAAGATTCTATCTGCGTAGTCCAAGGAATGACCTCCCTTCTTAATACTTCTGGTTCCGAGTTTGGCATCCCTGACACGCTTGGAAAACTAAAAACCCGAGCTGGAATATACAAACTTTTTACCCGCAGAATATTGTGTCATACACCACGCCTAGTGTCAAGATGATTTATACCTAAAAAGGCATTTTTTACGATTGTTTTTTCATGAATAGAAAAAGGGCACGTTAGCGTGCCCTTTTTTTTCTTCGAAGTGCGTATACTACACACATAGTCTTTATCGTAAAAGGCTCTTCTCTTTATTTATGTCATACATCCGGCTGGTACTTGCCAGCCTGTTTTTCTTATTCGGTGTAACCGGAGCCGTCTTTGGGACCGAGTTTGCCGGTAACAATCATGATGATATCGATTAACCACCAGATGCCAAGACCGCCGAGAGTGATGAGTTTCAGGATGCCGAGACCGATATATCCAAGGATGAATCGGTCAATACCGAGTTCGCCGAGGAAGATAGAGATGATGATCATAGCAACTTTGTTATTCTTCATAGGTCCGCTCCTTAGATTTTGATACATAATAATAAACTCAAATGGTTGAATATTTCAACTGATACCAATTCTTACCTAATCATCAAAAATCTTTCAATGGCTATCGGCGCAACAAGTTCTTCACTGTATTGGTATAATATCGGAATAGATTATGAGAGGTTTTTATGACGAGGATCATCAAAGCAGAGAGTCTGGGATTTTGCATGGGAGTAAGAC
>JAEEOC010000010.1 GCA_016284035.1 Dehalococcoidales bacterium
TTTACCACTTCAGTAGATTGATATTGTCAGTATCGATTTCTTTAAAGTTGCGGAAGATCGCGATCACTATGGCAAGACCGATCGTGACTTCGGCTGCAGCTACCACGATGCTGAGGATCGTGAAGATCTGTCCGCTGATCATTTCGAAGAGATGGAACTTAGTGAATGCTACCAAAGCGATATTGACGGCATTGAGCATGATCTCGATGCACATCAGTATCATGATGGCATTCTTGCGGCTGAAAGCGCCGAATATGCCGATAGCGAAGAGGATAACGGATAAGACGAGATAGTGTTCCAGTGTCATTTCTATTCCTCCCTCGCAGTCGTGATCGCAGCAACGATGGCTGTCAGGATGATGAGAGCTGCGATTATCATCAGTAATATCGCGCCGGGGGTCGTCATGAAGACCGCCGATACGTTGTCGATCGGGTTGGATGCTGTGCCTTCGGTCACCGGCCAGTTAGTGGTGATGACGGCGAATACACCGAGTACTGCCAGACACAGGGATGCCAGTATGGCGGGAAGTTTGAATTTATTGGAGACGTTTCCCTCTTCGTTCCTCTTGGTCATCATGACGGACATGATGATGAGGACTCCGACGGCTCCGACGTAGACCATGACCTGGATCACGGCCAGGAACTCAAATCCGAGTGTGATGAAGAGTCCGGAGACGCTCAGGAAACAGATGATCAGGGCAAAGCATGCACGCATGACCGACTTAGTGCTGATGGCAAAGATGGCGCTGCACAAAAGGATCGCGGCCAATGCCCAGAATGCGATTTGCAGTCCCATTATTTGGCCTCCTTCTTTTCGCCTTCAGCAGCTTCCTCTTTCGGTTCAGGGATGTCCTTATCGAGGTTTAAGAGGAGTGTCTGTTCAGGCAGTGTCTCGTCGAGTTCAGGATGGAAATAGGAGCTCTTGGGAGCAGCTCCCAGATATTCCTTGTCCAGGGTCTGATCTTTGACGGTATAGGTGGCGCGTTCGTATTCATTGCTGGCATAGAGTGCATCGAAAGGACATGATTCGACGCATAGACTGCAGTAGATACACTGACCGCCCTTGAGTTCATATTTGGTGACCGGGTATTTGAGATCGCAGCGGATACAGCGGTTGGCTTCCGCTTCAGCGACTTCCTTGGCCCAGCTGAGTTCGACGCTGTCGAAGGTGTTGTGTCTTCGTTCTTCGTCGATGTATTCAAATTTGTGTAAGTATTCGGATGAAGGTGCCCCTTCGCGTTCGGGAAGAGGGAGACCTTTGGCAAGATGCTCTTCGATATTGCCGTCTCCGCCGAGATATTTGTCGATGGAGGATGCGGCGATACGGCCCTGCGCGACGGCTTCGATGACCGTGGCAGGTCCGAGGACGTTGTCACCGGCTGCATAGACGCCGGGGACTTCGGTGGCCATCTCTTTGTCGACCTGGATCCTTGATGAGCGGTCTTTCGTTACGCCGAAGGAATCGGGGACGATAGGATACTGGGAGGTCGCGGGGATGACGGTGTCGACATCCAATACGAAGTTGGAGCCGGGGATAGGTTCGGGACGTCGTCGTCCGGAAGCATCTTCGGCACCCAGTCGCATTTCCTGGCATTCCATCTTGAACTGACCGTTCTCGTCATAGACTTTTACGGGTGAGACCAGGAACTGGAACTTGATGCCTTCATCGACGGCATCCTCTACTTCCAGAGGATCGGCCGGCATCTCGCTCTTGGTTCGTCGGTATAATACGCGGACATCTTTGGCGCCCAGTCTGAGTGCGGTTCGGCAGCAGTCGATGGCAGTGTTGCCGCCGCCGACGATGACGACTCGGTCGCCGATGGGTCTGTTCCTGCCGAATGTGACGTCCTTGAGGAAGTAGGCACCGCCGTAGACTCGGGGGTCCTCTTCGCCGGGAACGCCCAGACCGCCGGCTTCATGAGCACCGGTGGCAAGGAGCAGAGCATCATAGCCCTGTTTGAGTAGGGCCTGGGGATCTTCGATCCTGGTGTTGTATTTGAATTCGCATCCCATGTCTTCGATGACTTTGACGTCCTTCATGAGGATGTCTTCGGGAAGTCGGTAGCGGGGGATGCCTACCAGCATCATGCCGCCCGGCTTGGGAAGGTCTTCGAAGATGGTGACTTTATGACCTGCGCGGAGCAGGTAGTAAGCGGCAGTAAGGCCGGCAGGACCTGCGCCGATGATGGCGACAGCCTTTCCGGATGCCGGTTTGTTCTTGACGTTCTTCATCCAGGAGCCGTCTTCGTTCTCGATGGCGTATCTCTTGAGCTTCCTGATCGCTACAGGTGCATCGATCGATCCGCGGGAACAGGCTGATTCACAGGGATGAGCGCAGATATAAGCACAGACCGAGGGAAGGGGCAGCCTTTCACGGATGATTGCGACTGCTTCGGAGGGATCTCCCTGTCCGATGGCCCTGACATATTTGGCTGCGTCGACATGGGCCGGACACTTCTTAACGCATGGTGCGGTGTTGCCGGTCTCGACGGGAGTGGATTCGGTCTCGATATGGATGGATCCATGAGGACAGGCCGATTCACAGGTATAGCAGCCGATACATTTATCTTTATCCCAGACGAGACTGATGCCTCGCTCACGTTTGGCTAAGTTCAGTTTCTGTTCGGGATACTGGGTCGTGATAGGTCCCCTGATGAGGTTCTTCAAGGTGACCTTCATGCCCTTGAGCATGCCTTGTCCGAAATGTCTAGTCATTTTCAGCCACCTTCCTTCCTGGTTTGAATAAACCGGCAAAGAGGTAGATCACGATGGCCGTGAAGACGAACGAAGCCGGAATGACTATCCAGTTTGATAAATCGGGGAAGAATGTCATCCTTGCCGCGGTGAAGAGGAGATTTACCAGAGCCACGGGAAGGAGGAACTTCCAGCAGAATCCCATCGACTGATCTACGCGGAGTCTGGGAAGAGTGGCGCGGATCCAGAGGATGAAGAGGAAGACCAGGACCATCTTGATGATGAGGGGGATAGGTCCGTCGATGAAGAAACCGTGCCAGCCGCCGAGGAAGAGAGTGGCGACCAGGACGCTGGTTACCACGGCCTCACCGTATTCGACGAGGTAGAGCATGGCGAACTTCATGCTGGAATATTCGATATTGAAACCTGCAACGATCTCGGAATCGCATTCGACGATATCGAAAGGAGTCCTGCTGATCTCGGCAAGCGATGCGACGAAATACACCACGAAGGCCAGAGGCATCATTAGGATATTGGGCAGCGTCTGTGCCTGTACGAGACCGTTGACCGAGAAAGTGTTCGAGATGAGGACCAGACTGGCTAATGACAGGATGAGAGGGATCTCATAGCTGATGAACTGGGCGAGTCCTCGCATACCGCCGATGAGACCGTACTTGTTGTTGCCGGCATAGCCTGACATGAAGACGCCGATGGAACTGATGGCGCTGACGGCCAGGACATAGAGGATGCCGACATTGAGATTGACGATCTGGAAGTTCTCGGAGAAGGGGACCACGGCCAGGATCATCATGACCGGTACGAAGGCCATGAAGGGAGCCAGCCAGAATAAAAGCTTATCGGATTTGTCGGGCACGATGTCTTCTTTGAACATTACCTTGATGACATCGGCTACCGACTGGATGAGACCTAAGGGACCGACGCGGTTGGGACCCAGTCGGCCCTGGAAGAGACCGATGACCCTTCGTTCGGTCCAGATATACATCACGATGAAAAAGAAGAAGAATGCGATGGCGACTACCGCGCCGATCGCGAGATGGACCCAGAAGTTCTCATACCAGGGGGTTGCGCCTATGGTGGTGACTAATACTGCGTCGTCCATTATCTATCGACCTCCCCCATTGAAAGATCGACACTGCCGAAGATGATGATGGCATCGGCCAGTTTCTGACCGACCAGCATGGTCTTGAGTGCCGTCAGGTTGATGAATGCCGGAGCGCGGAAGTGACATCGGTAAGGCTTATCCGAACCGTCTGATTCGAGATAGCAGCCGAGCATGCCTCGCGGCGATTCGATCTCTTTATAAGTGAAGCCTTCGGGGATGTGCAGGGCGACAGGGACCTTGCTGCAGAACCTGTTGCCGCCGGGCATCATGTCGAGGGCCTGTTCGATGATGCGAACGCTCTGTTTCATCTCTTCCATACGTACCCAAACTCGGTCGTACACATCGCCGTTCTTGCCGACAGGTACGTCGAATTCGAATTTGTCATATACGGAATAGGGCTTGTCGCGGCGGAGATCATAGTCTACGCCTGTGCTTCGGAGGACGGGACCGCTGGTGGAGATGTTGATCGCATCTTCCGGCTTGAAACAGCCGACGCCTTTGGTCCTGGCCAGGAAGATCTCGTTGTCATAGAGCATGTCTTCATATTCCGCCATATACTTCGGGAAGACTTTTATGAACTTCTTCAGCTGAGGGACGAACTCGGCAGGGAAGTCCATGGAGACACCGCCGAAGCGCATGTAGTTGTACATCATTCGCTGACCGGTGACCATTTCCATCAGGTCGGTCAGTTTCTCTCGCTCGCGGAACATGTACATGAATACGGTGTAGAAAGAGCCCATGTCGTTCATCTGTGAACCGACAGCGAGGATATGAGATGAGATCCTCTGCATCTCAGACATGATCACACGCATGAATTCAGCACGCTGGGGGACACTGATGCCGGCCAGTTCTTCGACGGCCAGGACATAGGGCCAGTTGTTGTTGATGGCTGATACATAATCGAGACGGTCGGTCATTGGGATGCCCTGTTTGTAGGTGCGCATCTCCATGAGTTTCTCCACACCGCGGTGGAGGTATCCGAAGATGGGCTCGACATCCTTGACGATCTCGCCGTCGAGGGTGAATCGCATCCTGAAGACACCGTGGGTGCTGGGATGCTGGGGACCGACATTGACTACAAATTCTTCAGTTCTAAGCGACATTTTTGTAGTCCTTTCGCTGTGGATGACCTTCGAATCCGTCCCACAGCACGATTCGTTTGAGATTGTTATGACCGGTGAAGATGATGCCCATGAGGTCATAGAGCTCGCGTTCCTGGAAATCAGCCCCGATCCAGATGTTGGAGAGGGAAGGGATCTCGGGATTCTCTCGGGATACCGATGCCCTGAGCATGACATCATCTTTGTCTTTCAGGTTTTTGAATGTATAAGTGAGGATGAACTCATCGATATGATCGGAGGCGGTGATCATATCGAGATAATCATAGCCGTTGTCTTTGAGGAACAATGCACAATCAGGAAGACTGTCGGGGACTATTTCGGCATAATCTCCGCAGATCCTTGCGCATTCGCAGTTTTCCTGTAATTCTTCGTAAATCTTTTTGGTCATGGCTATTTGTTCTCCAGCCTGATTGATTCATGACCGATCTTGTTCCTGAGCTGTTCCAGACCGTAGAGGAGCGTCTCGGGTCGCGGAGGACAGCCGGGGATGTAGACGTCGACGGGGATGATATGGTTGTATCCGGGGACTACTGCGTAGGAGTCCTGGAAGATACCGCCCGAGATCGCGCATGCCCCCATTGCCACGACCCATTTCGGTTCGGCCATCTGTTCGTAGATTCGTTTGATCTGAGGTGCCATCTTCCAGCTCAGTGTGCCGGCGGCCATCAGGAGGTCGGCCTGTCTGGGAGAAGGTCTGAGTACTTCCATGCCGAAACGTGCGATATCGAAGCGTGCCATTGAGGTGGCGATGAATTCGAACGTACAGCAGGCAGTGAAGCAGGTGACGGGCCACAGTGACGCCTTGTGTGCCCAGTTGATAGCGTCATCGAGGGTAGTTACGATGATGTTCCTGTTGAGTTCTTTGAGTTCCTCTTCGGATAAAATGACCTTCTCAGGCAGCGGTTCGAGACTTGATCTTCGCAGGTCTTCGACGATATTGCCTTCGTAAGCGTCTGCATCATCCAAGGACGGGATCATCTGAGGGTTTATTTCCATTTGAGGACTCCCTTCTTCCAAGCATATAAGAATCCGCTTGCGATAATGAAGATGAATGCAAGTCCGACCCAGAATGCCAAAGGTCTGTATTCTACAGGTGCGAAACCGAAGAATTTTGCCCATAGGAAAATGAATATCACTGACGTATCCATTGCCGTGAGCATCAGGGCATAGTAGTAATAGTGCGGGTTGTACTGGACCCAGCTGCGGCCGATCGTAAGGAGACCGCATTCATAAGTGTTGTATTTGACCTCTGACGGTTTCTTCTTCTCGATACCGACGAACTCAAGGATCTGAGGCATCAGTGCGATGAACGAAGAGAAGACCAGACAGATTATCAAATACAGTGCGATGTATCCGTAATCACCAATCATAGGCTTACCCTCGAAAAGAAAATACTAGCAAGAAATAGTATCATTTAGCCTTGATATGTGTCAAAGGACCAGGGGTCATTTTTAGGCACGATTTTGGGAAAAAAGTGATAAAAACTTTATTAATTTATCACGATAAATTCTTTTATATGGAAACCCCGTTGATCGAGCTATAGCTCTTTCTCGCGTTTGATGATGTTGCAGACCTTTTCGGCTACGTCTCCCACGAATGAGATGCACTGAGCTTTGCGTTCAGGACTGCCTGGAGGAAGCCCTTTGGTGAGGATACGGCAGCAGATGGCGCGGTGATCATCTTTGAAGGCATTGTGCAGTTCTTTGGAGAGTTCCTTGGCGATGGCTCCGCCGGGTTCGTTGGGCTGGTATCTGCCGAAGACGAGTCCCAGTATCATGATACCGCCGGCAACCGCTCCGCAGGTGCAGCCTGCTCCGCCGACACCGGCTGAGAAACCGGACGCCAGTGATACCATCTCGATTGGAGCATCCAGTTTGAGTTCTCTGATGAGTGTGATGACCACTGATTCTCCGCATCCGAATCCGCCGGATGCGTAACACTGTTCAGCTTTTTCCTTGATGCTTTTTGTATCTATCGAATCGATATTAAGTTCAAGTGCCATCACATACCTCTTTCAGAACCTGCAAGCGGTCCAAATGTCTTCTTTATGGAAATTGTATGTTATTCAGAGTGGCGGGTAAACTACCGGCGAGCTTCCCTTACCAGATGCCTGATCTCTGGTTCTATGATCTTTTCAAATGCCATTTTCACTGCATTAAGTGAACCTGGAAGCATTATCACTACTTTCCCGTCTTTGATGCCGGCAGTGGCGCGTGACAGGATAGCACCGGTGCCGATCTCATCGAAGCTGAAGCGGCGGAAGATTTCTCCGAAGCCGTCCATGATCTTATCCATGAAAGGAGTCAGTGTTTCGATGGTGAGATCTTTGTGTGATGCTCCGGTTCCGCCTGAGCAGATGATGACATTGCATTCCATATTGGACATGAACTGACTGAACTTTCCGGTGATCTGCAGTGCATCGTTCTTAACGAGCCCGTATTCTATCACCAGATTTCCTGATGCCGGAATGGCGGATAACAGGTATTTTCCGGTCTCATCCGTTGCTTCGGTCCTTGAATCCGAAATGATCAGTACCGAGAACGATACTTCATCGGGTACATCAAATGAATGGTCTTCGTATCCCATTGGACAGCTCCAGTGTTCGGTATTATTCCTTATATTATAATGCGTATTACGGTCGTTGTGGAGATTGTCATTTATCTTGGATAGTTTTACGATTAACCCATCATGGACGGACAGACGTTAAGTTATCTGGAAGACCGCAGGGACATCAACTTTGATGTCCTTGAGATTATCAGTTCATATCTCATATCCCATCCGCGTTTCATCACGGCCGAGATGATGGGGGATATGCTCTCATCTTCATCTTTGTCCAAGGAAGATGCTTTTAGATTCCTTTTATCCGCGGCATTGGGACTGGACTCTTCGGCCAATGAACGTGACCGTCGCATCGAGGATGAATATCTTAAGCGGTCTGTCAGACTTCTGGATAAACGGATGTTTGCTGATGATCCTTACTATTCTTTAATAAAGTTCCCTGAGGTCTCGGAAGGCCGATGGTCTTTCGCCAGGCAGTCCTATGCGCCTTTCGAACTCATTCCATACGATGATATCGAAGTCCTCGATGACTTCACCGAGATCCCCAAAGTAGGGTTCTTTGACGAAGAGTTTATCTATCCAACAGTCTTGCAGGACGACAATGAGTGGATGATGGTCACTCCCGAAGAGACCGGAACTATCAGATCGGCAATTGAGGCTGCATCCGGTGATGTCGTCACATTCGGATTGGGACTGGGGTATTATCCTTTCATGGTTAGCCTGAAGCGGGACGTCCGTTCGGTCACGGTCATCGAGCTGGATGATACTGTTGCCGAACTGTTTCAGAAACATCTGCTTCCGCAGTTCCCGAATAAAGAAAAAATCCATATCGTCGTTTCAGACGGTTTTGTTTATGCCCGCGATATCATGCCGGGAAAACATTTCGATCATGCTTTTGTCGATATGTGGCATGACGCATCTGACGGGCTCCCTATGTATATAAGAATGAAGAAACTAGAATCATATAATCCTGATTCCAAGTTTGAGTATTGGATAGAAAGATCTATTCTTTCTCGTCTCAGATGGTTTGTCTTCGATTCTCTGACCGAAGACGGGGCAGGGGACATCGTTCTTCCTAAAGACATGCCATTTCTTTCTCCCGAACGGCTGAGTTATTGTCTAAAGGAGCCTTTCTTGAGGGATCTTGCCCCATTTTTGACTCTCAAAAATAACTGACAAGTATCATAAACGTTACTTATAGCTTTCAACTATTAAAACTATTTATCGTTTTGTGCCTAAGAATTGACATGTCAAAAACTGTTCATTTTTAGCACTTGGTCAATAAATATACAATCCCGAAAAAATGTCTATTATTAGATTTGAGCCATTATTATAGACTATACATAAGCGTATGGTGACGACCTTCAGTCGGTATTTGACCGTTAGATAAAAGCCTCTTTTACTAGGACCGGTGATACCGGTTTTTACAGTTTGGTAAATAAAGAAATTCTTATCAAAGAAAGGAGGAGACAGGAAGAAAGCTAAATCTTTCCCGGCATCTTACTAATTTGGAGGTTATGAAAAATGTCGAAAGAAATGTTTAAGATCTCTCGTCGAGAGTTTCTTAAAGATGCGGGCCTAGTAGTTGGTGGAGCAACTGTAGGCTCGGCAGCATTGTTATCCGCTTGCGGAAACAAAGACAAAAAAGGCGAAACCAAGTATATCTGTCCTATCGACAGCAAAGAATTCAGTTCTCTCAAAGATCTGAAAGATCACTATGCCAGCGCCCATGAAGGACAGGCAATCCCTGCTTTCAAGACACTCAATGTCAACGGTGTTGATTACAACCTTGTTATCAATGATTATTGGTCCCTCGGTTGGGTCCTCCGCGAACAGCTCGGACTCTACGGCACCAAGATCGGTTGCGACATGGGCCAGTGCGGTGCATGTACCGTCCTTGTCGACGACAAACCGGTCTATTCCTGCTTACTTTTCGCTTGCGAAATGGAAGGCAAGAGGATCCGAACCGTCGAAGGTCTTTCCGATGGTATCACTCTCAGCCCGTTGCAGCAGAGATTCTATGACAACAATGCTACCCAGTGCGGTTTCTGCACTGCCGGTTTCTTAATGGCTGCAACCGCTCTTATTGAGAAGAAATCCAAGCCGACTAACGATGAGGTCCGCTCTGCACTCTCCGGTCATCTCTGCATGTGCCAGAACTTTAAGAAGACCCTCGAATCAGTCGTAGGAGGTGTATAATGGCTCTTCCTGAAATGAAGATTGTTGGTCTCGATAATGAGGCCGCACAGAAAGAAATCCGATCCCGAAATATGCAGTCCATCCTGACTGGTCGTGCCGATTACGTCAATGACCGCAAGATGGCCGGCATGCTCTGGGCAACCACCAAGCACGCCACTATTTCTCATGGTACCGTTAAGAAGGTCGATGCCTCCAAAGCTCTGGCTCTTCCTGGCGTCAAAGCAGTCTTCACCTATGATGATATCACTGCCGGAACCGGCGCTGCCGCCATGTTCCCTCAGAAGACCGTCCTCTATTGGGGCGCTCCTGTTGCAGTCATCGTAGCTGATGATTGGTATACCGCTGAACGTGCTATCAACCTTGTAAATGTCGAATATGATGTCCTTCCTGCAGTAGTTAAGACCACCGATGTCGTCGGAGATGATGGTGTCGCTGTTGAAAACGCTCCTCTCTCCGGTCGTTTGGCCGATACCAACTATGCAAACTCTATGCCTGCCGAACGTGGTGATGTCGCTGCCGGCCTCAAGGCTTCTGCTTACACTAAGACTTATAATCTGCCTTGGACTACAACCCATCAGCATGCTCCGATCGAACAGTACACCGCTTTTGCGTACTGGATCGAAGACGATGTCTATGTCTATCTGTCCACTCAGAACATCCATGGTCATCGTACCATCATCCGCAATCGACTCCAGATTCCTTTGAATAAGATTCACTGCTTCAACCACTATTGTGGTGGTGGTCATGGCCAGCGACTCAACAATGAAGAAGCTGCTATGGTCGCAGCTATCTCCAGGAAACTGGGCGGCGTTCCCGTTATGTGGCGTTGTTCCAAGAAACACTCCATGCTCCTCGCCGGCCGTCAGCATGACGACAAGGGTATATTCACCATGGGTTGTGACAAAGATGGTAAGATCGTTGCTCTTGATTGCGAATACTGGACCACTAACTATGGTGCCACTATCACCCCGATCATCTCAGCAACTTTCACTATCCCCAACTTGAAGTGGGTCGGTCATGGCACTTATCTCAACCAGCCTGATCGCTGCGCATGGCGTTGCGTTAACGATCCTCCTACCGCTGTCCATTTGACTATGGCAATGGATGATATGGCCGAACACTACAACATGAACCCCTATGAGTTCCGAAAGAAGAACATCATGGGTGAACATGACCTCGACCAGGATACCGGCAATCCGTTCTGTACTAAAGAAGTCAACGAATGTATGGAAACCGTTGTCGAGAAATCCGGTTACCTTTCCAAGTGGCATAAGCCCGGTACCAAGACCCTCTCCAACGGCCGTCTGCATGGTATCGGTCTCCACGCCCATCACGATAGCCATGGTCGTGTCAATGGTAACGACCGCGGTGCTGTCGTCCTTATGACTCCTGATGGCACCATCCTCACTGAGAATGGTGGTTCCAAACCTCACAACGCTCCTACCGAAATGAATATCATCGTCGCAGAAGTCCTCGGTGCAAAGGTCACCGATGTCAACTGTGGTGATTACGGTAACACCGATGTCACCCTTAACGGTGGTATGCATGGTGGTTCTTCCTTCACTGGTAGCTGCGGTGCTGCTTTCTATAGCGCTGCTATGGATCTCAAGAAGAAGCTGTTCACCTATGCAATTACCCGTGAACCTTTCGCTGCAGAAGGCGCCAAGGTCGAAGATCTTGATTCCAAAGACAGCGTCATCTTCATGACCAAGAAACCTGATGTCAAAGCTACTTTCGCTAACATCATGGCTACCGCTCAGCCTATGGCTGGCGTCGGTGTTGGTTGGCATGCTCAGCAGAACGCTACCGCCACTGTCAACGCTGGTCTCCAGCGAGAAAAGGACGGTTTCCCTGTCGGTCACAAAGCTGAATGGGGTTCCGCTGCTGCTTCTGTCACTGAAGTCGAAGTCGATCCCGAGACCGGCGAAGTCTTCATCACTGGTCATTGGAATTCCGTAGGCTGCGGCCGCGTCATCTACAAAGACGGTGTCCTCCAGCAGATGGGTTCTGGCTCTGAACTTCAGTATGCTCAGGCTCTCTACTACGGTGATATCCACGATCCCGCCACTGGTGCCATCATCGGTACTCAGTATACTGAATCTCAGTTACCGACCACCCTGGACATCGATCCTACCACCAACTACCTCTACCCGGTAGAAGGCGATGACCATTCTGGTCCTCTCGGTGCTCATGGTATCGGCGAACCCTGTGTAGGCAGCTATGCGTCCATCTTGGCTGCAATCTACAACGCCATCGGCAAGTGGGTCGATCCCGATCACGGCGCCTGTAATCCTGACAGAGTCTTGAAGGCTTTGGGAAAGGCATAAGGGGGTAAATAATGGATAATTTAGTTCATGTAAATGCAGGTAGTCTGGATGATGCAGTTGCCCAGCTTGCCAAAGGCGGTGCCGAGGTTTGTGCCGGCGGTACTGATCTGATGAGCAGCCTTAAGGGCTTCATCTCCGATAACCTTCCCACAACTATCGTCAATATCAAGCAGATCAGCGGTCTTTCCTACATCAAGGAAGACGGCGGTATGCTCAAGATCGGTGCTCTCACCACTCTCGATGAGATTGCTAACTCTTCTGTAGTCGCATCCAAATGTGCAGCACTGGCTCAGGCTGCTGCTGTTGTCGCTTCTCCTGAGATCCGCAACGTCGGTACCATCGGCGGCAACATTTGCCAGCGACCTCGCTGTATCTACTATCGAAATGAATACAACGACTTCAACTGTGCCCGCAAAGGCGGCAAGGGCGGTTGTTATGCTCTTACCGGTCTTTCCCGATATCATTCCATCTTTGGTCTGGTAAACGGTTGTATGGCTGTTTGTCCTTCCGATACTGCACCTGTTTTGGTCGCAGCCGGTGCCAAAATCGTCACCACTAAGAAGACCTGGGAAGCTGCTGATTTCTTCAAGATCAAGGGCGAAAAGATCAATTCCCTCGATGCTGATGAAATCGTTACCGAAATCCAGGTTCCTACTGGCAAGAAGAGCTGCTACAAGAAGTTCGCATTCCGAAAATCCTTCGACTTCCCTCTAGTCAGCTGCGCAGTAGTCGGCGACAAAGTCGTCCTCGGCGGCGTCTACAATTCTCCGTATGAAGTCTCTGGTGATACTGTCAAAGCCACCAGTGCTACTGCATACAACAAGTACAAGGAACAGATCGCAAACACTTTGATCAAACGCGCAAAAGCAGACGTTAAATAGTTTCTGCTATCATCATAGGGAGGAGCATTTTCGCCCCTCCCTATGATGTTATCTGGTTCGGGGTTAGATCATGGCATTTTTAAATAAATACAAGCTAAAAATAACCTTTTTTGCTGTGGTATTTGCCTTGATTTCTACAGCCGTCATCAAGGTCCCATGTCCTGTGTGCAAAGCGTCAGGTCAAGTCGAAGTCACCAATATGAGCTATGTGATGATCAATGATGTCAAAGCTACAGTTGGTGGTGCGTACTTTGCTTACTGCGGAACTTTCCGTATTTATATCACCGATGTCACAGTGGAGCTCTATAATCAGGGTATAGATGATGCTAACGGATATATGAGCCTGGCTCTCGTTGATTACACTACGGGTAGGGCGTTAGACAACCAGTTTGTGGTCATTAATATCCCGGCCCGTAAACGTATGACTGCTCAGTATCAGATGTTCTTTCAGACGACAGTCGACGATCCCAAGACCATCAAGGTCACGGCTAAGATCGTACAGAATATGTCTACTGATAAAGCGTGTGCTGGCAGCGGGTATGTCAAAATGAATGAATGGCCGGTCTATAGCGTTTTAGCAGAGCGTATCACTGAAGCTCAGCATATCACTGTTGATGAACCAAAGTTTGTTCCTCTGTTCGTCCAGCCAGAGGATTGGGATATGACGGATCCTTTTGCATTAGATGTTCAGTTCGGGTACTCCGGATAAAAATCGAAAGCCTCCATTTTTTTCTATATGAAGGGATCCTTCGTTCCAAACGAAGGATCCCTTTGAAAGTTTAATGGAGCGTTTTACGGAATTATTACCACTCGACCGGTGGGTATGGTGGGACGCTTGCCATGAGGTCTATAAGTTCAGCAAACTGAGAGGGATCGTAACCGACATGGACAGGGTGGATTGCAAGTTCGGGTTCCATCAGTTTAGCCGGTTCGGGGTTTTCTTCTGCTGCAGCCGCGGTTTCATTAATTACTTCTTTATGAGCGGACTCTTCTGGCGCAATCTCCTCGACCATTACAGCAGTTCCGTCAGTGATGTTCTCAATTACTACATCTCCGGTTTGTTCGGGTTCCGGAGCCTTTGCTATGAATTCGATGGGATCCATGTCGCCCATCTGGCTCATGTCGATTTCTTTGGGTACAAGAGCGGCCTTCATTGCTTCTTCGTCATAAGGTGTGCGTGACATGATGAATGTTGCGACTTTGGGTTCAGTTACCTCAGCATGTCTTTTGACAGATGCAATGGCAGCTTCACTGAACCAATTGTCTTTTTCTCTGATCTCGATATTGAAATGAGGCTGACACAGGTAGTAATTATCAGCCATGACTGCGATGTCTCTTGCATCGTTTGCAAGATCGATCAAGACATCTGGCCAAAGATCGTGCGGGCCAAAGACCTGTTTGATCTCATCCATGCTGAGCCATTCCTGGTTCTTGCTGCGAGTCTTTGCGGCGCTGACTGGATAGAAGAAGTTCGGTCTTATTGCGACAAGACGCCCAAGCTTCCTGGACTTGATGAGTATCTTGGCAGTCACAAAGTCTACCTGAGGAGAATGTTCGTAAATGAATTTATCTGTTTTTTCGGCTACGGGAACATTTGCCTCCATGCCGCCTCCTGGATTGGCTTCAAGGTCTGTTCCGCTTCGGTTATTGTCGGTGTTGGGGACCATCCATGTCTCCTCTGGGTCTAAAGCACAGACCATTTCGGCGACGAGGTACATGGTATAACCATGCTTGAAAAGATATGTCCAGTTTTCACGCACCGATTTGAGTGCGTTTTCTTCATATTGCTCGAGTGTGATGATGCCCTTGAATACCTTCATCATGGGATCATAGAGTTCGTTGGACAGTTCCTTTAGCGGATCTTTGAGATAACGGCTGATGTTTTTGGGAGTTTCGATACCGCCGGGGTAGTAAGCTTGAAGCTTGGATTCCGTCTCGTTCCAGTGATTTACCTGTTCCTGAGATTTGATCAACTCATTGGAAAAGTTCTCTTCAACGAATTGGGCGTTGATCTCATCGAGTTTGGCATAAAAGATCTCTCGTTTGCCGTCGGGAAGTGCGACAGAGAATCGGGTTATCTCGATGTCATCGTTCTCTGCGACAAGTTTTTTTAGATCTTCATAAGTTGTTTTCCATCCGCCTGTCATTAAAAACCCCCTTTTTGAAAGACTTTGGTCAAACTACATTAATTATAGTTCTCACATTTTTAGGTGTAAATGAATTAGAAAAAAGGAAACGGAATGATTGACACCGCTGTTAATAAAGAGGTATCATAACAAAACCTATGCGAACTTGCAGTTCGCAGGGTAGGGCGTTGTTTGGCAAGTTGCCTTAAACACCTTAGATATTATGGAGTGACGCCCATAATGTCAAGTCTATTGGTCGGTTAGTTAGAAGGAGTGGAATAACCTTGAAAAAAGCAGAGTTATCCGCAGTCGCAAAACCTGTTGTACCTCACAAGTCGT
>JAEEOC010000102.1 GCA_016284035.1 Dehalococcoidales bacterium
TGGCGCCGACTGAGATATGTGCAAAATCAGAAATGACATTGTCGTGTTCGACGATGGCACCGGTATTGATGATGCAGTGAGATCCGACTTTGGCTCTGGCATTGATCACGGCGTTGGGCATTATTACAGTTCCCTGTCCGATAGAGGACGATTTAGAAACGACGGCTGTCGGATGGATAGCCGTGTACCATTTCAAAGGAAGATTAGACAGTTCCTCTCTCTTTTGAGGGTTGCCGATTGCGATGACGAAAGAGCAATTCTGATACTTGGTGTATTCGCTGACGTTACCTATCACGTCGTCTTTTGGCTCATCGTCTAGGAATCCCAGCACTTTGTCGCCGCATGCTTCAACGATGTCTCTTACCACGTGTCCGTGGCCGCCAGCTCCGATTATTATTACTTCCTGCATCTGCTATTTCTCTTCTTTTTCCGGGCCGTTGCCCATGAATTCTTCCATGGAAACAGATGTTTCCGAATGTACACCCTTATGTGAGAAGACTGTCGTAAACGTTTTTAATACTATCTTTAGGTCAATTATAAAAGACACATTCTCCACATACCAAATGTCGAGAGCAAATTTTTCATCCCAAGACAGAGCGTTACGTCCGTTCACCTGAGCGTGTCCGGTGAGACCGGGAAGGACATCGTGGCGGTGATGCTGGAATTCGTTGTAGCGGGGAATGTACTGAACAAGGAGCGGACGAGGTCCAACTAGGGACATATCGCCCTTGAGTATATTCAGAAATTCCGGCAGTTCATCCAGACTGGTGGCACGGAGGAATCGTCCGTATCCGTTCATTCTCTGTTCGTCAGGCAGGAGATTGCCATCGGAATCTTTCTTGTTGGACATGGTTCTGAATTTGATCAGCTTAAAGATCTTTTCATTTTTACCAGGCCTATCCTGTGTGAAGAATGGGTTGCCCGAGAGAGCGATGAGACCTGTCACCATAAGGAGCAGGATGACCGGTGACAATATCATCAGCGTCATCAGTGAGATGATGATGTCCAGTAACCTTTTTATCACTTTTACGTAAAAACTATTCTTTTTCATCAGCCTGTCGTTTAGGTAGTATGAGTTTGAATATATCTAACTCCTCAACTTTGAGCAGTTTGAGTGCTACGTAATATAGTGCCACATCTACGATGATGGCGGCTAAGAGTGAGATTATTTCATTGGCGATAAGTCCCAGTGAATAGAAGACTGCATAAGATAATCCGGTAGAGATGGCTGCAGCGAGAAGGATCTTGATGATCTTTTTGATGCCGCAGAAGATGTGGATGTCTTTGTATTTTGCTCTCAGTACTATCGTCAGCGCTGCGACATTGACAACGGCAGCAATTGATGTGGCCAGTGCGAGACCTTTGTGCTGCATGGGACCGATCAGGACGAAGTTAAGTGCAATGTTAACAGCGATGCCGATAGCTGAGCAGGCAACGGGCAATACAGTGTTTTTAACAGAGTAAAAGACCTGGATGAGCATGGTGTTGAGAGCCGAAAACAAAAGACCGATGCCGTAGAAGAAGAATGCAGGAGCGGTAAGTGCGGTCGATGCTGCGTCAAATGCACCTCTTTCAAAGAACAGTTTTACTATCTGGTCAGGGTATACGAGGATGCCAAAAGTGCAGGGGATGGCAATCATCATGATGATGGTCATGGCGATCTTGGTAGAGGTATTGAAATACTCCCAATTCTTTTCTGCGCTGGCCTTGGTCATTCTAGGATACATGACTGTTGAAATAATCATGGTGGTCAGGAGTGTGACGGATAATACCAGTTCCCAGCCGTAGTTGAGAGCAGCAACACTTCCCTCTGGAAGCCCTGATGCCAGAGACTTGTCGATAAATGTATTGATCCCGGCAAGGGAAGACCCTATGAAGACCGGTATGGCGAGGATAACAGTCTTCTTGATAGTCTGATCCAGTTCCAGCGTCGACATCAGTTTCAGCCCGGCTTTGGATGCCGAGAATGCTCCAGCAATGAACTGAATGGCATAGGCGATCAGAATGCCATAGATCAGGAAGTTTACGTTGGTGTATTTGCTGATGAATATGAATGCGATTGAGCAGATACTGAATAGATATCCGTAGATGATCTGCGGCAGGAAATGATTGTGATATTTGAGGTAAGAATCAAGGATGCCGAAACCTGCGGTGAAGAAAGTATATCCGAAAGCGACTTTCAGGAACGAGCTGGTCAGTTCAGCGGTCTGTACGGGGAATGAGTGGGCAAAGATATTGACGAGCTGGTCCGAGAAGAAAAAGCCCAGTATCAAAGCAATTCCCGAGAAAATGAAGAGCATGGTGAGTATCTGATTTGTGAACTTCTCACCGGCTTTCTTTCCGCTGTCGAACATCACCTGAGAATAGGTCGGCATGTAGGATGTGCTGAGGGCTGAGAATATCCCTGTGAGGAGTATGGTCGGGATATACTGTGCCATGATGTAGGCATCTACGATATAAGACGTGCCGTAGATGTCTGCCAGGACGATCTCGCGAACATACCCCAGTATCTTTGAGAAGACAGTGAGAATCATCATCGCTGCAGCGATCTTGGCTACAGTTTGAACAGGTCTGCTTTCTTTTTGTGAAACAGGATCAGCCATCTATCGGTTCGTTACTTAATCGTATAGTACTCCCAGTCATCCGGTTCGTTGAAGTAACCGGTAAGACTTTGGCTCGGCCAGTAGGATACGATGGCATCGTTGTTTGCGTTGATGTAATAGATACCGTCGTTCTTTACGTAGACATAATTGCGGCCGGTAGTCTGATTTGTGGAGGTATCATTCTCGACCATAAACGAGACGAAGTATCCTTCTCTAAGTAGCCGCATATGCAGTATGAAACCACGGTTGAGAGGGGTATCTCTGTCATATACATGGTCGGTATCATCATAATAGAGCCAGTTTCTAAGATCGGCTAACGATTCAAAAGCCTTGGGGGTACGCATCTGTTTGAGTGCCTCTTCGATATGAGTGACAGATGCAGTCTTGAACGTAGCATATTCCTTAGTTAGACTCTCATAATCATTTTCGAGCTGGGAAATCGATGCTTCTTTTGCTTTCATTTCTTTTTCCAGAGCATCGACACGTAGTTTAACCGCGGAATAGGTGCCGTACATTTCCCAGTATTCTGCGTCAGTATCCGCGTACTCTTCGAGATCTTTTGTGAGCTGGTCGTATTCGGTGCTGAGTGCGGCATATTCGCTCTTGGCTTTGGCGATATCCTGAGTAAGCTTATAGCTGTAGTCGCGTTCGGCACTGAGCTGATCGTTGAGAGTATCGATCCTGCCTTCGAGTTCAGCAATTCTCGTATTATCGGTTGGAGTTTCCGGTGAATCAGTCGATTTGGTGATATATAAGATGCTGACTACGACAAGTGCAATCAGCAGTACGAATGCAATGATATGCCACAGGTGTTCTTTGAAGAAAGCTGACGGACCGGAAGATGGTTCTTCGTCGTATAGGGAAGGTTCCTCGGTTTTGGTGGGATCACAGGATTCACAATACTCCTGGTCGTCATCGATTGGGGTTCCGCATTTTGAACAGAAAGCCATGATGGGCACCTCCCTGCAAGATTGAATACCTATCGGTATTTAGTATACTATTCACGCATAAAAGCTATCAATTATAAGTGTAGCATCTGAAAGATTCTGTTTGTTATGAAGGTCAAGATAGAACACCTGGGTTGTAAGCTCAATCAAGCCGAATGTGAGGACTGGCGAGCCGGTCTGGCTGAAATGGGTTACGTTTCGGTATCCGGAGACGATGCTGATATCTACATCCTCAATACCTGTTCAGTTACATCGATAGCTGATGCCAAGAGCCGTCAAAAGATCAGGCATGCACGGAAGACTATGCCCGATGCTGTAATAGTGGCTGTCGGTTGTTCAGATAAGGAAGCATTACAAAAATGTGGTGCTGATTATTCTTTCGATAACGTGGAAAAACAAGAGCTTATCCAAAAGCTTGTAGATCTGGGTGTCGTGCACCCTGATGCTTCGATCCCTGACAACGGCATCCGGACCAGGAGCATGGTCGCGATCCAGTCGGGGTGCCCGCATTTCTGTACCTACTGTATCGTTCCCTATGTCCGCGGAAAATCTGTGTCTGTTGCGCCTGATACTGTCATCGATCAGATAAACAAACGGGTCGCATCTGGTTATAAGGAGATCGTGATCACAGGCACTGAAGTGGGGCTCTATCATTCGAATAGTGTTAACTTGCAGACGTTGCTTGAAAGGATCCTTGCAGAATGCAGTGTCGAGCGACTGCGCATATCATCGCTTCAGCCTTTTGAGATAAACGAAAAACTGCTGAAACTCTATCAGGATAATGTGAATCTTTGCAGACATTTCCATATTTCTGCACAATCCGGATCGGATCGTATCCTTGACATGATGAACCGGCATTACGACCGAGACACATATGTGGAAAAGATCGGACTGATACGTTCGATGCTTCCCGATGCCACTGTTACGACTGACATGATCGTCGGTTTTCCAGGCGAGACAGATGTGGATTTTGCAGATACGCTGTCTTTGGTAGACGATGCCGGTTTTCTCAAAGTGCACACGTTCATATTCTCAGCCAGAAAAGGAACGGCAGCATTTGATTTCAAAGATCGTGTCCCGGCTCCTGTCGCTAAAGAACGAAGTGCGATACTGCGGGAATTCGCTGAAAAGAGGTCGGAAGACGTGAAAAAGGAATTTATCGGACATCATGCCGATGTCCTTTTTGAGCAGAAAGAAAAGAATGGGCTCCTTTCCGGTTACTCAAAGGAGTATATCAGGGTCTTCATGCCGTGTGATGAATCTTTCATAAACAGGATCGTGCCTGTAAAAATAAAGAAACTGCATGCCGACGGTGTATATGCTGATCCGGCATTATGATGGTGAATTGATATGAACAAACTGCTTTCAGTCATAGTCCCTTCCTATAATGCAACGAAGTATCTGGATAAATGTCTTACCTCATTTATTTGCCCCAGGATGGATGAGATAGATGTCATTATCATTAACGACGGAAGTACGGATGATACTCCGGCAATCGCTCAGAAGTATGTCGACCGATATCCCGGTACCTTCAGACTGGTCTCGAAGGAAAATGGGGGACACGGAAGCGGTATCAATACGGGAACTAAGCTGGCGATCGGAAAATACCTGAAAGTCGTCGATGCCGATGACTGGGTCATCACAGAGAACCTGCCGGAATATCTGGATAAACTGGCTTCCACGGATGCCGATGCAATCTTTACCAACTTTAATATGGTTGACATGTCATCCGGTGCAAAGACACCGTATATCAATGTCGGAGCTGAGTACGATAAGCTTCTTTATAAGAAAGATCTCATGCCCATCCTCGATAAAGTCGTGGACTGGTTCACTATACATAGAGTCTCGTATAAGACTAGTTTTTATAACAGTCTGGACATAGCGATGTCTGAAAAGATCTTTTACGAAGATACGGAATTTGTAACGCTTCCTTTCACCAGTGTCGAGACGCTCCAGATCTATGACATGTTCCTATATGAATACATGGTAGGTAATGTCTCGCAGAGCGTATCGGGGGAGAGTTTCAGAAAGCGTTATTCCCATTGTGAGATCATTCTGGATAAGCTTGTCGATCATTATCTGAACAAGACCTCTGATGACGTTTCTAAGAAGTACATGATACTGAGGATCGCCAAGATGCTTGGGTATTATGAGACCATCATCTATGTTGCCAAAGACCGAAGTGCCATGAGGAAGCGGGTCGGAGAGTTTGTTCAGAAAGTCGGCAAGTCCGTTCCGGAGGCGGTCGAAGTCAATAGGAAACAGTACCGGAAGTATAAGATCTTAAGCTATACGGGACTGTCTTATGAATCGCTGAGCAGTGTGTATCACAAGATCTTACGCAGATAAAATGGTCAGCGTACAATGAGCTGGCCGGATTTTTCCAGAGCCAGTTCGATGATCTTGTCCATGTCGTAATATCTGTATTCACCGAGTCTTCCGCCGAAGATGACCTTTTCTTCCTGCCCAGAGCGTTCTTTGTAAGCGGCGTAAAGGGAATTGTTCTTGTCATCGTTGACCGGGTAATATGGTTCGACTGAAGGACTCCATTCAGAACTGAATTCCTTGGATATGATCGTGCAGGGTATATCTTTTCCGTAGGCGTCTTTGCCGAATTCAAACCACTTGTGTTCGATGATACGGGTCCATGGTGTTTCAGCGTCGGTGTAATTGATGACGGCATTGCCCTGATAATCGGGGATATCCAGCAGTTCTGTTTCGAAACGGATGCTGCGATACTGCAGTGTCCCTAGTTTGAAATCATAGAACGAATCAATCGTCCCGGTATAGATGATTTTTTCAGCTAGGGCATTGAAGACCGCTCGGTTCTTAAGATAATCGGTGTTGAGTTTTACTTCGATTCCTTCCAGCAGTTTTGAGACCATCTTGGTATATCCGCCGATGGGGATACCTTGATACTTAGCGTTGAAGTAGTTATTGTCGTAAGTAAATCTGACTGGTAGTCTTTTGATTATGAATGAAGGAAGATCTGTGCACTTTCGTCCCCATTGCTTTTCGGTATAGCCTTTGACGAGCTTTTCGTAGATATCGCGTCCGACAAGACTGATCGCCTGTTCTTCAAGATTCCTGGGATCGGTGATACCGGCTTCTTTGCGTTGTTTCTCGATGATCGCTTCGGCATCTTGAGGTTCTGTAACTCCCCACATCTGCTTGAATGTATTCATGTTGAAGGGTAGATTATAGAGCTCGCCGTGATAGTTGGCGACAGGGGAATTGATGTAATTATTGAAAGACGCAAATCTGTTTATGTATTCCCAGACGGAATCGTTATTGGTGTGGAATATATGTGCACCATATTTGTGGACGTTGATGCCTTGAACGGATTCAGTATAGACATTGCCGCCAATGGTCGGACGCTTGTCGATGACCAGCACTCTCTTGCCGGCATCGGTCAGCTGATGGGCACAAACTGCTCCGTATAGACCAGCTCCGACTACCAGATAATCATATTTGTACATATAACTTGATTATAAGACTATTCGTCTGCGTGAGACTCTTTGTACTTTGCTCGGATCCTCATCGTTTCCGTAAGGATCTTCTTTCGAAGTCGGATATGCTGAGGAGTGACTTCAACGAGTTCGTCTTTATTGATGAAATCGATGCACTGTTCCAGTGACATGATGACAGGCGGGACCAGTTTGATCGCAATATCAGCAGTGGATGATCGGACGTTGGTCTTCTTCTTTTCCTTACAGACGTTGATAGCGATATCCTGAGGTCGGTTGGTCTGGCCGATGATCATACCTTCATAGACCTGGGTGCCAGGTTCGATGAAGGTCACGCCACGCTCCTGTGCGTTGGTAAGACCGTAAGAAAGAACTTCGCCGGTCTCGGAAGCGACCAGAACGCCTGAACGGGTCGATGCAATGTCAGCCTTCTTGGGTTCATAACCGATGAACATCGTGTTCATGACACCTTCACCGCGGGTAGCAGTCATGAACGGATTTCGGAAACCGATCAGACCTTTGGTAGGGATCTTGTATACCAGCCTGACATTGTCCTGACCGTCGTTTACCATATCTTTCATCTCGGCTTGTCGTGATGCCAGCATCTCGGTGATGACACCGACATGGTTGGCACGGGTATCGATGGTAAGTTCTTCATAAGGTTCCATGAGAACGCCGTTGATCTCTTTGACGATAGCTTCGGGCTTGGAGATTTCGAATTCATAACCTTCACGACGCATGGTCTCGATGAGGACTGAGAGATGCAGTTCGCCT
>JAEEOC010000103.1 GCA_016284035.1 Dehalococcoidales bacterium
TCGAGGATCTCAGACTTGTTCCAATCCAGCACAGTGGTATGGATCTGGAAAGCAAGACCTGCTTCCTTGCAGTTCCTCATGCTCTGGACGGTCTTCTGGAAAGCGTCCTCCATGACACGGAACTCGTTATGCTTCTTTTCATCAAGGCTGTCGAGACTGATGCCCATAGCCATGGCACCGGAAGCCTTGAGTTTCTTGGCAACATCAAGAGTGAGGAGAGTGCCGTTGGTACCGAATACCGGACGGAGACCGCGGGAAGAGGCATGTGCCACGAGCTCATAGATATCGGGGCGCATCAGTGCTTCACCGCCGGAGAAGATCATCATCTTGAATCCGGCGCGTGCAATCTCATCGATGAGTTTCTTACCCTCTTCAGTCGAGAGCTCATCTTCAAAATTAGTGCCGGCATCCTGATAACAGTGCTTGCACTTGAGATTACAGCGATTAGTCGTCAGCCAAGAAACTAGCATAGCGTGCTTACCATCCTTAAATTCTTTACAGTCCGTTAATTATATTGCATAGATAAGCTTTTTAGAAATTTCGACCAATTTTTAGAACATTAAGCCTGTTTTTATAAAAACAGCATAGAATTTACATTAATGCATGCCCTGTGTCAATAGATTTTTATAGATTTATACATTTTTTTTACAGTAAATTCAGATATTAACACGCAGAATTATTTCGACTACAATAAAGAAAATAAAACCAAAGGAGTCTACTATGCGTTATGAGATAAAAGGCGACAACCTCCCGGTAGTCGTCTGCACCATCGATGCGGGCGAATCCATGATCACCCAGGGCGGAGCCATGGCCTGGATGGATCCCGGTATCGAAATGAAGACCGAAGGCGGCGGCTCGATCGGCAAAGCACTCGGCCGAATGTTCTCCGGAGAAAAGATCTTCAGGAACATCTACACTGCCACCAGGAACGATTCCATGATCGCATTCTCCTCCAGTTTCCCCGGCTATATCGTAGCCTACGAGATCACCCCCGATAAGCCCGTCATCATCCAGAAGAGTTCCTTCCTGGCCACCACTGCAGGCTTACAGACTGAGGTCTTCTTCAATAAAAAGATCGGCGCAGGTCTTTTCGGCGGCGAAGGATTCATCATGCAGAAGGTTTCCGGCACCGGCACGCTCTTTGCCGAGATCGACGGTTCCGCCATCGAATATGATCTGGCTGCAGGACAGAAGATCATCGTCAATACCGGTTCACTTGCCACCATGGATGCATCCTGCTCGATGGACATCGAGACCGTCAAAGGCGTCAAGAACATCATCTTCGGCGGTGAAGGTCTCTTCCATACCGTGATCACCGGACCCGGCCACGTCACTCTCCAGACCATGCCGGTCCAGAAGTTCGTATCTGCCATCACCCCGTTCCTCCCCACTTCCAGCTCCGGCAGTTAATTCCCCAGAAGAATGAAACACTCAAAGGCTGACGCAGTCCGTCAGCCTTTTTTTTGTGACGTACAGTCCCTTTGCAATGACCGCAGATAAAAGCTAGATTGAGCTAAATAAATGTGATTCAGAAAGAATGACGGCATGAGCAGCAATGATTTCGACCTTCAAAAATATCTGGCAAACGGTGTGGAGAACATCGTCAAAGAAGCCCTGAGAGTATCGTTCAAAGATCCTAAGGAAAGCCTCTTCATGGCCAAGTTCGCCGCATCAAGCAGGAAAGCGACCAAGAGGAGAAATGAACTGAACGCAGCGGGCGAACATGTGCCGCCCTTCCTCATCGCCAGCATCACATCCAGCTGCAATATGCACTGTGCCGGATGCTATTCGAGACATACCCATGCTACTGTGGATTCCGAACCGATGAAACAGCTTACAGGCGAAGAATGGGACAGCATCTTCAAGCAGGCCGATGAACTGGGAGTCAGCTTCATCCTGCTGGCCGGCGGAGAGCCGATGCTGAGACGCGACGTCATCGAAAAGGCAGCTAGTAACGACCATATCATCTTCCCCATCTTCACCAACGGCACATATATGGATGAAGAGTATTTCAAGATGTTCGACAAACACCGCAATCTCATACCCGTCATGAGCATCGAAGGAAAGAAAGACATCACCGATGCCAGACGCGGCGAAGGCGTCTACGACAAGCTGATCATAAACATGGACAGACTGTGCGCTGACGGGATACTGTACGGCGCCTCAGTCACCGCAACCAAGAAGAACGTGGAGGAGATCGCTTCCGACGGCTTCATCGATGAACTGTCGAAACGCAACTGCAGGCTCGTGATATTCGTGGAATACGTTCCCATGACTCAGGGGACCGACGATATCGCATTCGAAGATGATGACCGTGACTATCTAAAAGATCAGATAGCGAAACTGCGGAGCGATCATCCCGAGATGATGTTCGTATCTTTCCCGGGAGACGAAAAGACCTCCGGCGGATGCATCGCGGCCGGCCGCGGGTTCTTCCATATCAATTCACACGGCGAAGCCGAGCCCTGCCCGTTCTCACCCTATTCCGACATCAATGTCAAAGAGACTTCCCTAAGAGAAGCATTGAGATCGAAACTCTTCACTGCACTCCGGGAGAGCGACGTGCTCACGGACGACCACGTCGGCGGATGCGTGCTCCACGAAAAGGAAGACCGCGTCCGGGAATTCCTGGGGCTGCATTCCTGATCGTTTTTCCGCATTATTCCTTATCATATCTTTAGACCCGTTATTTCTGAGATGACGGGTCCATTTTTTTTGATCAGCCTCAAAAAATATGTTGACAGACGACATATGTCGATGTACGATATATATCGACACTCGATATATCGCGAGGTGATATACATGAAAAAGAACGAACCGTTATCAGAGAGCTACTACTACATCCTGCTGTGTCTGTCGAAGGGCGCCAATCACGGATACGGCATCATGCAGATGACCGAAAAGCTCTCCAAAGGCGATGTGACCATCGGATCCGGGACCATGTACGGTGCCACCGGCAACATGATGAAGAAAGGCTGGATCCGCGAGATCATGTCCGACGAGCCGGGCGTGGAACGCCGCAGGCTCTATCAGCTGACCGAGTCGGGACGCGAAGTGCTTCACGAAGAGATCGCAAGGCTCCGCAGACTGCTCGAGAACGCAGAGGAGGTATAAAAAAAATGTCTGAATACAAGACCAGATATAAAGCATATTCCGCCTGGAACTACGAGAACGAGATTGAAGAACTCAATAAGCTTTCCGAAGATGGCTGGCAGCTCGTCAAAGCCGGCAACTACCACAGTAAGTTCGTAAAGAACCCGGATATCCGCTACCGCTATCAGCTGGACTACGGCAATATCGAAGACATGGGACGCTATATCGAGACCTTCCGCGAACAGGGCTGGGAATACATCAATTCGACCTACAATCACTGGCACTACTTCCGAAAGGTATACGATCCTTCCCTTCCCGCCTCATCCTATGAGATCTTCACCGACCGCGAATCCCTCAAAGAGATGACCGGACGCTGGGCAAAGACAGCCTTCGTAATGAGCGCTGTCATCGGCTTGATGGCTCTGATCTATCTGATCATGCTGATCAGGATGCCCCAGATCCTCTACCTGCTTCTTTTCCTGACGCTTGGCATCGAAAGCGCCGTATTGTTCCGCGGAGCGCTCATCATGAACGATCCCGATGCCAACCGCAACAGAAAGGGAGATACGAAGTTCCTGTACGTGTTCCTGATCGTCCTCGTACTGGGATGCGCCGGCATCATTACGACGTCAGCCCTTCATACCCACGTCTACTCCACACAGCAGGCCGGCTCGATGGATAGCCCCAAGACCGATGAAGTCTGGAATACTTTTACGGTCAGGCTCCCTGATTACTACTATCTCGATCTGGACATCGGTTCCGTTTCCCCCGTTACTGTCACCATAGTCGACGAAGACGAAGAAACAGTCTTCACCAAGACATCAACTGATTTCCATGTAGAGAATATGCGTCTCCCGCTCTCAAGAGGCGAGTATAAACTGCTCCTGTCAGCTTCCAGCGGGTTCAAAGTGACCTTCGCACTCGACTGAACGGGATTATATGAAAGACTCCCTTAAATCTGTATAATGCTAACGGCCAAAATAATAATCGATCCGAGAAGGAGTAAAAATATATATGCTCAAGATAGAACACCTTACCAAGAAATACGGAGAGAAAGTCGCCGTCGACGATCTTTCCTTGGAGATCGCAAACGGCGAGATCTACGGTTTCATCGGCCATAACGGTGCCGGCAAGACCACCACCATGAAAGCCATCGTCGGCATCCAAGGTTTCGATGCAGGCGAGATCTACATCAACGGACATTCCATCAAGACCGAGCCTCTGACCTGCAAGAAAGATTTCGCTTATATTCCCGACAACCCCGATCTCTATGAATATATGACCGGTATCAAATACCTGAATTTCATCGCCAACATCTTCGCCGTCCCTGCCGATGTCAGACAGAAACGCATCAAGAAGTATGCCGACATCTTCAACCTATACGGCGACCTATCACAGCCGATCTCATCCTACTCCCACGGTATGAAACAGAAGCTGGCCATCATCTCGGCCTGGATCCACGACCCCAAGCTCATCATCATGGATGAACCCTTCGTCGGTCTCGATCCCAAAGCCGCTCATGACCTGAAAGGCATGATGAGGGAACTCTGCGATGCCGGCGGCGCCATCTTCTTCTCGACCCATGTCCTGGAAGTCGCCGAGAAGCTCTGCGACAAGATCGCCATCATCAAAGCCGGCAAACTCATCAAATCCGGCACCATGGAAGAAGTCAAAGGCGATGCTTCCCTCGAATCCGTATTCCTTGAACTGGAGGAGGACAAACAGTAATGCTGAAGACCCTCGTTCTCAAACAACTGATGGAAGTCTTCCGCATGTACTTCTACGATGCGAAGAAGAACAAGGCGCTGTCGAAAGGCAGCACCGTCGCCAGGTTCATCCTGTTCTTCTTCCTGATGTTCGGTCTCATCGGAGGCACTTTCACATTCCTCTCGATCATGATCTGCCCGATCTTCTTTGAGGCAGACATGGGATGGCTCTACTTTGCCCTGTTCACCGTGATATCGATCTTCATGGGCGTTTTCGGCAGCGTATTCACTACCTATGCCAGTCTCTATCTGGCTAAGGACAACGACCTCATGCTGTCCCTGCCCATCCCCATCAGCTACATCATCCTCTCCCGCGTACTCAACGTATACATCCTCGGTCTCATGTATTCGGCTATCATCATCCTGCCGCCCGTGATCGTATTCTTCTTCATGGGTCCTGTGACGTTTGCAAGCGTCATCGGATGCATCATGCTGATACTCCAGATTTCCATCCTGGTCCTGACTCTCTCCTGCCTCCTCGGCTGGGTGGTCGCCAAGATCAGCACCAAGCTCAAGAACAGGAGTTTCATCACTGTCTTCATCTCACTGGTATTCTTCGCCGTCTATTATGTCGCGATCTTCAAGGCCCAGGATATCATCACAGGCCTCATCGAGAACATTGCCCAGTACGGTGAGAACCTGAAAGATGCCTTCTACCCCGTCTACTTCGTAGGAAGCGTCGGCGAAGGCAACTGGCTGGCGATACTGGTGGTCACCGCCATCGTCGCAGCACTCTTTGCCGCCGTCTGGTTCCTGATGAGGAAGAGTTTCCTCTCCATCACCACATCGAACGCATCGGCCGGTTCCGTCAAGAAGAAAGACATCACCAAAGACATCACCGCCGCCTCCCAGTCTCCGTTCAAATCCCTCTTCAGCCGTGAGATGTCCAGATTCACATCGAGCGCCAACTATATGCTGAACTGCGGTCTCGGTGCTGTATTCATCGTGATCCTCGGAGGCGCGCTCCTCATCAAAGGCCCCAGTCTCATCGATGCCATCAACCAGAGCGGTCTTCCCATCGATCCTTCGGCATTCGCTCCGGTGATCATCATGGTCATCTGTTTCTGCCTGTCCATGACCGATATCGCCGTACCGTCCGTTTCTCTGGAAGGCAAGAGCATCTGGATCGTAAAGTCCCTTCCCGTCACCACGTGGGAGATCTTCAAGTCCAAACTGGCAGTGCAGCTGGTATTGGGCGGCGTACCGACGCTCTTCGCATCCGTGTGTGCTGCGATCGTACTGCATGATTCAATCACTGATGTGGTGTTCCTCTTCGTGACCCCCATGCTCTTCAACATCATGTATGCGCTGGTCAGTCTGGTGCTCAGTATCCAGCATGTCAATCTGAACTGGACCAACGAGACCTATCCCATCAAACAGGGTGCCGGCGTCATGATCGCTCTCTTCGGTTCATGGGCATTTTTGGTCCTCATCACCGGCATCATGATATTAGGTTACTTCTTCACCGGCATGATCCTGCCCAACGTGATCTTCTGTCTGATCTCCATCGTCTTGGGATTCCTTGCCTACCGCTGGCTCAGGACGAAAGGCACACGGCTATTCAACAATCTTTAGAATGCAAAGGCCCCGAAACCATCGGGGCCTTTTCTTTAAGGAGATGTCCCTATGTGCGTCAT
>JAEEOC010000002.1 GCA_016284035.1 Dehalococcoidales bacterium
CTTGAATCGATTACTTCCGGCGAACTCTATATCGACGGCGAACTCATGAACGATGTTGAACCTCAGCACCGAGATATTGCTATGGTCTTCCAAAGCTATGCTCTTTATCCTCATATGACTGTTGCAGAAAACATGTCTTTTTCTCTCAGACTGAAAAAGTTGCCTAAGGATGAGATTGAACGACGCGTGCAGGAAGCTGCCGAGATCCTTGATATCACTCCGTATCTGCAGCGTAAACCTAAGGACCTTTCCGGCGGTCAGCGTCAGCGAGTCGCTATCGGCCGTGCCATTGTACGTAAACCTAAGGTCTTCCTCATGGATGAGCCTTTATCTAACCTTGATGCCAAATTGAGGAATCAGATGCGTGCTGAGATCATCAGTCTCCGAAAACGTATCGATACCACATTCATCTATGTCACTCACGATCAGACTGAAGCTATGACCTTGGGAGACCGTATCGTCATCATGAAAGACGGTGTCGTGCAGCAGATCGGCACTCCCCAGCGTATCTTCGAAAAGCCTATCAATACTTTCGTCGCAGGTTTCATTGGCACTCCCCAGATGAACTTCTTTAAGGGAAGACTCGTCAAGGATGGGGAGAAATATTCGGTCCAGGTCGACGGATGCACCTACGAACTTACAGATGAACAGCAGTCAGTTTTGAAAGCTGATGGTATCGGGCCTTGTGATCTCACCGTCGGCGTCAGACCTGAACATGTCTCTTTGGCCGGTGCTGATGATTCAAATGCCGTAACGGCAACAGTAGATGTATCTGAGATGCTGGGAAGCACTATCCATGTCCATGCTAAGACTGATTCCAAAGAGGATATCGTTCTTGCTATCCCCACCATGGGACTTGATGATCCCCAGGCTCTTTTCTGCAGCGGGGCAAAAGTATCCTTTAGTCTCATGCCCGGACTGATTCATCTGTTTGATACTCAGACTGGCAAGAACTTGATTTATAAGAGCTAGAACCATGAAGAACGATACTTTCATTACAGCTCATTCCGGATGTGACGGGACATTGCAGAATTCATGGTCCTATATCAGTCATGCTCTCGATAGGCCTTTCGACTATATCGAGTTCGATATCCGACGCAACGATGAAGGTAAACTTGTATTGGCGCATGACCCTGAAGCGGCTCGTTCCGGAATGCTTCTCGATGAAGCTCTCAAGATGATCGCACCCACGAAAAAAAGTATCAACTTCGACCTGAAGGAATACTTCCTTGAAGAAGACATCATCAGTCTTGCTGAAAATAATGGAATTCAAAAGGAACGGATGCTCTTTACCGGATCTATCACTGATCCGGATTCATATAACGCAAGAGGACTGGGTGTCGAAGTTTTCATTAACCCGGAAGAACTCATCAAAGGGTTCTATGACGTCGTGAACCGTGAATCTGAGACGAAACTCATCGAAAGAGCAGTGGAGTGCGGATTCAAAGTTCTGAACGTCCATTATTTGATGTGCGATGTTACGTTTCTGGAGATGTGTATCCTCAAGGGACTCAGGATATCAGCCTGGACCGTTGATGACGGAGATGTGTTCAGTAAACTTATCGAGTATCCCGAGATCATCAATATCACGACTAATCATTCGGAATTCATCGAACAGTATTGATAGCTGTTAGTCGCTGAAATCACGGTCGACGTTTATATAGAACGTAAAGTCGGGATAAGCCTGTTTAAGCTTCTCTTTTATCTCATTGCAGATGTGCAGGACATTCTTCTCTTTGAAATCAAAGATGAAGTCCATCGAAACGACATTCGAATCTCTCTTTACATAGAAGCCGTGCATCTGCATAATCAGCGGATAGTGTTTTATCAGTTCTTTGACCGTATCCTTTATCTCGTTTGAAAGCGTATCGAAAGTGTTGGTTGCATACACACCGATAGTCAGGATGATATGGAGCTCCTGGTAAACTTTGACCGTGATGAGACGCGAAAGCGTATCAAGTTCGTGGACAGTCATGTTGTCATCGACTTCGATATGGACTGAGCCGTACATCTCTGTCGGTCCGTAGTCATGCAGGATGAGATCATATGCTCCGTGTACTTCGGGGAATGAACAGATGATCTCTTTGATCTTGTCGGTTGTTTCTTTGTCTGCCCGTGAACCGATGATCGTTTTGATCGTTTCGCGGATGATATCGATACCGGCTTTGAGGATGAAGAGCGAGATTATAGCACCGAGCCATCCATCGATGTTGATCTTGAATATTATCGTGATGAGCGCGGCAATCAGTGTGGCCAGGGAGATGATGGCGTCACCCAGCGCGTCGGTGCCGGAAGCAGTCAGTGAGCTTGAATCGAGTTCGAGCCCTTTCTTCTTGAAATAACGTCCCAGAACGAGTTTTGTGATGATACCGGCAGATACGACGGTCAGTGTGATCCATGTGTAATTCGTGACGACCGGTTCGATGATCTTTTCGATACTCTCTTTGAGTGATGTCAGACCGGCAATGATGACGATGATGGCGACAACGGAGGCAGTGAGATATTCGACACGTCCGTGGCCGTAGGGATGGTCTTTATCAGGATTCTTACCGGCAAGCTTTGTGCCGATTATCGTGATGATCGATGAAAGTGCGTCACTCAGGTTATTTACGGCATCCAGTATGATGGCGGTGGAATTAGCCAGGAAACCCACCATGGCCTTGAATATCACCAATACTACATTAGTGGCGATGCCTTTTATACTGACTTTGATTATCTCTTTATTACGATCCATCATAAGACTGATGCTCCGTATTGATTTTGAGCCCACCTGTTCAAAGTGGGCTCGTTTTATTCTGATTAATAAAGTTTGGCTCCGGCAGGGATATGGTCATCGACCATTAGTAGATGGAGCTTTTCTTCTTCGCCTTCCTTGTGTACGGCACTTATCAGCATGCCACAGGAATCGATGCCCATCATGGGACGGGGAGGCAGATTAGTTATAGCTATGCAGGTCTTGCCGACCAGCTCTTCCGGTTCATAGAACTCATGGATGCCGGAAAGAATTATCCTGTCTTCGCCTGTGCCGTCGTCAAGGGTGAACTTTAGGAGCTTCTTGCTCTTGGGAACGGCTTCACATGCCTTGACTTTGACGGCGCGGAAGTCGGATTTAGCGAAAGTCTCGAAATCTACGTGATCCTGGAAGAGCGGTTCGATTTCCACATTGGAGAAGTCGATCTTCTCAGGAGCGGACTCCTTGGAGCTCTTCTTGGGACCGTTGGAATCCTTGAGAGTGGGGAAGAGGATGACCTCACGGATGGAATCGGTGCCGGTTAAAAGCATGGTCAGTCGGTCGATACCGATGCCCATACCGCCTGTGGGAGGCATCCCGTGTTCGAGAGCATTGAGGAAGTCCTCATCGATGACTTCAGTCTCTTCTTCGATGAGCTTGTTCTCACGTTCTTTTTCATTGAGCTGGGAGGCAAATCTGCGTGCCTGTTCGGCCGGATCATTGAGCTCGGAATAGCAGTTGGCGAGCTCCATATGAGCTGCATATGCTTCGAAACGTTCGACAGTGGTCTCGCTGCCCGGTTTGTTCTTGGTCAGCGGAGACATGTCTACGGGATAGTCGATGAGGAATGTGGGATTGATAAGGTCCGGTTCGACGTAGAGCTCGACCAGGTAGTCGATGAGCTTTCCGCGGTCGCGGGTGGGGTCGAACTTGAGGTTGCGTCGTTCCATCTCGGCGACCAAAGATTCACGATCAGGGAACTGTTCGTAATCGAGTCCGGACTTTTCCATGATGGCAGTCCTGAGGTCGAGTCGGCGCCAGGGCGGTTTGAAGTCGATCTCCATGTCTCCGTAGTGGACGATATAGGAACCGTTGAGTTCCATGACGATGCCGGAGACCATCTCTTCGAGGAGCTCCATGTTGTAGTTATAGTCGACGTATGCTTTATACATCTCAAGGAGGGTGAATTCGGGGTTGTGAGAGGTGTCGACGCCTTCGTTTCGGAAGACGCGGCCGATCTCATAAACACCATCGAAACCGCCGACGATGAGTCGCTTCAGATGCAGCTCAAGGGCGATACGTAAGTAGAAGTTCTGGTCGAGAGCGTTGTGGAAGGTGATGAAAGGTCGGGCGCTGGCACCGCCGGCAGAAGCCTGCAGAATCGGGGTCTCGACTTCCATGTAACCATGGGTATCCAGATAGCGTCGGATACCGGATACGATCTGAGATCGCTTTCTGAAGAGGGTCTTTACTTCTGGATTGGCGATGAGATCGAGATAGCGCTGTCGGAAGCGGACCTCAGTGTCCTGGAGTCCGTGGAACTTTTCAGGAAGGGGTTTCATGGATTTGCAGAGGATGGTGATGTTGGAGACCAGTACGGAAGGCTCACAGCTCTTGGTGCGCATGAGAGTGCCGTCGGCCTGGAGAAAATCACCCAGGTCAAGATCTTTCAGAAGGAGCTGTGCTTCTTCTGAAATCTCCTGCTTGCGGATGAAGATCTGCAGTTTTCCGCTGTCATCAGTCAGATCCATGAAGCAGAGCTTGCCCATTTCACGGTTGGCGGTGATTCGGCCGCAGACGGATACCTTGGAGTGTTCCTCGATACCTTCGTTTTCTTCCTTGGCGAGGAGTTCGGCGGCTTCTTTCATGGTATGGGTGCGTACGCATCGGGGAGGATAGGGCAGGACGCCTCGTTCCTTGATGCGGTTGAGTTTTTCTTGTCTTTGCTGTGCAATCTGATCTAATGCCATATGTGTAACCCGTTCCTTTTCAAAATGTTTTTTAATTCTACTACTTTATGCATGCCTGTGGCTATTAACACATTTTTTTTCTTCCGTTTTTGTTCCATTTATTGACATATGTTTGGTTTGTATATTTGTAAAAGCCATTTTCATGTGCTAAACAGTAAACAAGGGGTGCGGTATGAAGACTAGCAGGCTTGTATTGGCTTTGATCCTGGTGGTTTCACTGGGATTAATGGTCTGTTCATGTCATCCAGACGACTCTACAGAGACCATCACAAATACCACGACTGTCACACATACAGATACTACCACTGTTACCAAAACAACGGTGGTTACTAAGACTTATGCTGTCCCTGCCGAGTTGAAGGGAAAACCATGCAGAATGAATTTCTATATCAATGATTCTCGATACAGCAATGTCAGTGATTATGATACTGCGCTCGAAGCGTTTATTTGCATGAAAGAACAACATGCTAATTATGTATTCAATGATCCGAGGATAAGAATCACGATTTGGTTTCCTATGGATCAGGATATCTCGGAAACTCCTGAGTACAGGGGTTACATGCATGCTCTTAATCATGCCTTTACTTTTGATGAGCAAACAGAGATACGGGCGAAACTGAATGAGTTTTCAAAGAAGTATCATGAAGAGCAAATTCAAAAACGATTAGAGCTTCTCGGTGATTTTGAGTATGACGAGTTGCAAATTATTGAATATTCTACTTTCGTTGTATTACTTTGAAATAATGACACGATTTAATTTGAA
>JAEEOC010000104.1 GCA_016284035.1 Dehalococcoidales bacterium
TCTCGGCCAGTGTCAGGAGGATGAAGAGTGCATCGACTCCGTACTGGGCATACTTTCTCGTATTGGATTTAGGTGATTTCCAGCTGGCTAGATAGCAGATGCCGGTGAGGACGGCGATTACTATGGACAGGATGATAGCGATATTGCCAAGTGTGCCCATGTGAAGTCTCCTTTATTATTAGGTCGCGGGTTCGTATTTGGAAGCACATTCCATGATAAGTTCTTTTGCTGTGAAGATCTTCTTATCAAAGTCATATTTGCCTTTAGCTTCGATAATGCCTTCGCTTTGGGGATTACGCATGTCTGCTCTTATAGGGCCTGTGTAAGATATTGTAAGTGATAAAGACGGGTCGGTTATGTCTGTAATAGTGAATACGATTGTATTACCTAAATCTTCAGTAATATGGTCATAATCGCCTCTAACTCTTACGGATTTATCTCCAAGAGTTTCAATTTCATCATAATACTGTCCGACTTCATACATGTACGAAGTGTTGTTGCCTGCGAATGCCACGATCATGATGGCGATGGCTGCAACTACAACGATGATGCCGATTATTGTTCCTCTTTTGCCCATAATATAACCTCGAATTTCACAGATTCGCTTCTTATAGCATAGCAATTTAAACGTAGAAATACCACCTTATGAGGGTGGTATTCATAGCTGTTATATACGAAACGACAGAAATATGAAAAAACTTATAAAAATCTCAAAACAAACAGACAAAAAAGAGGGTCACGCATAGGTGATCCCTCTTTTAAAGCCTAATTAGTCGTCCCAGTAACCAGCACCGTGGCACATTGTGCACATACCGACCATGCTGTCTGCGTGAGAAGCATTCTCCGGCATTGCATCCTTGTGACATTCAAGACACTTGGCGCCGTCGGTGATCTCTTCATGCATTGCAGGAGTCATTTCTTTAGGTGCAGGATCTTTTGCACCGATGGTATGGCATCCGCCGCAGGAAGTTGCTTTTCGATAGTAATGGCTTTCGGGAAGTTCTTCGTGACATCCGGCCATCTGACAAGTTTCAAGGGTATAGCTTGAGTGGTCAGGAGTGGAAGGAGTCGGAGGAACTTCAGATGTAGTCGTGGTTGTGGTTGTAGTTGTGGTTGTGGTGGAAGTGGTTGAAGTGGTGGTAGTAGATGTAGTAGTGGTCTTGGAAGTAGTGGTCTTACCACCGCCGCAAGAGACAGCCAGGAGTGCCAAAACTACGAGTGCAACAGCAACAACTGAAAGCAGTTTCTTCATATCCGCGTCATCCTTTCTTCAAAATACAATGTGTAAGTATAGGATATTGGACTACCTTTTTCAATTGTCCGTCCGCTATCTCTTACCATTCGACCATTAACATATTAGCGCATTTTTGCACAAAAAGAAAAGGACCGAGTACGTAACTCGGTCCTTTAGAATAAGCTTTATTTACTGACTGGACTATTCGTCCCAGTAGCCAGCGCCGTGGCACATGGTGCACATGTTGACCATACCAGGAGCATGGGAAGCATTGTCAGGCATTGCATTGTCATGGCATTCGAGACATTCAGGTCCGGTGTAAGCTTCGTGCATTGCAGGAGTTACATCAGGAGCGGAAGGATCTTCGGCGCCTTCAGTGTGGCAGTTGCCGCAGGAGGCGGGCTGTCGATAGTAGTGGCTCTCAGGGAGAACCTCATGGCAGCCGGCGTTGCCACAGTCTTCGAAGGTGTAGGCAGAGTGATCGACTGCGGTAGCAGTAGGATCAGCGGAGCCGATAGGATGACATTTTGTACAGTCTGCATTGGTGTATGCTGCATGATCAGCAGGATATGCATTTGCGAAGCTGCCGTTGTGGCAGGTAGCGCAGTCTTCGGCTACGTACTTGCTGTGATCGAGACCCTTGACCAGATCGATGGTCTTCATTTCTTTCTGACCGATGGTATGGCAGAGGTCGCAATCTGCTTCCTTGAGATTAGCATGGTCTGCAGGGAGAACATGACAAGATGCACAATCGGAAGCTGCATATTTGGAGTGATCAATGCCGCCTTCACCGTGACAATTCATACAATCGTCATTGGTGAAATTGGAGTGATCGGTTGAGAGGGTTTCATCAACGATAACACCGGCGTGACAGGTGTTGCAGTTTCTGAACAGCCAATCAGGGCTATGCGGTGAAGCAATCTTTCCATCACCACGTTCAGTTGAAGCACAGGAAGTGATGCCCAGTGCAAGAGCGGCGATAAGGAGTAAACCTAAAATGATGTATTTAGTATTTTTCATCGTCTTTCTCCTTATTTACCACCAAGTTTTTCGTACCAGATCTTGAAATGATGCTTGGTCTCATGGAAAGTCATATCGAATGTCCACCAGGACCAGAAGGAAGCCCAGTGGCCGAGAACGACAACGATCATTACGTGAACACAGGTGTAGAAGATGATGAAGAGGGCGAAGTAGTCGTGGACCATAGTGGCGATACCGACTAACAAGCCATTCAATGTAATGATGTGTGAAGCAAATTTAACAGCGCCGGATACGAAGCAGACGACACCGATCAAATAGTAGGGGACAGCAGCTGATTTCTGGCTGGCCATGTATTTGTCGGGTTCTTCCCAGTAGTTCTGGTAAGTATATTTACCAAGGAAACCCTTGATAACTTCGTGCCACTTAGGAACCATGTACCAGATGTTGCCTCGGAAGATATATTCAGAGGTGAAGAGACCACCGCCGAAAGTAAGGAGGACGACACCGACGTAATGGAAGTTAAGAGGGGCAACGACATCTGCTGCAGTATGAGCAAACGGACCAACTAAACAAAAACCGAGGGTAAGACCCAGGATGACACCGGATGCGAATGCGGCAAAGATACCGAATGCGGTATACCAGTGTTCGATGAATGAACCGATACCATGACGTACGACTACGCCACCTTCGATTCGGGACGGTTTTGCTAACTTCGCGCGGACTGCGCCCAAGATGATCGAGAGGACGAAGACTGCGATGAGTCCGATCTGTCCATATAGATTATCCCAGCGGCTGATATCCTTGAGGACAGTATAGGAAAGAGCTATACCGGCCCCTAATGCTACGAAGAGAACAATAGTTGTGATGATTGCTGCGGGTTTAAAACGTTTGAAAGCTTCTAACATATTAAACTCTTGCTCTCCTTTGGCTATATATTTGATCCGTTTCCGGAATCACGCCCTAAATTCTTACAAATGCGCATACCTGTGCCGATATACACATTTTGCAAAATGATAAACCTATCAAGTTCGTTTGTCAATCACTTTTTTGGTTTTTTCGTGTGTGAAAAGCCCTTTTTTGACAGAACGAAAAACGGTATTGACAAGTAATTGAAAATGGTTTTCAATTAGAAACATCATGACAGCTAAAGACATCGATGAACTGAGAAAGAACGGCTATAAGCTCACTCCCCAGAGAGAAGCCATCTGGGATGCCCTCCGTGATATGTCCGGACATGTCACGCCGCAGCAGCTCCATGACTCCATCTCATCTACTCATCCCGAGATCGGCCTCGTTACGGTCTACCGTACCCTCGCCATCTTCGAGGAGATCGGCCTCATTTGCGAGATCGAGTGCGGAGACGGGCTGCAGCATTATTCTCTTCACGATTGCCATCACGATGACGAAAAGACAGAATCCCATCATCACCACCATCATCATCTCATCTGTTCGGGCTGTTCTGCCGTCATCGAACTGGATGAAGTGGACGGCTTCGATGATATCGTACGCGAGATCGAAGGGCAGTCGGGGTTCTCCATCCGGTCTCATAAACTCGATTTTTACGGGCTGTGTCCCAATTGTCAGAATGGTGAAAGAAATGTTTAAGAACAGAATGAGAGCTTTCCTTGCAGTGCTGTTGAGCGGCATGCTCATGATCACGGCTTTGTCGGGATGCAACAGTAATAATAATGAAGATGACCTCCTCGTGGTCGTCTCCATCCTGCCCCTGGCTGAATTCGCGGAGCAGGTCGGGGGAGACCACGTGACAGTTTCCACCATGATCCCCAAAGGAGCCGATCCCCATACCTTCGATCCGGCCCCATCCCAGATGGTCCAGCTCGAGAAGGCCAGCCTCTACGTCGAGGTCGGTGCCGGTCTGGAATTCGAGATCGCCTATATGGATAAGATCATTGCCATGAATAAGGATATGTACATCGTCGATTCTTCCAAGGGACTCGATCTTCTCGAAGCATCGGAGCATCATCACCATCATCATGACGGTGATGATGATGAGGACGAAGACGAGGAAGAGCACGAACATGAGCATGAAGGGTCTACTAATCCCCATATCTGGCTCTCTCCCGAATATGCCCAGGTAATGGTCCAGAACATCTGCGATGGTCTCTGTTCCGTCGATCCTGATCATGCTTCCGATTATAAGAATAATGCCGCATCCTACATCAAGGATCTTGAAAAACTGGATACCGATATCCACGATGCGCTCAAGGACGTGAAGAACCGTGTCTTCATGTGCCTGCATCCCCAGTGGGAATATTTTGCCCTGGATTATGATCTGACTCAGATCGCCATCGAAGTCGACGGCAAGGAGCCAAGCGCTCAGCAGCTGGCCGAACTCATCGATGAAGCCAAGGAACACTCCATCAAGGTGGTGTTCACTTCTCCTCAGTTCTCCACCGCATCCGCCAAAGCTATCGCTCAGGAGATAAAAGGACAGGTAGTCGGTATTGACAGTTTGGATAAAGACTATATAAATAATATGAGGTCTATCCTTAAGAGCATGAAAGCTGCCATGGAGTGATTCGATGCACGAAGAAGTCATCCTCAGCATGAAGAACATAACAGTCCAATACGGTTCAACGACCGTACTGGACGATGTCAGTATCGACATCCATGATCATGACAGCGTGGGCATCATCGGTCCCAACGGCGGCGGTAAGACCACGCTCCTTAAAGTCATGCTGGGGCTCGTGACACCCGTCAAAGGCGAGGTCACTATCTGCGGGCTTCCTGTCGAAAAGGGGCTAACCCATGTCGGATATGTCCCCCAGAGAGAGAACTTCCTCTCGGACTTCCCCATCAGCGTCATGGACGTGGTGATGATGGGCCGATATCCCAAGCGCGGAATGTTCAAGCGCTACACTGCAGAAGACAAGGAACTGGCCATGGAGGCACTCCGCTATGTGGACATGGCTGAATATGCCCACCGCCAGATCGGACAGCTCTCAGGCGGCCAGCAGCAGCGAGTCTTCATCGCACGCGCTATCGCCTGTGATCCCGAGATCCTCCTTCTCGACGAACCCACATCATCCATCGATCCGGTCCAGCAGAACGCTTTTTATGAGATGCTCAAGGACCTCAACAAGAAGATGGCCGTCGTCATCGTGTCTCACGATATCAGTGCCATCTCCGTGAACGTGGAGGAGATCGTGTGTCTCAACCGCACACTGCATTATCATGGTTCAAGCGAACTTACTGAGGAGATCTTGGAAGACACCTACCAGTGTCCTCTGCAGTTCATCTCCCACGGACATATACCTCACCGTGTCCTCAAGGAGCATGATCATGTTTAGTATCTTCACTTATGAATTCATGCGGAATGCTCTGATCGCCGGAGCCCTGGCTTCCATTGCCTGCGGCATCATCGGTACGTTCGTCGTATCGAAACGTATCGTATTCATGAGCGGCGGTATCGCTCATTCCGCTTTCGGCGGTATCGGTCTCGGTTATTTTTTGGGGATCGATCCGGTACTCGGCGCTCTCATGTTCACGGCTCCCGTTTCCGTCATGCTGGGCATGCTCTCCCAGAAAGCCAAGATCTCGGAGGACTCTGTCATTGGCATCATCTGGTCCATGGGCATGGCTCTCGGTATCGTATTCATCGGTCTTTCCAAGGGCTACGCGCCCGACCTGAATTCATATCTCTTCGGTAATATCCTTTTGGTCCCCCAGGCCGATCTCTGGATCATGCTGGGGCTGGACCTCGCCATCGTTGCCATTGTGACCGTCTTCTTCCGCGAATTCAGATCCCTCTGCTTTGATGAAGAGATGAGTAGGGTACTGGGTATGCCGCCTGGTTTCCTCTATATCCTTTTGCTCGTGATGGTAGCGCTTACGGTGGTCATCCTGATCAGGGTAGTGGGCATCATCCTTGTGATCGCACTTTTGACTATCCCGGCGACCATGGCAAGACAGCTGACTTATTCCATGCCGAAGATGATCATCTGGTCCGTGGCACTGAGTTTTGTGTTCTGCTTCGGTGGTCTCTTGCTTTCATACTGGCTGGATGTCGCATCCGGTGCGACGATCATCCTCCTGGCCGGGTCCGTCTTCTTCATCTTCCTGGGTATCAAGAAGATTCTGGCAAAACGTTCTCAGCCTGCTCTTAAGCAACAGTAAGTCTTGTTATATAATCTATAGGCTATGTTATTTCCGAAAGATGTCAGGATCCCGGCACTTCTCATGGCTGCCGGTATGAGCACCAGGATGGGGCGCAATAAGCTTTTGCTCCCGTTCAATGGTCATACCGTCGTGGCCGAGACCTGCGACAGGCTCCTTCAGTCCCACGTCAGCAAGATCATCGTGGTCTTAGGTAACGATCAGGACAAGGTCTTCAACGAGCTTAAAGATAAAGGCGTGGAATTCGTCATCAATCCCAATTACGATCTCGGTATGAGCACGTCTTTGAGATCCGGCGTCAGCTATCTTCCGGACGATACAAAATTCTTCATGGTGGCACTTGGGGATCAGCCTCTGGTTTCAGTAAGTGCTTACAATGCATTGATCGGCGCCACCTGTTATACGAGCCATAAGATCTTCATCCCCACTTACGGACGTGAACGCGGCAACCCCACGATCCTTTCGGCTGAATTCATTCCCGAGATCATGAATACCACGGGCGATATCGGCGGACGGGAACTGGTCCGACGTCATCCCGAGACCGTCCAGGAAGTCCCGGTCATCAACGAAGGCGTCATCATCAACATGAACACGCCCGAAGAATATGCATTCCGTGTCGCCGAATTCGAGAAGAACAAGCACGATGCCTGATATCTCTGAATATACCCCCGAATCCCTGAAGGAACTTCTCGTTTCACTGAAGATCCCGGCATTCCGTTCTAAGCAGATCCTCCCCTGGGTCTATAAGGATATCGTTTCCGATTATTCCCAGATGACGAACCTTCCCCAGGACCTCCGTACATACTTAAGTGAGAACATCCGTCTCTTTACTGTAGATGAAAAGCTCAGGAAGATCAGTACTGACGGCACCATGAAAGCACTCTTTGCTTTGAAGGATGGGGAGACCATCGAGACTGCTCTCATCCCGTCGGGCGACGGCGTGAATTACACGGTATGCGTTTCCTGTCAGGTGGGCTGTCCCATGAACTGTGCTTTCTGCGCGACGGGCCACATGGGATTCTTACGCAATCTGACCGTTTCCGAGATAGTCGATCAGGTACGTTTCTTCTCCATGGTGCTGGGAAAACAGGGACGTATCAGCAACGTAGTCTTTATGGGCATGGGCGAACCATTTTCCAATTACGATGCCGTCATGGCGGCCGCGACCCGCATGAATGCCGACTGGGGACTCAACATTGCCGCCCGTTCAATCACGATATCCACTGTCGGTGTCATCTCCGGCATCCGTAATTTCATGGCGGATCCCAGGCAGTTCGGTCTGGCTGTTTCATTACATGCTCCGAACGATGAGATCAGGAATAAGCTTCTGCCTTATAACCGCGGCATCGGCGTCGACCATCTTCTTAAAGCATGCAAGGACTATGCCAACGTCACGAAACGCCGTGTGACATTCGAATACTGTTTATTCAAAGACCTCAACGATACTTATGAAGCGGCCAAAGAGCTTGCCGAAAAACTCAGAGGCATAAACTGCCACGTGAACCTCATCGCTCCCAACGAGACATTCGATCACGGGTTAGTTGCTTCTCCCAGAGAAAACGTCCTGGCATTCGAAAAGTATCTTACCGAGATGCATGTGAACGTCACGCTCCGAAAGAGCATGGGACAGGACATTTCCGCGGCCTGCGGACAGCTGAAGAGCGAAAATTCCTAGTGGGTCACCACGATACAGATGAGAGCTATCAGTGACGTCACTGCCAGAGGAGGCAGGGCCGGCATGGGGCGTCCCTTCAGGAACTTTGCCTGGATGAAGTAGACGAGTACGAGCCCAAGTACTGCCGATGCAGCCATGATGAGAGTGGGTAAAAGACCGTATTTGAAGTAGCAGGCGGCACTCAGTATGAGCGGGAATGCGATATCGCCGCCTCCCAGGATGGAATAGTCTTTATCTTCAGGTTTCTGATCGGCGATCTTATTGATGCTGGGACGGTCCAGTTTATCGTTGATCTCTCCCATATCGGCAGGGAACACGAAAGCCGGCATGGTATTCACTTTCGACATCTTGTCTACCATCCAGAGCATGAGACCTTTCTTTACGGAGATATAGTCATATATCGCCATCAATCCCATGATGACCATGGCGGTCCAGGGGCTGATGAAGCGTCCGAAAAGCGATGCGATGCTGCACATGGCAACGATCATGGCGATGTCGTGGAGCCAGATGGCGGGATGGAAGAACCATGCGATGCCGACGGCCAGCGCCACTGCCAGCGCAAACCACCATGGGGTGAACAGGACCAGTATGACGAAGAATCCCCAGGCAAAGAGGAATGCGAATATGCACCGGAATACCGCCGAAAGTGCCTTCATGGGTATCACGGCGAGAACTACGGCGATGATGGCGATCATGACGGCGAAGTAGATGACGATGACGCCGACGGATGACATGGGTTCATCGCCCGGTTCCACTACCACTCCGGTATCGGGATCCACCACCGGCGGCGAAGGCCAGATCGTGATAGGGGCGGAGGGCTGTTCCGGGACATAGATGTTATGGTCGTCGAGGAATGGCTGCTGACGCCAGACCGCGGTTATCGTAAGAGCTTCTGCGATGAGCAGGATGATGATGCTCCAGTATACGGGCTTGAAGAACCACTTTTTCTTTTCCATGCAATCATCATAGCTCATTAAAAAATAAACTGTATATACATTAAGTCAAACTCCATTTGTGCAACATTATTTATTTATGCTTAAATATGCTTGAATACAGTATGGGAGTATTTGAATATGAATTTTTGTCTAGATTGCGGACGTCCCAACGAAACTGATGGGCTCTATTGTCCTGATTGCACGGCATTACGTGTAGCTACCGGCGTCATGTCGGATGATGCATCTACTGAGACTTATTTTGAAGAACCGGCAGCCGAACCTGCACCGGAATTCCCTGAATCTACTCCTGTCTTTGACGAATCTTCCGTAGAGGAAGTTCCCGAACCTGTCGAAGTCGCTTCTGCTCCCGAAGAAGTCAGGATCGTCGTCAATCCTAATGACGGTGCTTATGACCGATTCGTGGTCGAGAACGATTTCCATGTAAAGCGAGCCGATGAGCCTTCCCATGGTTCCAACGTCATCGCATTCCTCTATCCTATCGTTGGTTTCGTACTGTATTTTGCACAGCGCAAGGCTGCTCCCAAGATGGCCGGTCGTGTCTGTATGTGGTCCTGGCTGGGCATCCTGTTCTATGTCCTGCTGATCGCTGCTGCAGTTGCCATCTTCATCCTGATGGTATTCACGATCGTTACGGCAATCGCAGAAGGCTTCGGTGCCGTCATCGAAGGTCTCTTCGAGGGAATGGTCGCTTAAGACTTAAGATAAGAAATGACATCATGAAGGTCTCGGAGCTCATTGACTTCGAGACCTTTTTTCATGCGTTTACGCGTTTGATACTTCTTCAGAAGATCGTCTCGGGCAAAGACGACGTCGCACTTCATGGACGGTTCGTAGTCGCTGATGCCGTCGCCGAGATAGATGATCTTGTATCCTTCTGATCTGAAGAGTTTTGTATATGAGCTCTTGAATCCGGTCAGGATCTTTTTCCCTTTGGGATTCTCATACCAGGAATTCATGCCGTCTGGTTCGTAGGTGGCCAGGGCCGCCTTCGCTTCGGTATCAGGTTCTCCCAGGTCACTGAGGAAAGCTTGTATATAGTCAAGGAGCCCGTTGCTCACGATATGGAAGCGGATACCCATCTCTTTGCAGGTCTCGATGAGTTCCTTTACACCGGGACGCGGCTTCATGAACTGTCG
>JAEEOC010000105.1 GCA_016284035.1 Dehalococcoidales bacterium
AATCGACCAGCAGGAACAATCCCTCAAGGAAGAAGTCGAGGAAAGAGAAGAGAAACTCATAAAGATCAATGATCTTAGATCAGGCCTCAAGGAGATGAAAAACTACTCTTTAGATTCTATCGGCGACATAGCTTATAAGATGTCCAATAGAGATTATCTGAAAAAGTTCCGAACCATCTCTTTGCTGTTCGGGATCCCGCTGGCTCTACTTCAGGTCACATCGATCGTTTTATGGATCATGAAAGGATGGTGGTGGCTATTTGTCATATGGCTCGTCCTCTCAATGATTTTCGGTATCCTCTTCTCCTGGATGTATGTCAAGAACACGGCATATATCTGTCCCCAGTGTCATAAGATATTCCAGCCCCGTTTCAAAGAAGCGTTCTTTGCCAATCACACTCCGTCGACCAGGAAGCTGACTTGTCCGTCATGCGGTCATAAAGGTTTCTGCGTCGAAGTATCTGCTAAGGAGTTGGAAAAGAATGGAAAATAATGAATTCAACAAGTCTCAGGTCATAAAGTATCTGTTATTCACATTCATCGTTGCCTGGCTCATCCAGATCGGTGTCTATTTTATTGCCAAGGGCGGAAATGATATCCTTTCCACACTCGTCATGTCTGCCATGATGTTCGTTCCTTTCCTTGGTGTTTTGGTGGCCCGCAAGAGCCTTAAAGGCATGGGATGGATCCCTAAAGGAAAGAATATCGTTTTGCCGATGGTCTTCTCATGGTTTGCTCCTATCGTCCTTACTGCTCTCGGCGCAGTCCTTTATTTCCTCGTATTCCCGTCTCATTTCGATGCGTCGGGGCAGGCTATGGATGGTTTCCTTATTGAACAGCTTGAAGCTGCTGGTATCTCATATTCCGTCTATATCATCATCTCCATCGTCGCTTGTGTCACATATGCTCCTATCATCAATACGCTTTTAGCTCTCGGCGAAGAAGTGGGCTGGCGAGGTTTTCTGTATCCTCAGTTGAAAGATAAGTTTGGCATTAAAGCAGGACGCATCTTTGGCGGTATCATCTGGGGCATCTGGCACTGGCCTCTCATTTGGCTGATCGGCTATGAATATGGCACGGAGTACTTCGGGTATCCTGTCATCGGTATGCTGGTCTTCCTGGTCTTTACGGTCGCTCTCGGTATTATCGAAGACTGGGTCTATGAGAAGAGCGGAACTATTTGGGTCCCGGCACTTTTGCATGGTTCTGTTAATGCCGCGGCTACATTGCCCATTATGTTCCTGGTCTCCGGAACAGGTTCTGCGATGCTTTTAGGACCGGTTCCCAATGGTCTTTTGGCTGGACTTCCTATGATCATCATGGCGGTCTTCCTCTTTGTCCGTTCCGCTAAGGACTGATGACTGGTTTTTGTCATGAAAAGTCCCCAGTGAAGATATATCGTCCTGGGGACTTTTTTTAATTTCTCATCTTGCCGATTTATTGAATGACGGCATCTCAAATTGTTATAATTTCTCTGTTAAAAACAGGGAAGGTTCTCTTGTGCTGACGGGTTATGTGGAGCACCACAGTGTGGAAGAGAATCTTGGGTTAGTTGCCATTGATCGTCGACCGTCTGGGCGTGCAGGGCTTTATTTATAGAGCCAGTGCGCCTTTTTTATTTTGAGAGGTCTATACATGAAAAAGATTGGTATTGTGATGGGAAGTGACAGCGACGTTCCTGTGATCAAAAAAGCAACCGCTGTACTCGACGATTTCAAAGTCCCTTACGAGGTCCACGTATATTCTGCTCATAGGACTCCCAATGAAGCCCGTGAATTCGCTAAGAACGCTGAAGCCAATGATTTCGGCGTCATCATCGCTGCAGCCGGCATGGCCGCTCATCTGGCCGGCGCCATTGCTTCAGAAACAACTCTTCCTGTCATCGGGATTCCCTGTAAATCGACTAATCTCGACGGTCTCGATGCTCTTCTTGCTACCGTCCAGATGCCTTCCGGCATCCCTGTCGCCACTGTTGCTATCGACGGCGGTGCCAATGCCGCGATCTTAGCTATCCAGATCCTGGCTCTTTCGGACAAGAGACTTGCAAAGAAACTGCAGGACAAAAGAGTAAATGATGCAAAAGCCGTCCTTGAAAAGGACAAGAATATTTTAGAGAAACTTAAATAGAGAGAGAGTATAAAAAATGGAACTGCTTTACACCGGTAAAACCAAGAATGTTTACAAGCTTCCCAACGGCAATTATCTTCTCAAGTTCAAGGATGACTGCACCGGCGCTGACGGCGTATTCGATCCCGGTATGAATACCATCGGTCTTACCATCGAAGGTGTCGGCGATGTCAATCTCCGCATGTCCATCTATTACTTCGAAAAGCTCAATGCCGCTGGTATCCGCACTCACTATGTTTCCGCTGATCTGACCAATACCACCATGGAAGTTAAACCTGCCAAGGTCTTCGGCAAAGGCCTTGAAGTCATCTGCCGGGTCAAGGCTGTTGGCAGCTTCTACCGACGCTATTCTGATTACATCAAGGAAGGGGCTGATCTTCCTTACTATGTCGAGACCACTTTTAAAGACGATGCCAAGGGCGATCCGCTAGTCACCCGCGACGGTCTCATCGATCTCGGTATCATGACCGGTGAGCAGTATGATGCCATCAAAGAGATGACACAGAAGATCACCAAGTTCGTTGCAGACGATATGAAGACCAAGGGTCTCGATCTCTACGATATCAAATTCGAATTTGGTTACGACGAGAACGGCAAAGTCATGCTCATCGACGAGATTGCATCCGGCAATATGCGTGTATACCAGAATGGATATTACATCCAGCCGATGGATCTGTCCAAGATGTTCTTTGCAAAGATTTAATAGGCTACACAATTAAATAAAAACTAAGCAGTTGTCCGGTTCGGATGATAGAGAGGGAGATTCAGATTGGGCGCTTTCTTTGGTATTGTTAGTAAACGGGACGTCATTTCAGACGTCTTCTTTGGGACTGATTATCATTCCCATTTAGGCACCAAGCGTGGCGGTATGGCCGCTTATGACAAAGAGATAGGACTCCAAAGAGAGATCCATAATATCGAGAATTCTCCTTTTAGGACTAAGTTTGTCAATATCCACAAGGATATGAAGGGAACATCCGCCATCGGCTGTATTTCTGATTTCGATCCTCAGCCTCTCCTGATCAGATCGAAACTCGGCGTTTATGCCATTGCAATCGTCGGTCGTATCCTCAACCAAGATGCATTGATCGATAAATTGCTCTCTGACTATTCTGGACACTTTGATGCTATGACCAGTGGTGCTGTTAATTCAACTGAGATCGTAGCAGCTTTGATCAACAGCAAAAAGACTTATACCGAGGGTGTTGAATTCGCACAGTCGGTCATCGAAGGTACTGCATCAATTATTCTTCTCAAGGATGATGGTAATATCATCGTTGCCCGTGACAGGTTAGGTAGACTGCCTGTTGTGATCGGTAAGAACGATGAAGGCTTCGCTGTCACCTTTGAATCCTTTGCTTTTGAGAAACTTGGATATGCTGATCATAGTGAACTTGGACCTGGTGAGATCGTCGAAATCACTCCCACTGAGATCAAACAGCTCAAAGAACCCGGCAAAGAGATGCGTATCTGTTCGTTCCTTTGGAGCTATTACGGATATCCCACATCCAATTATGAGGGCGTTAATGTTGAAGTCATGCGATACCGAAACGGGCATATCATGGCTAAACGTGACAAGGCTACCAATCCTGATATGAAAGTCGACTATGTATGTGGCGTACCTGATTCCGGTATTCCGCATGCCATCGGTTATTCCAATGAATCCGGTATTCCTTTTGCCCGAGCCTTCATCAAATACACTCCGACATGGTCCCGCAGTTTTATGCCGACCGATCAGACTCAGCGAAACAAGGTCGCTAAGATGAAGCTTATCGCTGTTCCTGAACTCATCAAGGACAAGGACCTTCTCTTTGTCGATGACTCTGTCGTTCGCGGCACTCAGCTAAGGGAAACTGTCGAGTTCCTGCTTGAGAGCGGCGCCAAATCTGTTAATATGCGCTCTGCTTGTCCGCCGATCATGTTCGGCTGTAAATTTCTTAATTTCTCAAGAGCTACCAGTGATATGGAGCTCATTGCACGCCGTATCATGTTCGAACTGGAAGGTGAGGATTCACTCAATTATGTCGATGAATACAGTAATCCGGATACCGAACGGGGTAAGAAACTCCGACAGATCATCTGCGATGAACTGCATCTAACTTCCATCGAATTCCAGACCATCGAGGGCGTCATCGCTGCTATCGGTCTCGATCCCTCGAAGCTCTGCACATACTGCTGGACGGGAAAGGAGTAGGATACATGAACAATGAATCGCGTTCCGACAGTTACGCCAAGTCCGGTGTAGATATCACCGCTGGTTATAAAGCCGTCGAGCTCATGAAGCAATATATTGCGAAGACTGCCGTTAATTCTTCTAATTCCATCGGCGACTTCGGTGGTCTCTTCCCATTGGACCTTACCGGATACAAACATCCTATTCTTGTTTCTGGCACCGATGGAGTAGGGACAAAACTAAAGATCGCTTTCCTTATGGATAAGCATGACACCGTCGGTATCGATTGTGTTGCTATGTGTGTCAATGATGTTGTCTGCTGCGGTGCCAAACCTTTGTTCTTCCTCGATTACATCGCCTGTGGAAAGAATTACCCAGAAAAGATCGCCATGATTGTAAAGGGCATCTGTGACGGCTGTATCCAGGCCGGTTCTGAGGTCGTCGGCGGTGAGACTGCTGAGATGCCGGGTTTTTATCCCATCAATGAATATGATTTGGCAGGTTTTTCTGTCGGTATTGTAGACAGGGAAAAAGTCATCGATAAGAAGACTATGAAAGAGGGCGATGTCATCATTGCGCTTCCTTCATCCGGTGTCCATTCCAATGGTTTTTCTTTGGTCAGACGCGTATTTGATATCGAAAAAGCCGACATCAAGGCTCCTGTAACTGAACTTGGCGGCAAATCATTAGGGGAAACACTCCTTACTCCCACTAAGATATATGTGAAATCTATCCTTGCTGTTTTAGACAAGGTAAAAGTTAAAGGCATATCTCACATTACCGGCGGCGGTTTTTACGAGAACATCCCCAGATGTATTCCCGATGGTCTCTGTGCTGAGATCAATAAAGAAGATGTCAGGATTCTTCCTATCTTTAAGCTTATCCAGAAGACCGGCGATATTCCGGAACGTGATATGTTCAATACATTCAACATGGGCGTCGGTATGATCGTAGTAGTCGATAAAGCTGATGTGGATGCAACTTTATCGATTCTGAAAGCTAACGGAGAAGATGCTTACATACTTGGCAGCATTATTAAGAACGATTCGAAGGTGAAGCTGATCTGATGACTAAAAAGATAAAAGTTTGTGTGCTTGTTTCTGGTGGCGGGACTAACCTCCAGGCCATCATTGATGCTCAGAAAGCTGGTATCATCAAGTCTGCCGAAGTATCTTTAGTCATCTCGAATAAGCGCAGTGCTTATGCTCTGGAAAGAGCTGCCAATGCCGGGATCCCTGGTATCTTCATCTCTAAAAAAGAACTGGGCTCTCAGGAAGCATTTGAAGATGCGATTATTAAGGCCATTGATGATGCTGGATGTCAGCTTATCGTTTTGGCCGGATTCCTCAGTATCTTAAGCGAAAAGTTTACTTCATATTATGACCATCAGATCATCAATGTTCATCCGTCCTTGATTCCATCCTTTTGCGGAGCAGGTTTCTATGGACTCAAAGTCCACGAAGCTGCTTTGGAAAAAGGCGTAAAAGTCACCGGCGCTACTGTTCATTTCGTGAACGAGATCCCGGACGGCGGAGAGATCATTATGCAGAAAGCTGTCGAAGTCGAAGACGGAGATACGCCGGAAGTATTACAGAAACGTGTCATGGAACAGGCGGAATGGATCATCCTTCCTCGTTCCGTTGAATTGGTAGCACATAAGATGCTTGCAAAATAAAGGGGGAAACCAATGGATATTTATAAGATCAATACAGCAACAGAACTAATTAAAGGCAATCCTTACGTCGGTCGAGGCATCGTAATCGGCAGGAGCAAGGACGGCAAGAAAGCCGCTTTTGCCTATTTCATCATGGGAAGGTCTGCGAATTCCCGTAATCGTGTCTTTGTTGAGCGTGACGGCGATGTATTTACTGAACCGTTTGATGCCTCCAAAGTTCAGGACCCCAGCCTCATTATCTATGCAGCTGTCAGGAATTACCGCAATTTTGTGATCGTAACTAACGGTAATCAGACTGATTCGATCCTTGAAGAACTTCAGGAAGGTAAGCATTTTGGTTCTGCTCTCAAACGACGAACATTTGAACCTGATGCTCCTAACTATACTCCTCGAATCAGCGGACTGCTTAAACTTCGAGATGGCAAATTTACTTATAAGATGAGCATCCTTAAATCTATCGATGCAGAAGGTTCTGAATGTGTCAGGTACATGTTCAACTATCCTTCTAAGCCTGGACTTGGACATTTTATCCACACATATGTCACCGATGGAAATCCTATCCCTTCTTTCCAGGGCGAACCTGAACGTATCGCCATTCCTGATTCCATAGATGATTTCACTAATGAACTCTGGGATGCATTAGATCCGGATAACAAGATCTCACTTTATGTCCGTTATATCGATATCGACACCAAGCAGTCTGAATCACGACTCATCAATAAGAACAAATAAAGGGGAGTTTGATCATGAATGAATTTGAACTCAAATACGGATGTAATCCCAACCAGAAGCCTGCTAAGATCTTCATGCATGAAGGACAGGATCTTCCTATCGAGATCCTGAACGGACGTCCCGGATATATCAATTTCCTTGATGCATTCAACTCCTGGCAGCTCGTTAAAGAACTCAAGGCTGCTATCGGTATGCCTGCTGCTTCTTCCTTCAAACATGTCAGTCCTACTTCTGCCGCTATCGGTCTTAAATTGGATGATAAGCTTAAGAAAGCCTGCTTCGTTGATGATGTTGAAGGTCTCGATGATTCACCTTTGGCTTGTGCTTATGCTCGTGCCCGCGGTACCGACCGTATGTGCTCTTTTGGTGACTGGGTCGCTCTTTCTGATATCTGCGATGTCACTACAGCCAAGATGATAAAGCGGGAAGTATCCGACGGTATCATCGCTCCCGGTTACGAACCTGAAGCACTTGAGATCCTTAAAGCTAAGAAGAAAGGCGCTTACAATGTGGTTAGGATCGATCCGTCTTATGTTCCTGCACCTATCGAACATAAACAGGTATTCGGTATCACTTTTGAGCAGGGCCGAAACGAATTTAAGATCGACAGAGAGCTCCTCTCCAATATCGTTACCGAGAATAAAGATCTTCCTGAAAGCGCTATTAGAGATCTCATTATTTCTCTCATTACTTTGAAATATACCCAGTCAAATTCAGTCTGCTATGCCTATCACGGACAGGCGATCGGTGTTGGCGCCGGCCAGCAGTCCAGGATTCATTGCACACGTCTTGCCGGTTCCAAGGCTGATACCTGGTTCCTCCGACAGTGCGACAAGGTCCTTGCTCTTCCGTTCCGATCTGACCTTGCCCGAGCTGATCGTGACAATGTCATTGACGGCTATATCAACCACAACGAAGAAGATGTCTGTGCCGACGGTAATTGGCAGAAATACTTTACTTCTCAGCCTGAGAAACTGACTTGTCAGGAGAAGAAAGACTTCCTTGCCACAATTGATGATGTCTCCATTGGTTCTGATGCTTTCTTCCCGTTCTCTGATAACATCGAACGTGCTAAGAAGTCAGGCGTCAAATATGTGGCTGAACCCGGTGGCAGTATCCGTGACGATGCCGTCATCGACTGTGCCAATAAGTATGGCATGGTCATGGCCTTTACCGGCATGCGATTATTCCATCACTGATGACCTGTCAGGTCGAGGAGGAAAACATGAAGATTGCCGTTATCGGTGGCGGCGGACGAGAACACGCCATCATCAAAAAACTCAGAGAATATAAAGAACCGTTGCAGATAGTTGCTATCCCAGGTAATGGCGGTATCGCTCTTGATGCCGAATGTGTCGCTATCGATGCAAAGAATATCCCTGAGATCGTTTCATTCTGCGTCGATGCCAAGATCGATTATGCCATTGTTGCACCTGATGATCCTTTGGTACTGGGCTGTGTCGATGCGTTGGAAGAGAAAGGAATCCCTTGCTTTGGGCCGCGTGCCAACGCTGCCATCATCGAGGGCTCTAAAGTCTTCTCTAAGAATCTCATGAAGAAATATGGAATCCCCACGGCTTCGTATGAGACCTTCGATAACAAAGATAGTGCACTCCTGTATCTCGAGAGTGCTGAATTCCCCATCGTCATCAAGGCTGATGGTCTTGCGCTGGGAAAAGGCGTCATCATCGCGGAGAACAAGGGCGAAGCACGCGACGCCGTCATTTCGATCATGGAAGATAAAAAGTTTGGAGCTTCCGGTGATCATATCGTCATCGAGGAATTCCTTACTGGAGTTGAAGTATCGGTACTCGCATTCACTGATGGCAAGACTGTCAAGCCCATGATCTCATCTATGGATCATAAACGTGCTGGTGACAATGATACCGGACTCAATACCGGCGGTATGGGTACCATTGCTCCCAATCCTTACTATACTGATGAAGTGGCTGATCGTTGTATGAAGGAGATCTTCCTTCCCACCATCGATGCTATGAATAAAGAGGGACGTACGTTTAAAGGATGCCTCTATTTCGGGCTTATGATCACTGAAAAAGGGCCGAAAGTTATTGAATACAATTGCCGTTTCGGAGATCCTGAGACGCAGGTGGTATTACCTCTGCTCGAATCCGATCTTCTTACCATCATGAAAGCTGTTACTGAAGAACGACTCGACGAGGTCGAAGTCAAGAACAGCGATAAAGCTGCCTGCTGCGTCATCATGGCATCAGCAGGGTATCCCGTGAAATATGAAAAGGGTTTTGATATCGACATTCCAGCTGATGTTCTTCCTGATGTGTATGTCGCTGGAGCCAAACTCAAAGAGAACAAACTCATCACCAGCGGTGGCCGCGTTTTAGGTGTTACTGCTGTTGCTGATACCTTGAAACAGGCTGTCAAAGATGCCTATGAGAAGGTCGACCAGATCTATTTCAAGAACATGTATTTCAGACATGATATCGGCGAAAAAGCATTAAAGATATTGGAGAAATAATCGTGATTTACAGAGTATTTGTTGAGAAAAGACCCGCATTAGCCAATGAAGCAAAAGCTCTTCTTTCCGATGTAGTATCATTGCTCGGTATCAGCCGCTTGACGGATGTTCGTCTGTTCAATCGCTATGATGTCGAGAATATCGATCAGGAACTCTTCGAATACTCTGTTAAGACCGTTTTTTCCGAACCTCAGCTTGATATCGCAACTTATGAACTCGATATCAAAGATGCCTGTGTGTTTGCTGTCGAATATCTCCCTGGTCAGTTTGATCAGAGAGCTGATTCCGCGGCTCAGTGTATCCAGATCATCTCACAGAAGGAACGTCCTCTTGTTCGTTCCGCCAAGGTCTACGCATTATATGGTGACCTCACCGGGGAAGATATCCAGGCGATCAAAAAGTATGTCATCAATCCCGTAGAATCCCGTGAAGCATCTTTAGACCTTCCCGAGACTTTACAGATGAGATATGCCGTGCCTGACAAGGTCAAGACCATAGAAGGCTTTATTAAGAAGACTCCTGAGGAACTGGCTGAACTCATCAAAGAGATGGGGCTGGCTATGGATTACAACGATATCCTTTTCTGTCAGGAGTATTTTGTTTCTGAAAAACGAGATCCGACTGTTACCGAGATAAAGATGATCGATACTTACTGGTCCGATCATTGCCGTCATACCACATTCAATACCATCATCGACGATGTTAAGTTTGAAGACCCTCTCCTCCAGTCCGCGTACAGCGACTATCTTATGACCAGACGTGAGCTGAGACGTGAAAAGCCGATCTGTCTGATGGATATCGGTACTCTTGCTGCTAAATATTTGAAAGAGCAGGGGAAGCTCGACAAACTCGATGAATCAGAAGAGATCAATGCCTGCACGATAAAAGTCGATATCAACGTCGACGGAAAGATGGAACCGTGGCTGCTTCTCTTCAAGAATGAGACTCATAACCATCCGACCGAGATCGAGCCTTTCGGCGGTGCCGCTACCTGCATCGGCGGTGCTATCCGTGATCCTCTGTCCGGCCGTTCCTATGCTTTTGCTGCAATGCGACTTACCGGTTCTGCAGATCCTTTGGTCCCTGTATCTGAGACTATCCCCGGTAAACTGCCTCAGCGTAAGATCACTATCGGTGCTGCCAACGGGTATTCATCTTACGGTAATCAGATCGGTCTCTGTACCGGTATCGTGGATGAGATCTATCATCCCGGCTACATGGCCAAACGTATGGAAGTCGGTGCTGTTATCGCAGCTGCTCCTGCCAAGAATGTTAGACGTGAGCGACCAGCTCCTTCCGATGTAGTAATCTTGCTCGGAGGAGATACCGGACGCGACGGCATCGGCGGTGCCACGGGTTCCTCTAAATCACATGATATCCATTCAGTCGAGAATTGCGGTGCCGAAGTTCAGAAGGGTAATGCTCCTGAAGAACGAAAACTTCAGCGACTTTTCAGGAATCCTGAAGCCAGCATCCTTATCAAAAAATGTAACGATTTTGGTGCCGGAGGCGTATCCGTCGCTATCGGTGAATTAGCTGAAGGTCTGCATATCGATCTTGATAAGGTCCCTAAGAAGTACGAAGGCCTCGATGGTACAGAACTTGCCATCAGTGAATCTCAGGAACGCATGGCTGTCGTTGTCGATAAAGATGATGTCAAAAAGTTCATCGAATTAGCTCAGACTGAGAATCTTAAAGCAACTCCGGTTGCTACAGTCACTGATACCAAGAGACTCGTCATGGAGTGGAATGGTCATAAGATCGTAGACATTTCCCGTGAATTCCTGGATACCAACGGTGCTGAGAAGCATACTACTGTTGAGACCGGTAAAGCCGAGATGCTTGAAATGCGTTCTGTTACTGATTTCCATTCTGCTTATAAGGATCTCGTTTCAGATCTCAATATTTGTTCAAAGCGCGGTTTGGCAGAGCGATTCGATTCTACGATCGGTTCAGGAAGCGTCCTGATGCCCTTTGGCGGCAAATACCAGCTCACACCGATCCAAGCAATGGTCCACAAATTCCCGGTCCTGAATGGGGAAACTGCGGATTGTTCCGTTATGAGCTGGGGATATGATCCATTTGTCTCCGAAAAGAGTCCTTATCACGGCGCTTATATCGCTGTCGTGAGCTCTGTATCAAAGCTCATCGCAACAGGTGCTGATTTTAAAGATATCTATCTCTCTTTCCAGGAATACTTCGAGAGCCTCAAGAACGATCCCGTCAAATGGGGAAAGCCTTTTGCCGCATTACTCGGTGCTTTTGAAGCTCAGAAGGAACTGGGTGTCGCTGCCATCGGTGGCAAAGATTCCATGAGCGGAAGCTATGAAGATATCCATGTCCCGCCGACTTTGATCTCATTTGCTGTAACTACACAGAGATCTTTTGATATCGTATCACCTGAATTCAAACAGGCAGGCAACAAGGTAATCCTTATAGCTCCTGATACTGATGAATCCGGTCTTCCTAATACTGCTTCGCTTCTTGATACTTATGCCAAAGTCACCGAACTTCTCCATTCCGGCCAAGCTAAATCTTGTTACGCATTGGGTATGGGAGGTATCGCTGAGGCTATCTTCAAGATGGCGATCGGTAACGGTTTCGGTTTCGCATACAGTGATTCGTTTGGTCTTACCCCGTTATTTAATCGTCATTATGGAGCCTTTGTCCTCGAAGTCGAGCCTTTTGTAGAAGGTCTTGAAGTCGGTACGATCATAGAGGAACAGGTCTTTATCCATCGTGGTACTTCTGTCTCTGTTGCTGAACTGGAGAATGCCTATGAGGATAAACTTGAACCGGTATTCTCCTGTAATATCGACTTCCCTAAGGAAGATGTACCTAATTACACTTTTGCCACAACTGAATCTATCTCAGCTAGGATTAAGGCTGTAAAGCCTAAGGTCCTCATTCCTGCATTCCCAGGTACTAACTGTGAATATGATTCGGCCAGAGTCTGCCGTGAAGCCGGATGTGAAGCTGAGATCAAAGTCATCAAGAACCTTACTGCTGAAGATATCACTGACAGCGTCAATGAATTTGCAAAAGCTGTCGCTGATTCTCAGATTATCTTTATCCCCGGAGGTTTCTCCGGCGGTGACGAACCCGATGGTTCCGGTAAGTTCATCACTGCATTCTTCAGGAATGCTGTCGTTAAGGACGCTGTTTCTGAATTGCTTGATGCCAGAGGCGGTCTCATGCTGGGTATCTGTAACGGCTTCCAGGCTCTTATTAAACTTGGTCTCGTTCCTTTCGGTAAGATCATGGATACTGATGCCGATTGTCCGACTTTGACCTTCAACCGTATCGCACGCCATCAGTCCAAGATGGTACATACCAGGGTCGCCTCCAATAAATCCCCGTGGCTTTCTTTTGCTCAGGTCGGTGATATCAACGACATCCCCATCTCTCATGGTGAGGGGCGTTTCCTGGCTTCAGAAGACATGGTCCTTAAACTGGCGGCAGAGGGACAGATAGCTACTCAGTATGTCGATCTCGACGGCAATGCCACTTATGATATCCGATTCAATCCCAATGGCTCTATGTGTGCCATCGAAGGTATCACATCGCCTGATGGTAGGGTGTTTGGTAAGATGGGGCACAATGACCGTGTCGGAAAGCAGTTATATAAGAACGTTCCCGGCAGATATGAACTGAGGATGTTCGAAGCTGCTGTTAAGTATTTTGCGTAATACTGGATGAAGAAGAAACTTACTCTATACAGTGAGCTGTGCTATGTCTTCGGAGTCATCCTTTTGGCTCTCGGCACAGCTTGTATGGAGCGCGGAGATCTTGGTCTATCCTCAGTCGTAGCTCCTGCGTATCTTATTTATCTTAAGCTGTCTCAATACTTTGACTGGTTTACTTTCGGCAGGGCTGAATATCTGGTGCAGGGGCTTCTTCTTTTGCTGATGTGTATCGTCATCAGGCGTTTCAAGGTGTCTTTTCTTTTCTCCTTCGTGACTGCGCTCATATACGGGACCGTATTAGATCTGATGATGGATCTTGTGGCTCTCATTCCGTCTTACGGGATGGCGGGGAGGATCGCACTCTATATTATCGGTTTCTTTATTTGTCTTATTGCCATCTCACTTCTTTTCCATACCTATATCTCGCCAGAAGTCTACGAGCTTTTCGTCATGCAGATTGCCAGACGATTCAAGATACGTTTGGGCAAAGTTAAGATCATTTTTGATTATTCGACCATGCTCCTGTCTGTTATCCTGTCATTTGCTTTCTTTGGCTGGTGGCATTTTGAGGGAATCAAGATTGGAACTGTTTTATGTGCTCTCGTCAATGGCTGGCTGGTTTTCTTACTCGTGAAATTTATTGAAGACCATTTTGAGATTAAAGATGCCTTGAAGCTCAGACATCTTTTTGATCTGAAAGAAAAAGATTAATTTCCTTTTTTCCATGAAAGATAATTCTTTATCCTAAGGTCGGGGATGATCCATAAAGGCCCGATCACGCCGATACAGACTATTGGTAACCATCTGATGTCTGTTACTAATGCCAGTATGAAAGCGATCACTTCTATCGCCAGTGTTAACCATTCTCTTAATCCGACTCTTAGGAACATATGAGTTCTTTTGTCTTCTATGGAATGGACGATATCCTGCTGAAGCAATATGAAGCTGTTAGTTGATAGGAACATCAGTACGATGTAGACCAATGTCGGAAGCTGTGCGAAGCTTGTCTTTGCGAGCCAGTCTGTGAAAACAGGGAAGAGTGAGATCATGAACATGAAAAGAAAGTTCAGCCAGATTATGCGTCCGTGGACCTTCTCGATGAGTAGGAAGATCTGATGATGATTGTTCCAGTAATTGGCAATGATCATGAAGCTTATAAGATAACTAGCTATGCCCGGTAACATCTCTTTGAGCCCGCTGAAATCACTGACGAGCGGTGCGGATATCTCGAGCACCATGATGGTGATCACGATGGCAATGATGCCGTCACTTATTGCTTCTAATCTGTTCTTAGGCATTTCAGCTTTTCTCAAAAAAAACGGTATGGCTAGATTATAGACCATACCGTTAATCGTGTTGAGAGTTTTTCTACTTGTTTTCCCAGGCCCAGAGACCATGTTTGTTGCAGTAGATATAGACGGCTAAGAGGCAGTCCTTGCTGCAGAGGGGTGCGAAACGGGACTGTGCAGGTTTGCCGGGATCCAGGAATCTGGTATTGAATTCGTACTTGGTCTTGAGTGCGATCCACTGGATGTAATGATCTTCTTCCATGGGATGTTCGACTTCGCCGATCTTGACGATGATATCTTTATCGGTGACAGTAACGACAGGAACGTGCTTTTCTTTTGATGCATCGACGGTATTGGGAACGAGGTCGACCATTTCTTCACCGCAGCAGACAGTGGGACAGGGATACTTTGCATCGACTGCAACGACCTTGCCGCAAAGCATACATTTTGAGAATTTTATTTCTTTTGCCATAAATTTCTCCATTTTCTTTATTTTTACGTATAAATTTTATATGATTTTTTCATTCAGTTACAGTATCATATCATCTTGTTTGTTTTTAGGTAGGTTATTTTTTTAGAAGTTATGTGGATCTTAGCAGCTGCACTCTCAGCCATCACTGATGGCCTTTCAACCATTTTTGATAAGAGCGGATTGCGTCACTGCGATGCAATGCTTGCGAATGCCGTACGTAACTCAATCACTCTCTTGATGTCCCTCATTATGGTTTTCATTGTGGGTTCATATACCACCATCAGTACAATCCCCATCAACGACATGTTCTTCCTGTTTTTCTCGGGTTTCTGCACGGCTATTTCTTGTCTTTGTTATTACAAGGCGCTCGTCTTGGGTAACGTCAATAAGGTCGTTCCCATCTATAAGTCCAGCGCCGTTATCAGTGTGCTTATCGCTATCTTCATGTTCGGTGAATCCAATAATCTTCCCATAAAACTACTTGCTACCATCCTTCTGGGAGTCGGTATCTTCGTGATGATCGATAATAAACAGACACTGCCGGCTACCAGTAAAAAATGGTTCATCTATGCTTTGCTTTCAGCCTTGCTTGCAGGTTTGGTCTATAACCTGGCTAAAGTAGGTATGGCCAATGTGGAATCTAATCTTGGCGTCACCATCCGTAATATGGTCGTTATGATGATTTCATGGGCTGTTGTCTTCGAGCAGGGGAAGATGAAAGATATCAAATATATCCACGGACATGAGTGGCTCTGTCTGACTCTTTCAGGCATTCTTTTCGGTCTCTCAAATATCTTCTTTTACTATGCCATCAAATTCGGTGAGGTCAGTGTAGTCGTTCCTATTGATAAGATGAGCACTCTCGTTGCTGTGATCGTGGCATTCCTCATTTACAAGGAGACGATGTCAAAGAGGGGTCTTATAGGTCTGGGGCTCATGATGGCTGGTACTATCATTATCGCCGTCTGTGGCTGATGCTGATATAATCCATTCTATGGATACATTCGAATTCAGACCCGTCGCTTATATCCGTAATGATCTGCCTACTAAATTTGGGGTTCCCAGGCAGAGTAATGTTGCGCCTTCACTAATTTCCACTGTCGAATTCACTAAGGAATTTGCTGACGAAGCCTGCATCAAGGGGATAGAGGGATTCGATTGGATCTGGCTGATCTGGGTCTTTTCAGAGTTTTATCAGAAAGAATGGACTCCCACAGTACGTCCTCCCAGGACCGGCGGCAATGCCCGCTATGGTGTTTTTGCGACCCGTGCTCCTCACAGACCTAACCCTATCGGCATGTCCTGTGTGAGACTTCTTGAAGTCCGCAAAGAAAAGGGAAAAGTGTCTTTAGTAGTGCAAGGTGCAGACATGATGAATGGGACTCCGATACTCGATATAAAGCCTTACATCAAATATGCTGAATCACATCCGGATGCAAAATCTGGTTTTGTCGATGAACATCATTTTGAGTCTTTGAAAGTCGTTTATGACGAAGCTGCTCTCAAGGTTTTATCAGCAGAACAGAAGAGTGCTCTTTTGGAGATCCTTAAGAGCGATCCCAGACCGCAGTATCAGGATGATCCCGAAAGGATCTATGGCTTCTATTATGCTGGGTTTGATGTGAAGTTCAGGGTCAGTGAAGATACGGTATTTATTACAGAGCTTTTAAAACAATAAAAAAGGCCTCATGACAGAGGCCTTTTTTATTGCTAGTTTGTGATTTATTTCTTCTTGAAGATGATGTTCAAGAGGACGAGTAAGAGGAGTGCACCGCCGATTGCGATGAGGATCTCAACGATGAGACCGCCGCCGATGCCGAGAAGACCGGCAATCCAGCCGCCGAGGAGGGCACCGAGACAGCCTACGATGATGTTGACGAGAAGGCTGTTGTTCTTGCCCATGATCTTACCAGCTACCCAGCCGGCGAGAGCACCGATTGCAAGGAATACTAAGAGATGCCAAAGTACCATAATCCCAACTCCTTAATAATTTATTAAATCAACCTAGTGATTGACGAGGTTGCTGACAGTGCCGGTTGCCCATAAGATAACAAAGAGGACGATCACGATGATCAGGAAGCAGAAATAAGATCGGGCGAAGTTCTTGAGGTTCTTATTCTTTGCAGCTAATGCCTGGATGATGAGGAGGATGAAACCGACGATAGGGATGGCAAATAAGATTTGCCAAAGGAAATAGCTCCACATACCTAACGGTTTATATTCTTCGGGGACGTTATCGTAATCCATTGTTTCTTCCTTCTTTCTTAGGATTTAGATTTGCCAATATGTTATACCAAAAAAGTGTGCCTTGTCATGTGTTTTTTTATCTCGTTTTATGATTGTAAAAAAAAAATCCAACACTTTATGTTAGTGTTGGACTTGATCAGACAGTTGTTTTCAGTGCCTATTTTACGTAGTAGACGTAATTATCTTTTCTGGGAGGAGGAGCGGGCAATTCACAATCGGCATAGCCGAGGATACAATGGCCGATACCTTCATAGTCGCCTTCGATACCCAGGTCTTTGAGCATCTTCTTGTATTCAGGCATCTCAAATTCCTGCTTGGCTCTGTGAATCCAGCAGCTTCCGATACCTAATGAATATGCTGCCAGCATAAGGTTTCCCATTACGAGGCTGCCATCATAGACATACGTGGGAGCGGCATTCTTGTCTGCAAGCACGATCAGGACGACAGGTGCGCCGTAGAACGGATCGGTTTCAACACCCATGATCTTTGCATTTACTTTGGAAAGCTCATCTCTCACAGCTTTATTCGTTACTGCGATGATGATAGGGGCCTGTTTGTTCTTGCCGGTTGCGGCGTATGTTCCGGCTTCGATTATCTGATCGATGATGTCCTGGGGAATCATATCAGGTTTGAATTTTCTGATACTGCGTCGGGCAATCATTGCTTTGATGATTTCATTCATTATGAGAAAACCTCCATTTATTTCTTCTAACCATTATTATACTTTGCCACCCGTTTGAAAATCGTCTATGATGCACATTTATGAGTAAGAGTCTTGCAGCACAATTGGTATTGTTGTTCGTGACGGCAGTGTGGGGCTCCAGTTTTATCGTTGCTAATCTGGCATTCGATCTGGGTGTACATCCGCTTTTCATGATCGCGTTCCGTTTCATTATTGGTGCGATACTGATGTTTGCCGTCTTCGGGAAGACCATCATTAAAAGTATCGATCAGACTACTGTTGTCCGCGGTTCGATACTCGGTGTCTTATTCTTTGTTGCATTCTTCTTCCAACTTACTGGCCTGACCAAAACTACTCCTGCAATGAATGCCATGATCACATCCGCTCATATCATATTCGT
>JAEEOC010000106.1 GCA_016284035.1 Dehalococcoidales bacterium
ATTCTTGCTGAATGTGTAGCCATCACCGAAAGTGATGAGCGGGGTGGAACCGATACAATCGGAATGTGATACCCACTTAGAAGGATCAGCAGTAACGAAGATCTTACCATCAGCGCTGGTGAGTTCGGATACATCAACTTTGAGGGTCGATGCGGCTTTCGCCATCATCTTGTCACGCATGGCAACAGCTGCGTCATATGCAGCCCAGCTGTTTGCGTTAGTACCAGTGGAACCAGCCTGCATACCGCCGTTACCGGCCAGGATGGTTTCACCGACAGTGTAGTTGACTTTGGAGAACGGAGTGCCCAATGTTTCGGCTACGACGACTGCAACAGCGGTGGAAGTACCGCAGGTAGCTCGACCGATACCGAAGTTGATGTGGAAGGAGCCGTCCGGGCAGGCTCGCAGGATTACGCCTCGTCCGGCATTACCGGCGCCCTTTTCGGATACTTCGTGGCACATACCTACACCATGGAGTCTCTTGTCGCCGTTATGATAGATATCGTCGACAGTGACATTGGTGCCGGCTTTATGCCATTTGGTCTTCCAACCAAATTCTTTATTGGCAAGATCCATGACTTCTCGCATGGCAGTGACGCCACGGGGTCGGTTGGCTGCTGCATCGATATCATCGATGTTTACAGCGTTCTTGTAGCGAAGATCGAAGGGATCCATGTCAAGCTTATAAGCAAGTTCTTCGAAAGCAGGATCGGAAACGAAGCAGCCATGCATACCGGTAACGGATCGGAAAGGACCAGTCCTGGGGATGTTGGTTGCGATGTTGGTGTAGCTGGTGCGGATATTGGGACAATGAGATGAAGTCATAGCCAGATGGATGTAACCGTTGTTACCTTTCCACTGAGCGTCGACAGCACTGATGTTGCCCTGTCTGTCTGAACCGAGCTGGACATTGGCCTGCTGTGCATACTGGTGAGTAGCAGCACCGGTGGAATGGACGGTTCGGGTGGTTCGGCAGCCGACCGGCATACCGCATTTCTTGGCTAAGGTTGCAGCGATCCAAGCTGCTTCACCGTTAGGTTTTCGGTCACCATAACCGCCGCCCATACCATGAGCGATGAAATGTAGTTTAGCTTCATCGATGCCCATAGCCTTAGCGATATTGGTGGAGTGAGATGCGATCTGCTGAGAACCCTGCCAGACCCACAGTTCATCACCGACCCACTGTGCAGTTGCAGAACGGGTCTCGGGAGAGTTGTGAGAATAGAAAGTGGCATATTCGGATTCGTAGTTGACGGTGACTTCTGCTTTTGCCATAGCTTCATCTACGTCGCCTCTATTGAGCTGGACGCGGGAAGTCAGATTGGTCTTTACATCGGTTCGATATTTGATCTCGTCTTTAAGTGCTTCTTCCATATCGACAACGAAGGGGAGTACTTCATATTCCACTTCGATGGCGGAAGCGGCTGCATCAGCTAACCACTGATCGGTAGCAGCAACTGCAGCGACCATCATACCCTGATAAGTAATCTCTGATTCGGTCTTGCCGGCAGCGGGTTGAGGCATAGCGGGATTAGGAACTTCAAGGTAGGTACAAACGGCCTTAACGCCGGGCATCTTTTCAGCTTTGGAAGTATCAACTTTCTTGATGATACAGTGGGCATAAGGACAAGTCTTAATGCCAGTGAAGAGCTTTTTGCCAGGGAACTGATCCATAGCAAAATCCCAATGACCACCGACGATTCGTTTATCGAATTTCTCGTGGATTTCTTCTTTGCCGATAACTGTAGTTTCTCGATAGAAATCTTTAATCATTATGCGTAACCTCCACCCAGTTCATATACGGTGTCACAAACTCGTTTGATGGCACTGCAGACACAGACATGACCGGAAAGTTCTTGCTGAATCTCTTCCATTGAGGGATGAGGATTCTTGGTAAGAAGGGCTTTGGTAGCCATCATAAAGCCGGCAGTGCAGAAACCACACTGGTAGGCCTGGTTATCGACGAAGGCCTGGGAGATGCGATCGAAGTGCATGAGATCTTCGCAGAGGGATTCTGCAGTCTCAATGACTTTACCGGCAGCATCGCTGGCCAGCATCATGCAGGAATAGATGGGCTTGCCGTCTACGAGAACGGTACAATGACCACATTCACCGCTGTTGCACCCGACTTTAGTAGCGGTGAGACCGATCTGCTCACGGATAACGAAATCAAGTGTCCAGTATGGCTGGACAGCAACCTTGTATTCCTTGCCGTTGACGTTGAAGGTCAAACGAGGATCAGAGTCGGTAGGATCGACGATAGATTGTGTGGTGGTGACAGTCTTGGTTTCGGTGACGGTGTTGGTAACAGTGTTGGTGACGGTCTTGGTTTCGCCTTTGTCGCCATTACAGGCTGACAGGATGGCAGCGGAACCAACGGTCGCACCACCGATGACCAACCCTGCATCTTTCAGGAAGTCTCGTCGTGAAAGAGACGGGGTCGATTCGAGAGGTGTTTTGTTTGTTTCTTTCATTATTATCCAAAATCTCCTTAAGTTATTTGGCAGCCATTAAGCAAAATAATCCTCTGGTTTCACCTCCTGTTACGTTCAAGATTGTATGTATTCGTACATCAAGCTGAGAAACATAAAAAAACGGTATGTAGTTCGTTTATTTTAGGAAGACAAAGTTTGACACTAAAGAACTAAAGTGATAAAAAGTTCACTAGCAGAACAAAAAAGAGTTTTTGTCCTAGTAAAACCGAAAAAGTTTAAATTTTTTGTAAAAAGTTGTAGCGCGAGGTGGTATCGCTATGGGTTTTTATGAAACATCAATGGTCAAAGACTGTTGGGCAACAGTAAAGCTCAAAGCTGCAATCTTCGACTTAGTAAAATCAGACCCATCTGATATTAGTATTAAAAAACTTCTGGCCGAATCCGGTGTGGGACGAACGACTTTCTACAGCCATTTCTCAAACCTCGATCAGCTATTCTGTTATATTTTCTATTCGGATATGATTCAGAGAGTTCCTGGGATGTATAACGAGGATACTTTTTTATCCACTGTCAAGGCGAATCTAGAGTATTTAGTCGCTAACAGAACGTTTTATAGGAAAGCTCTAGAATCAGAAGGTCCTCATTCACTCAGGCAGTTTATACCGGACTTTTGGTATCACTGTCACAAGCATGCTTATAACGAATTCTATGGCAAAGATCCAGAAGCCGATCTGCCAGCGGATGTCGATCTGGAGTTCCACATAATAACACGAGGTCTTTCTAAGACCGCGATAGAAAAACTGTCGAATGAAACAGAAGTGATTGATCCTGACAAGTATGCGCAGGCCTTTAAGACCTGTTTTTCGAAGACCTTGCTACATATAGGCCACGAGAAAGCCAAAAAGCCAGTGAAGGTTTAGCCTTTACGTTTTCAGAGTCATAATCTGCGACAGTTCGGCTACAAGCTGATCGCTCAAATAATAGTCCTGTTTGATAGTCACGTAGGCCTGTTCCTTGAGACGCCGTAAGTCGGAGACGTGTGTCGATACGATTACAGTTGCTCCGATCGGCAGCGTTTTTTTGATATCTAATGAGGAACTGGCCAGGATGACCTGTTCGGAACAGTTTAAAAGAGTATTGATGATCCTGCCGCATTCCAAGCTGAGAAATATCTCGGCAGGTACTTCGCGGACATTATTTTCATGGACATATCCAGAAACTGTCTCTCGGTTCAAAGTGACAGAAATCGGTTCCCAGTGATGATAACGTAATTCTTCCAAAGTCATAAATTAATTCTATTTGTGATAAAATCAAAAAACAATCTCGTTATATCGGTAACACTATGACTGATAGTATACTGAAGCGAGAAAAAGCGGACGTGGAGGCGGCTAGGTTCTGGTGGGCCTTGCGGACTTCAAATCCGTTGGCGGCGCGCAAGCGCTGCGGGGGTTCGATTCCCTCCCCCTCCGAAGGAAATATTATAGAAAGGTGGAAGCAGTGGCAGGTATGGATGACATTAAACTGACATCGATGTCACATTACTCTGGCTGAGGCGCGAAAATAAGTCCGGGTGACTTATCTAAAGCTTTAGGGTGTCTCAAGATACCCGTCAGTCCCAATGTCCTTGCCGGATTGGCTGACGATGCTGGCGTATACAAGTTGACTGATGATCTTGCTATTGTGGAAACCGTAGATATGATCGCGCCCATCGTCGATGATCCGTTCGTATTCGGCAAGATCGCGGCGACCAACTGTCTGAGTGATGTATATGCAATGGGCGGTAAGCCCATCACGGCCATGAATGTAGTGTGTTTTCCTTCGGATACGGTGGACATCACCGCTCTGGGGGATATCCTGCGAGGTGCACTCGAGGTGCTCGTCAGCGCCAATGTCAGCCTTGTAGGGGGACACAGTGTGAGAGATGATGAGGTAAGGTTCGGATTGTCTGTCACAGGCATTATCCATCCTGACAAGATCATTACCAAATCAGGTGCAAAGCCGGGTGACGATATCGTCATAACCAAGCCATTGGGAACAGGTATCCTGACGACAGCTATCAAGGCAGGTGTCCTGCCTCAGGAAGTATATGACAAGCTGATCAAGCATCTACTGACACTCAACAAAGATGCTTCAGAGGCAATGCAGGAATGCGGTATCAAGTGTGCAACAGACATCACGGGATTCGGTCTTATCGGCCATCTTGCCGAGATGATCGAGCCGGGAAATGTGAGCGCAGATATCTATTCAGCTAAAGTCCCGTTGATCAGAGAAGCCGTCCAGTATGCCAAGATGGGTCTTATCCCAGAAGGTATGTATGCTAATTGGGAGTACAGAGAGTACATGGTCAATCCAGGCGTTGCCAGCGAGGATATGATGGCCATCCTTTATGATCCTCAGACCTCAGGCGGTTTGCTAATGTGCTGTCCTCATGATCAGACCCCATCGCTGATCGAATCCTTGAAACGACATGATACCGAAGGTTTCGTTATCGGTAAGATCAAGGAGAACAAAGGCGACTCTTCCGTTATAAAAATCATCTGATGAACGAAGAACTCAATAGAGTATTAAGGAACCTCCCCAGTGTTGAAGAACTATTGGAGGAGCCGGCGATAGCGTCGCTTTTGCTCCATTTCCCTAGGGCAAGCATAGTCGACGGTATCAGGAAAACACTGCGCGGAATCCGTGAAGAATCATTTTTGTCCGCAAGCGTGCCGGACAAAATGTCCATCGTAAAAAATGTTGTCCGAAGGGTCGAAAAAGAAAAGACTAACAGTGGGGTTCCTATTATTAATGCGACAGGCACGATCCTGCATACCAATTACGGAAGAGCCCCGCTTCCTAAATGTTCACTGGAAAAAGCAGCCGAAAGATGTTCCGGATATTTGAACATCGAGAGCGACTTGGAAAAAGGCGAACGGGGAGAGCGTATGAAAAGACTGCGCGAAAAGATAGCCTTGGCCTGCGGTGCCGAAGATGCTCTGGTCGTTAACAATAATTCTGCAGCGGTGCTCCTTGCTCTCATGGCTATTTCCAATCATAAAGAAGCTGTCGTATCACGCGGAGAACTTGTGCAGATCGGCGGCGGATTCAGAGTCCCTGAGATAATCGAACAGGGGGGAGTCATCCTCAAAGAGGTCGGCACTACCAATCAGACGTACGTCGAGGATTATGAAAAAGCTGTTACGGAAAAGACAGCGATGCTCTTCAAAGTCGCCCCATCGAATTTTGAGATCGTTGGTTTTACCCATTCAGTCAGCATCAAAGAATTAGCTGTTCTTGCTCAGGAAAAACACATCCCGCTGGTTTTCGATCTGGGAAGCGGTGCCATGTTCGATACGGAACAGTTTGGTCTCAGGCATGAAATGACCGTTTCCGAAGCGCTTAAAGAAGGCTGCGATTTGGTTTGTTTCTCCGGCGACAAATTATTAGGCGGCTGTCAGGCTGGTATCATCGTCGGAAGAAAAGAACTGATTGGATTACTTGCCAAACACCCTCTCATGAGGATCATCCGACAGGATAAAATCACGGAAGCGATCCTTACGGATATCATAGATTCTTATCTTGACGGCAAGGGAGAA
>JAEEOC010000107.1 GCA_016284035.1 Dehalococcoidales bacterium
CTAAACAGCAATACGATATCCGTTCACTCATCCTGGAGATCGCTGATGAACACGATTTCACCGAACTGCAGAGAGATTATTCCCCCAATGTTGTCTGCGGTCTGGCACGCATCGGCGGATACAGCTGCGGCATTTTAGCAGATCAGCCTTCTTTCTTGGCCGGAACACTTGACGTCCAAGGCTCAGAAAAAGCGTCCCGTTTTGTAAAGACCATCGACAAACTCGGTCTGCCTCTCATCGTACTTACCGATACTCCGGGATTCCTGCCTGGAAAGGATCAGGAGCATCACAACCTGTTGTCCAAAGGCGCAGCACTCTTCCGGGCATTCGAAAACGCAAGAGTGCCTGTTCTCTCGTTCATTCTGCGAAAAGCATACGGCGGAGCATATATCGTCATGGCGGCCAGATCCGTAGGAAACCGCTTCTGTTATATGTGGGAAGATGCTCAGATCGGTGTAATGCAGGGAGACGCCGCAATAGAGGTCCTCTACAAAAAAGAGCTCCTGCTCAATCCCGCTGATACAACGCTGAGAGAAAGATTCAAAGAAGAGTATCTATCACAGCTGCCTGATATGGATTCACTGATGGAAACAGGCTATATTGACGAAGTCATACAGCCGTCCGAAACTAGGAATACTATAATCAGCAAACTCCAAAGCTTGGATGCACCTTCGGAGCCGTTTGAGAGCCCGAGTTAGTCGTCCTGTTCTTTCAGTCCCTGCATAAGCTGATACATGGCCTTAGCTTGTTCGTATTCCAAAAAGTCATCGACAGTCATGAGAACGTATCCAATCTCACCGTCTTCCTCAAGATAAACAGGGTTGTCTTTTGATACACCTTTCAAGACGTCACAGTAATCCTTCTGCAGATCTGAAACCTGTCGGGTATTGCCAGCCATATGTCCTCCAGCCAGATTATTGCTTTTTGAGTTAGAGCATGTTAATTTTAAAAGAGTAGGTGACATTATGGAAATCAGAGAATCAGCAGAAGACTATCTCGAAGCAATGTTGATGCTTCAGGAAGAAAAAGGCAGAATCCGTTCTGTTGATGTAGCGGAAAAGCTCCACGTCAGCAAGCCTTCCGTCACCTATGCCACCAAACGCCTCAAAGAGAATGGTTATATCACCATGAACGCATCCAGTGAGATTTCCCTAACCGAGAAAGGCCTCGCTGTTGCCTCGAATATGTTAGACCGTCATAAGACCCTTTCAGTATTCCTCATGAAACTGGGAGTATCTCCTGATCAGGCACTGGAAGACGCCTGTAAGATCGAGCACGATCTCAGCGAAGAATCATTCACCGCCATCCGCCGCCACGTGAACAGCTCTCTCAAATAGCATCTTACTGCTCATACTGCTGAACACAAAAAGCCGATACCCATCGGCAACAATCTCTTTACATAACCATCCAAAAAACTTCAAAAAAATTTTGAGCTTTTGTCCAAAAGTATTGACTAGGCATATTTTTCAATTGGTACAATTTTAATAGGATGGTTAATAAACACTCTCAAACTGAACATATTCCCGTCATGTTAAATGAATGTCTTGATGGTCTTGCCATCAAGGACGGCGGTGTATATGTCGACTGCACAGTAGGCGGCGCAGGGCATTCTTCTGCCATCATGAAGAAGGCTAAAGATGTGCGTCTTATCGGTTTCGATGCCGATCCTTCCAATTACAAGAAGGCCTCTGACAGACTGGCTGAATATGGAGACAGGGTGAGAGTGGTCAATACCAATTTCCAAAACCTCAGAAACACTGTGAGAAAGATTGGCTGGGCACCTGTCGATGGGATTCTGTTCGATCTGGGGCTTTCCAGCATGCAGCTTTCTGAGGATGGAGCAGGTTTCAGCTTCCAGTACGATGCACCTCTAGACATGCGTTTCAGCCCTGATCAGTCATTAAGTGCCTATGACATCGTCAATTCATACTCGGAACAGGACATTGCAGACATATTATATGAATACGGCGAAGAGCCTAAGAGCCGTAGGATCGCCCGCGCAATCGTTGAAGCGCGTCCAGTCGAGACCACAGTACAGCTTGCTGAGATCATTGCCAAAGCAGCTGGCGAACACGGCAAGATCCATCCGGCTACACGCTCTTTCCAAGCCTTGCGCATCGCTGTCAACAATGAACTTGAAGTCCTTCGTGATGCACTCGAACAGTCCGTCGATATCCTGGCCGAAAATGGCAGACTGGTCGTAATGAGCTATCATTCATTAGAGGACCGTATCGTTAAGAATTTTATCAGGGACAAGTCCAAGACTTGTGTCTGTCCTCCGGACATTCCCGTATGCGTTTGTAACACCGTCCCTACCCTCTCTCCTGTTACAAAAAAAGCTATCGCTCCCAGTCCAGAGGAAGAAAAGGTCAATCCACGTTCCAGATCCGCTAAGCTTCGGATCGCCGAACGGATTAATACTGAGATGTCATCATTATCAATGACATCGCTCAATTAGATCTTTAGTTGGATTTGAAATAGAAAGTAGGAGGAGTAATGAAACGTAATCAGATCATAACAGCCATCGATGTCGGTACGACTAAGGTCGCTACCATCATCGCTGAGTGCAGCGAAGAAGGGGCTGTTCGTGTATTAGGCGTTGGTATTGCACCATCTTACGGTATGCATAAAGGTCTCGTCGTCGATATCAACGACGCCAAAGAGTCCATCCGCGAATCCGTAAGACGCGCAGAGCAATCATGCAGCATGAAGATCTCATCTGCCTACGTCGGCGTTACGGGAAGACACGTGATCTCAAACAACAACCACGGCGTCGTTGCCATCACCAATATGGACCGCGTCGTCAAACCCAGCGATCTGCGCAGGGTTATGAGCACGACAGGAGCCGTCAAAGTCCCCAGCGACAGAAAACTGCTCCATGTGATCCCCCGTAACTATTCAGTAGACGGACAGAACGGCGTCAAGAATCCCGTCGGTATGCACGGTGAGAGACTGGACGTCGAAGCCCACATCATCACAGCTGCCTCAAATTCAATCAATAACCTTGTCCAGTGTATCCATGGCATCGGATTGGATATCGACGACATGGTCCTTGAACCTTTGGCTTCTTCCGAAGCCGTCCTCACCGAAGAGGAACGACAGAAGGGTGTTGCTATCGCCGACATCGGCGGCGGCACCACTGACGTCTGTATCTTCCGTGACGGCTCCATCTTCCACACCGCGATCCTGCCTGTTGCCGGTTATCAGATGACCCGTGACCTGGCAGTCGGTCTTGGTCTCGGACAGGATGTTGCCGAAGAGATGAAGAAGAGATACGGTACCGTCATACCCATCGAGAATGAGAGCGCCATCGATCAGATCTCCAAGATGTCTGAAGACAGCCAGGGCATCGCCTACCAGACACTGTGCGAGATCCTGCGCGCCCGAGTCGAAGAGATCCTCCGACTGATCATCCTCGAGCTCCCTTCATCCAATTACGAATCGATCATTCCTGCCGGTCTCGTCCTTACTGGCGGTTCATCCAACATCGCCGGTATCGAACAGCTGGGAAGCGAGATCCTCAAGTTGCCAGTCAGGATCGGTTACCCGCTGCATGTTTCCGGTATCACTGATGTCCTTAGGGATCCGGCCCATGCAACCGGCGTCGGCCTGCTCCTGTGGGGAAGCAAGAATCAGCCACAGACAAAGACTTGGCAAAAGAAAGGTTTCGGTTCGATGCTCCGGGGCCTTGCAAATAAAATCTCTAAATTATTTGGTTAAAAATAGAAGGTTGAAATAGGAGAATGGATAATATTATGAGCAAAACAAGTTTCATCCCCAGCCCCGCCATCATCAAAGTAATCGGCTGCGGCGGTGGCGGTTCTAACGCCATCACCCGAATGGTCCGAGAAGAGATCCATGGCGTCGATTTCATCGCTATGAATACTGATGCAATGGCTCTTGCCACTACTGAAGCACCTACCCGACTTCAGATCGGTGAAAAGATCACCCGTGGTCTTGGTGCCGGCGGTAATCATCTTGTCGGCCGCAAAGCTGCTGAAGAAAGCCACGATGAGATCAAAGAACTCATCTCTGGCGCAGATATGGTCTTCGTGACTGCCGGTATGGGCGGCGGTACCGGTACGGGTTCCGCTCCTGTCGTAGCCCAGATCGCCAAAGAATGCGGCGCTCTCACCATCGCAGTCGTCACTAAACCGTTCACTTTCGAAGGTCAGCACCGAGCACGTGTCGCCCAAGAAGGTATCAACAACCTTCTCGGCAAGGTCGACACCCTCATCATCATCCCCAATGACCGACTTCTCGATATGTCTGACAACAAGACCGGCATCGAAGATGCCTTCAAACTTGCAGACAACGTCCTCACTCACGGCGTCAAAGCCATCTCTGAGGTCATCACACTTCCTGGTATCATCAACCTTGACTACAACGACGTCAAGACCATCATGAAGGATGCTGGCCCTGCCTGGATGTCTATCGGTACCGGTAAAGGTAAGAACAGAGCTGCCGATGCTGCCAAAGCTGCTTTGGCCAGCCCGCTGCTCGATGCCACTGTCGAAGGCGCCAAGGGCGTACTCTTCAACGTCGTCGGCGGCAACCTCTCACTCTATGAAGTTAACGAAGCCGCTGAGGTCATCAAGCAGGCTGTCGATCCCGATGCCAACATCATCTTCGGTGTTGCTAATGACAACTCCATGTCCGATGAGGTCCGACTCACTCTCATCGCCACCGGTTTCACTGCGCTCTATGGCGGTGCTGAAAACTCTGAAGAAGAGAAGATGCAGCAGGTCCGCGAATCCAAGGAACGCGGCGAAGAATACATCGACGAACCTACCTTCAAACGTCTTCCTAAGTTCGGACGATCCGCATTCCCTCACTAATAAACAATCTTTAGAAAAGCAAAAGCCGCTTGGAGAACTCTCCAGGCGGCTTCTTTTTTTCAGTACTTTTCGGTCTAGATCAGCTGGTTTTCCAGGACTTTGGACATATCTTTAAGGATTCGTACAGCCAAATCGTGATTATCTACGAGCAGATCGAAGACAGCGTCCTCTGACAATACGCCTCTCTTGAGATCGGCCGGCAGTTTTCCTTCTTCGTCATCATCGTAGTCTTTCATCCAGCGTGTGCTTCCGTAGTAGTCGTTGAGCTTTTTCAGGTCTTTCAGCACTTTCTCATATTCATCGATTGCTTCTGTCAATTTATCCACTGCCTGTCGGGATACATTGAGACACCTTTCCATTTCCTGGATTCGTTCGATTTGGTCCATTTTATTTGTCTCCTTCGTTCTGGATCTCTTTTAAAAGCTTCAGATCAGCCTTGGAATATTCAAAACCTTCTAATAGATCAGGGCGTCGTTCCATTGTCCTCTTGAGCGACTCTTTCCGTCGCCATTTATCGACATTCCCGTGATGTCCCGATAAGAGCACTTCCGGCACTTCCCAGCCTCTGTAAACGGGAGGTCGAGTATACTGGGGATATTCTAGAAGGCCGTCAGCATAACTGTCGGTCTGTGCCGATTCATCGCTTCCCAGGACTCCCGGTATGAGACGCGATATGGCGTCGCACAATACAAATGCAGGCAGTTCACCGCCGGATAAGACATAGTCTCCGATGGAAACCTCATGCGTCACCAAGTGTTCTCTCACACGCTCGTCGACACCTTCATAGTGACCACAAATGATGACAAGCCGTTTATACGAAGCAAATTCCTGTACCAGCTTATGTGTCAGCTTTTCACCCTGAGGAGTCATCAATACGATGGGGACTTCTTCATCAGGTCCTTTATCTGACAGGACATCTTCGACTGCTTCGAAGATAGGTTCCGGCTTCATGAGCATGCCAGCGCCGCCGCCGAAAGGATAATCATCAACGGTCCTATGCTTGTCATGAGTGTAATCGCGGATATTATGGACTCTGTAGTCCATCAGATCTTTTGAACGTGCGATGGCAAACAGAGCGTCATTGAAAACGTTCTCTGCCAGATCAGGAAACAGTGTCATAAGATCTATTCGCATATCAATGGTTATGATAACACACTCGTTTTTTTCGTGATTCATATTTTCTCCTATATAATTCGGACAGGCGAAAAAAACTCATCCTTTCTGCGTCTTAGTTCATGGAAGGGTTTTGATAGATGGACAATTCAACTCTCGCTAATGTATTTGCGGACCTCCGAAACGGCAACAGAGATTCTTTTGTAGCTCTGTATGAAGACATGGGCACACCGATCTACACAGTGGCCTACCGGATACTGCAGGACCAGCAGACCGCTGAAGACGTGACGCAGGAAGTCTTCATCAAACTGTTCTCCGACCCACCGTCCCAGAAAGTCTCGAATCTGAGGGCGTGGATATTTCAGATGACCAGGAATCTGTCCATCGATAAATGTCGAAAGAAACGGACAACTGTCGATATCGATGGTACCGACATCGCAAGCAACTGGCACGAAGAAGACCTGTCCGCACACATGGACATCGAAAAAGCCGTCTCATTGTTACCGGACGACGAGCGTGAAATCATTTCATTGCATTTATCTGCGGGCCTTGGTTTTCAAGAGATCTCCGGAATCATCGGAAAGTCTTTACCTTCGACATACCGAAGCTATAAGAGAGCACTGAAGACCCTTCGACAATATCTCAAAGGAGATCAAAAATGAAAAAACTTATTGCAGTATTAATGGCACTCTGCATCCTCATAATCCCCGCCGCTGCAGTATCCGCTGACGGAGAACTCTATGAGATCTTCGAAAGCGATACTGCCCCTGTCATGACAAATATCGCATCTGATCACGACATCTTAATCGGAAACAGCAGCAGCGTTGCAGAAGTTCCTACTCCCGAAAAGCTTTTGGAAATCGAGAAAGATATCCTGATCAGACAGGAAAAATCCGACTTATCAGACGCACCGATCAAAGTCGAGATCGACGAAGCTAATGCCTGTGTCCACATCTTTGTAGAAATGGACGATACCAATCCCACATTAAATGAAGCAATGACAGCCTTCGTCAAAGAGGTCCAGTACATCTATGGCGAACAGGTGCAGGCCCACAAGAACAGTGTAGTAGCATCTTCTGAAACACTCGAGAGCCTTCAGGCAATCGAAAAAGATATCTGCGACAGATTCGAGAAAGCAAAGCTGGACACCACCATTGGAACCATCGTCGACGGAGTGAACGGCTGTGTCCATCTTTATGTCGATATGGAGACCGAAGATGAAGCCTTAAATGACGCTGTCGGCGCTTTGGCAAAAGAGCTCCAGTTAGATCATGAAGGCAAAATCGAAGTCCATCAATATGGCTTTGCCGTAGTTCAGGATGGCAATGTCATAGAAGACCTGTATAAGACCTTCCTTCCCACTACGGGCAAAGCGGCCGTCATTCAAAATGATATATTGGGCGTCGAGACTACCGGTATGACCCTGTACTCCTACAGCAAACCATCCAATATGCCTACCGTTCTTATCTCACTGTCCGTCCTCATGGTCATCGCCCTTGGCTGCTTCCTGTTCTTCAAGAACAGACAGACCTCTCAGGCCTCTGTCACCAATACAGGCCATGTCGTATCCGCAAGCACCGACCTTTCCGATAAGGCCATCGAAGACTCTGTCAGGAAATCGGAGATCAAGCCGTCTGCTGCTTTCGATAAGAAGATGCGAGACATGATCGACAACGGTTTCGAAAAATAGTCCTCTCTCTTCTGTTCATACAGAAACCTAAAGAGCCCGGCATGGGATCATGCCGGGCTCTGTATTTCAGAATGGTGGAGACGGGGGAGGGTCGAACTCCCCGTCCAATAAAGATAGTCCGAAATCTACTACGGAAATATCCTGTAATTTATCTTATCCAGTGATCCTAAACAGGCGAAGTATCATCTGGACCAGTCGAAAAGTCTTTCGTGATTGCTCTCGACAAAGCGCACACGGCACCCCGGCTTCGTTTCACCCTATCCCGGTCCGTCGGGGTTGGAACGGGTAGGATGCGCTAGTGTTTAATTAACCAGCGTAAGCGAACTGTCGTTCATTGGCAGTTGTATTTTGTCATCTGATTAACGAGGGCGATGACACCTCGTCCCGCAATTCCGTAACCGACCTCTACTGTCGAAACCACGCGTCCCCAAAAGTGATAACTCGTGTAACAGTGAAGTTATTCAGTTATCTGTTTTTTAAAGCTCTTTCGATCATACGATCGGCGTCGCGCTTCTTGATCGTCTCACGCTTATCGTACATCTTTTTACCTTTCCCGAGACCAACCTGCAGTTTGACCAGATTGCCCTTCAGGTATACCTGCAAAGGAATGAGCGTCAACCCTTTTTCAGTGACCTTGGATGTCAGTATCCTGATCTCCTTCTTATGCAGGAGCAGTTTGCGTCGTCTTGCAGGGTCATGGCTCATGTATGATGCGGCATCATATCTTGCGATATTGGCGCCGATCAGCCATACTTCGCCGCCCATCATCTTCACATATGCTTCCGCGATGGAGATCCGATGGTCCCTTATGGACTTTATCTCTGACCCACTCAAAACGATACCTGCTTCATAAGTATCGAGTATCGTGTAGTCATGATACGCTCTTCTGTTTGTTGCAAAAGTATTGTCACTCATATCTAAACCATTATATTTCTTTGCAGAGAAGCGTTATTATGCTATTTCTTCCAGGTAATTTGCAAGTCTTTTTTGATCTTCAGCTTCACCGACTATAGTTTTATCTTCAGAAACGGTCAGGTTCCACTGGTCAAGAAGCCCTTTTTTACACTCTTTTTTCTCAAGCGATTCCTGCCATTCCCGGCAGTCGTCCGGTTTGACCAAATGGACCATACACAAATGCTGTTTGCCCTCTATCTGCATGAGAGCACAATGGCCATCTTCGTGCTTGATAAGATGCTTTCCTGGAATCGGCCAGCGCGTATCAGCATACTGCTCCCAGAACGTCTTCAAAGGCATCCCCAGATAGTCTGCAATACGCTGAGACTCTTCGTCAGTGACGAGCGGCTGATATAGAGAACAGCAGGTCCCGCATCTCAGGCAAGGTATCTCATCTATGGTCATTTCTTGAGCTTCCTAGTGTATCTATTTATAAAAATAGGCTACAATGCATTCAATATCAAGAAGTTGGAGGATAAGATGCATAAAGCTCTGTCGATCACATTAAAGTGGCTGCTGATCGTAACTGTACCTTTCCTCCTGTTGTCTGCCAGCATCGCGTTCTGGTTCAATTTCAGTCCTTTGTACAATTACGGCTATCAACGCTTCGATATCGAGAGAGTGACCGGTATCGATATCTCTGAATTACGCCGGGCAACTGACGAGATAATCGATTTCTTCAATGCAACTAACAACGAAGATATCGACATCCATGTCATGAAGAACGGCCACGAGATCCCTCTCTTCAAAGAAAAAGAAATCAATCATATGCGAGACGTAAGGGAACTCGTCAGACTCGACTACAAGATCATGGCGATCACGTTCGTCATCGATCTCATCATTGTTCTGTTGTTCATCATCAAGAAACAATACCGGCATCTCTCCCAGGGTCTTATCGGATCCGGCATTTTTACTTTTGCATTTGTTGCGATCATAGGCATCGTTATGCTTATTGATTTCGATGATCTTTTCATCCTTTTCCATTACATCTCTTTCGATAATATGGACTGGTTGCTCGATCCGACTACCGACTATCTCGTGATGATGTATCCGGATGGATTCTGGTTCATGGCGCTGGGCGCAGTCATAGTACTCCTCTTCTTCGAAGTCGCAGCAGTCATGGCAGCCGGATTCATTCTGAAGAAGAAATTCCCGACAGAGGTCATCTCAGAACTGCCGCGATAAGCTGTCGCTATTTATTCTTGTCCCTCTTTTGAAGTACACTATATGTCGTACTGATTTCATTTGGATTACACAAGGAGTGGGAGTATGAAGTGTCCATATTGTGGCTATGAGGAATCAAAAGTCATCGATTCCCGCGATAGCAACGACTCAATCCGCAGACGTCGCGAATGCATTAAATGCGAAGGCCGTTTCACTACTTATGAACACATCAACCCTATCACGGTCCATGTGATCAAAAAGGACCTCCGTCGTGAGGAGTTCAGTCGCGCAAAGCTTCTTTCCGGCATCAACAAGGCCTGCGACAAACGACCGATTCAAGCCAGTGAAATCGAAAAAATCGCAGATGAGATCGAAAATTCGCTCTTACGTCAAGGCAAAAATGAGATCTCAACTACAGAGATCGGTGACATGGTGATGCAGAAACTCAAGGCTCTCGACAGTGTAGCCTATATCAGGTTCGCCAGCGTCTACCGACAGTTCGCCGATATCACTGAGCTCAAGGCAGAGCTCGAAAACATCATCAACAACGAAAAATAAAACAATATCTCTACCGCAAGGAACAATGTCATGAACATCAACCGTAATGATATCACGCGTATCGTATTCAACGAATCCTCTGCCATGGGAATCGCAAACAGAGAGATCATGGATAAAGTGACCAGCATCGTGATCTCCAAGATCGAAAGCCCCGCACCCACTTTCCCCGGAATGGAAGATCTAATTTCTCCCGATGCTGCCTTCCAGACATCTATGGGAGAAGCAGAAGTCACTGCTATGGTCAGAGAAGAATTGACTCTTGCGCAGCTGGAAAAAAATGCGACTCCTACTCTCGATATGTTCGAGACGACCACCACTGAAGAACCTCAGCCCGAACCGATCATCGAACCAGTAGTCGAGATAAAAACCGAACCTGAAAAACCCAGGACCAAGAAGGCTCCCAAGATCAAGATCGAGCTCAACGAGACTGCAAAGAAGGTCCTTGCCAAACGATATCTTAAGAAAGACAAAGACGGGAATCCTATCGAAGATGTTTCTGACATGCTCCACAGAGTCGCCAAAGTCGTGGCTTCTGCCGAGACCAACTATGATAAGAATGCCGATCTTCAGGAATGGGAAGACCGCTATTACAGCATGATCGCATCTCTTGATTTCCTTCCCAATTCTCCTACGCTCATGAACGCAGGACGTGAACTGGGGCAGCTCTCCGCCTGCTTCGTTCTTCCTGTTGAAGATTCCATGGATGACATCTTCGAGACCGTTAAAAACACCGCCCTCATCCATAAGAGCGGCGGTGGCACCGGTTTCTCGTTCTCACATCTGCGGCCAGAGACCGATCGTGTCGGAACCACCGGCGGTGTCGCCAGCGGCCCGGTATCATTCATGCGCGTCTTCGATATCGCGACCGATGTCATCAAACAGGGTGGTACCCGCCGAGGCGCCAACATGGCCATTCTCTCTGTCGATCACCCCGACATCATCAAGTTCATTACTGCCAAACAGGACATGGTGTCGCTCACCAACTTCAATATCTCCGTAGCTATCACCGATGCATTCATGAATGCTCTCAAGAATGATGAGAACTATGCACTCATCAACCCGCATACCAAAGAAAAGGTCGGGGAAGAGAGCGCAAAAAAAGTCTTCGATCTGATGGTCAATCAGGCATGGCTCACCGGCGATCCTGGTGTGATCTTCATCGACCGCATCAACCGTGACAACCCCAATCCCAACATCGGCATGATCGAAAGCACAAATCCCTGCGGCGAACAGCCGCTTCTTCCCTATGAATCCTGCAACCTGGGAAGCATCAACCTGTCTCATATGCTCAAAAAGACCAAAGGCCAGTATGTTGTCGATTGGGAAAAGCTCGAAGCAACGATAAGACTTGCGACCCGTTTCCTCGATAACATCATCGATATCAACCGCTTCCCGCTTGAAAAGATCGCTGAGCGTACCCGTTCTACCCGAAAGATCGGTCTCGGTATCATGGGTTTTGCTGACATGCTCATGCTCCTCGGCATCCCCTATAACAGCAATGAAGCTCTCGCTCTTGCAGAAGAGATCATGGGATTCGTGACCAAGATCTCCCACGAGGTATCAAACGCCCTCGGCAAGGAACGGGGCCTTTTCCCTGCCTATGAAGGAAGTATCTTCGATACGACTACCAAGGAGACCCGACGTAATTCCACTTGTACTACCATCGCTCCCACAGGAACGCTTTCCATCATCGCAGGATGCTCATCGGGTATCGAACCTCTGTTTGCACTCTGCTTCACCCGCAACATCATGGACAATCAGAAGTTCATCGAAGTCAATCCTGTCTTCAGCGCCATCGCAAAGGAGAACGGCTTCTATTCCGATGAACTGATGGAAAAGCTGGCCAATGGTGAACATATCACAGACATGAAAGAGGTACCCGAAAAGTTCCAAAAACTCTTCGTGACCGCCCACGATATCTCCATCGACTGGCATGTGAAGATGCAAGCCGCTTTCCAGCGACATACTGACAATGCAGTCTCCAAGACCATCAACTTCCCGCATGAATCCACCCCCAAGGATGTTGAAGAAGCTTATCTCATGGCTTACAACGAAGGACTGAAAGGCATCACGATCTATCGTGACGGATGCCGTGATACACAGGTCCTCTCTACCGGAAAGAAGGAAGAAAAGAAAGAAACACCCGCGGCCGAAGCAGCACCAGTCAAACGTGCTCCTAGGACCCGATCCAAGATCACGACAGGTTATACCGAACGTGTCATGACCGGCTGCGGTTATATCTATGTCACCGTCAATTATGACGAGAACGGCATCTGTGAAGTCTTCTCGCATCTGGGAAAGACCGGTGGCTGTGCTGCCGCCCAGCTTGAAGCTTCCTGCCGACTGATCTCTTTGGCCCTTCGTTCTGGCATCAAAGTGAACGAAGCCGTCAAACAGCTCAAAGGTATACGCTGTCCGTCTGTCGCCTGGGACAACGGCAAATCTATCCTTTCCTGTGCTGACGCCATCGCCGGTGTGCTTGAAAGAGTAACGGCAATCATGGAAAATAAAACTCTGGAAGAAGTCAGAGTGGCACCGAGTCCCTCTGAAGAGAAAAAGATCGACCCAAATCTTCCAGTCAAGAACGTGGCAGGTCAGTGCCCTGAATGCGGCAGCCTCCTCGTTTTCCAGGAAGGATGTCTGATCTGTCCTGGTTGCGGTTTCAGCCGCTGCGGTTGATCGAAGGAGAAATACCATAGACGCACTTAGAGTCATGATCTTCATCGATGGTTCCAACATGTACCATTCCCTGAAGGCATATTACAAAAGGACCGATATCGATATGGGCGCATTCTGCAAGAAACTGGCAGGTGACGACCGACTGATCAGGTCCTACTACTACAACGCTGAAGTCTCAGAACAGAAAGAGCCTGAGCGTTATGTCGACCAGAAAAAGTTCTTCGACGGCATCGCCGCCATCCCCTGCGTGGAGCTCCGTCTGGGGCAGCTCGTTTATACCAACGGCTGGCCTGCCACTCCTCCTTACGAGAAGGGCATCGATGTGCAGCTGGCTACCGACATGCTCCTGCATGCCTTCCGCAACAACTATGACAGGACCATCCTCGTCGCAGGCGACAACGATTTCGCCGGTGCCGTACAGGCAGTAAAAGATGCCGGAAAGAATATCGAAGTAGCACTATTCGGACAGGAAGGCACCTCGAAACATCTGAGAGAAGTGGCCGACAGCATCATCACCCTCGACAAGAATTTCATGCGGGACTGCTGGAAGAACAAGCGGCGTGTCGTCCGACGCAGGACCAAATTCGATTCCAAGCAAAGAAGCTCATCAAAGCCCAAAGATACAAATAATGGTGAGAGCGCATAATCCGCAGAAAGCATACCTTTCAAACGGCCGTGCCGAGAAAGAAGTAGGAGCGATCTACAAAGACTGGGGCGGCCGATATCCTGTCGCCCTCGTCTATCCCAATACTTATGAGATCGGCATGTCCAATCTGGGCATACAGTCGATATATGGCCTCGTCAATAACCTTCCCGGATACCTCTGCGAACGAGTGTTCTGGGACGGCGATAAAGTATTAGCTCTGGAATCTCGCAGACCTCTCAACGATTTCGCCTGTGTAGCCCTGTCTTTCTCATACGAGATGGATTACCTCAATATCGCATCCATCTTCAGAGAATCCGAACTCCCGCTCCTGTCCTCTGAAAGGGACGAGACTTATCCCATAGTAATCGCCGGCGGCCCCTGCATGATCTCGAACCCCATGCCGGTTGCGCCTTTTATCGATGCCATTTGTGTCGGAGAAGCTGAAGCGATCCTTCCGAAGATGCTCTCCGTGATATCCGAGAACGAAGAACGGATCACTACTCTAAAAAAGCTATCAGAGATCGACGGTGTCTACGTTCCCCGATTCCCCAATGCAGAACATGCGCACAGGGTCTACATCAAGGATCTCGATAATTACCCCACCCATTCGATAGTGCTGACCACCGATACCGAACTGGGAGAACTGTACATGGTGGAAGTGGAGAGAGGCTGTTCCCATGCCTGTCGTTTCTGTATGGTATCCCATGCTTTCTGTCCAATCCGTTTTCACTCTCTAGAGTCGATATTAGAACAGGCCAGAGAGGGCTTGAAAGTCCGAAATAGGATAGGACTTGTCGGTCCGGTAGTAACTGACCACCCGAAGATCTACGAGCTCCTAAACGGCATCCTGGAGCTTGGAGGACAATTCTCTATCAGTTCCTTAAGGCTGTCTTCGCTTACCGAAGAGATGCTGGAACTTATCTGCAAGGGCGGAGCGCAAAGCATTGCAATCGCACCGGAAGCAGGTACCGATGTCCTCCGTGAAAGGATCCATAAACAATTCACCGAAGAAGATATCTTAGATGCCTGCCAAAAGATCGCTCGCTTCCCTTTCAAACAGCTCAAACTGTACTTCATGGTCGGCCTCCCCGGTGAACAAGATGCTGATATCGAAGGCATCGATAAGCTGGCCAGAAGATGTAAGGAGATCGTAGGACATAACGGTATGCGCGTAACGATCAATATGGCACCTTTCGTTCCCAAGGCTAACACTCCTTTCCAGTGGGCCAGGATAGAATCTCAGGATGTCATAAAAAACCGGATAAATAAGCTGATATCTCTACTGGGCGGTTCCGGTATCGAATTCAAAGCCGAAAGCCCGGAATGGAGCGCGATTCAAGGTATTCTTTCCAGAGGCGGCGAAGAGATATCTGAGATCCTCATGAAATGCGAGAAGCCCTCTTTAGCAGCCTGGAGAAGAGCGACCAAAGGATATACGTTCAAAGAATCATTCGATATCAACGAAGCACTGCCGTGGGACATCGTCGCTACAGCCAAAGAAAAGGAAAAGCTCCTCTCAAACTACGAGAAGTCTTTAACATAAGGACGGTAACAAAATGTTTAGAGAAATGCGCAGGTTCAAACAGGAATTGTCTGCCGAAGAATCTCAGAAGATTCTTGAGACTGGCATCACCGGCGTACTCGGAGTATCAGGCGATGACGAGTATCCCTATACCGTCCCAGTCAATTACGTCTATACCAACGGCAGGATATACATACACTGCGCAACAACCGGTCACAAGATCGATGCCATAAAACGGAACTCCAAGGTATCCTTCTGTGTCATCGGACAGGATACAGTCGTGCCTGAAAAATTCACGTCTTTCTTCAGTAGCGCCATAGCCTTTGGTCGTGCACGAATCCTCTCCGAAGGAAAAGAATACGATGAGGCAATATATGCTTTATCAAAAAAGTATTCACCAGATGAGACAGATACAAGAATCACGGAAGAGATACAAAGTGCCGCAGGACGATTCCTCATGATAGCAGTCGACATAGAAAAACTGTCTGGAAAAGAAGCTGTCGAGCTGGCAAGAAAGCGCACCGACAACAAAGACTGACCTGAAAACTCTCCCTTTTTCAAACAGAATGCTTTAGAATATTAACCGAGTTTTTGATACGAAAGGATCTTATCCATATGAAATACACGATGGAAATAGCCGGACTCAAGAGAGATCTTCCGATCTGTAAGATCACCGATGACCTGTATATCGCAGCGTTCATCATCTTCGGAGATGTCGAGATCACAGTTTCCTGTGCACGAGAGCTATTGAAACTGGTTCCCGCCGACAGCTTTGACTATCTGCTGACAGCCGAGGCAAAGAGCATCCCTCTCATTCATGAGATGGCCCGACAGTCCGGTTCATCCAAGTATCTCATCGCCCGAAAAGGTCCTAAGAACTATATGCCTGATCCCGTCTACGTCGAAGACCGCTCAATCACTACCAACGGTGTTCAGAGACTATATTTGGGGCGTGATGATGTAGAACTGATCAAAGGAAAAAGAGTCCTCATCATCGATGATGTCATCTCTACCGGCGGTACGCTCCAGGCTTTGGAACATCTCGTTGCTCTGTGCGGCGGTGAAGTTGTCGGTAAGATGGCCGTACTCGCAGAGGGAGAAGCAATAAAGAGAACCGACATAAAATTCCTGGAGCCGCTTCCCTTATTCAACGCAGACGGCACTCCAAAAGACTAGAAGCTATATCACGGATATAAAAAAGGGACACAAGATGTGTCCCTTTTGTTTTTCTTAATCTTACGATCTATGCATTCAGTAATCTGTCGACTATCGCATTGACTTCTCGGCCATCGGCCTTGCCTTTGGTCAAAGGCATGATCTTACCCATGACTTTGCCTTTATTGGAAGGACCACTGACGCCCAATTCGGCGATAGCTTTGGCAACGATAGCCTCGATCTCTTCTGTGCTCAACTGAGCCGGGAGATACTCCAGAAGGATATCAAGTTCCTTCTGCTCCTTCTCCTGTAGATCAGGCCTGTTACCCTCTTTGTATGCAAGAACGCTTTCCCTGTGCTGCTTGACTTCCTTGGAAATAACAGCCAAGACATCGTCATCTGACAGATCCTTCTGCTTTTCCATTTCGACATAACCGATTGCCGACAGAAGCATCTTCAAGGTCGACAGACGCGCAGCATCGCGTGCCTTCATAGCTGCATGCATATCATCAGTTATTTTTTGTCTCAGTTCACTAGCCAAGGTGATTATCTCCTTGCAGCAGCGCGTGCGGCTTTAGCAGCTGATCGTCGTGCTGCGATCTGTTTTCGAGTTCGTCGAGTCTGGGGTTTCTGGAAACGTTCGCGCTTGCGGACCTCAGAAAGAACACCATCCTGCTGTACTCGTCGGTTGAAGCGCTTGAGCATGCTTTCGAAGCTTTCGCCTTCATTCGCAGTAATGATTGTTGACATCTATATCAGCCTCCTTTCCACACATAAGTTCCATAACAAAATGAAGAGTGTAGACGCCTCCGTTTAAACGAAAACGCAAAAGGTATTTTACGCAGTATCTTCCGTGCGTGTCAACTAAAAAGGCGTTTTTTGATATGAAAATGCCCTAAAATAAAAAAGACCTGCAATTCCTGCAGGTCTTTGTAATTGTCAGTTGGCTCCCCGACTAGGATTCGAACCTAGAACCTAGCGGTTAACAGCCGCCCGCTCTACCGTTGAGCTATCGGGGAATAATCTTTTTGCCGAGCCTGGATTCGAACCAGGGCAAAAGGATTCAAAGTCCTTCGTGCTACCGCTACACAACTCGGCATCGATAACAGACGATGACTCATCATGGTGCCGAAGGTCGGGATCGAACCGACACGGGAGTCGCCTCCCAACAGTTTTTGAGACTGTCGCGTCTGCCTGTTCCGCCACTTCGGCGTCTATATTATTTTTTATTAAAGTTCAAATGGTGCTGAGGCCCAGGATCGAACTGGGGACACATGGATTTTCAGTCCATTGCTCTACCGGCTGAGCTACCTCAGCTGACAAGTGGCTATTCTAATACGAAACCAGTATCTCTGTCAAACAGATGATCAAGTTTTTGCCGAAACCACTTCGGAAATGATAACACATCGGGACGCTATTAACTAGACCGAGATATCATCGAAAAGCACAGGGATATTATCATGGAACTTATCTATGAGGATGCCTGCCACTTTTCTGATCTGGGGATGAGAGGCAGCATCACTTCTCAACTTAAGGAAGTGCCGCCACTCTCTGATGTTGGCTGTCATTACGAGTTCGGTCTTGAGGCTGGTAGGAAGAACTGCCCTGGCGTACTGAGGAGTACATCCCGCATCAAGAAGCGCAAAATAAGCCTTTTCAGACTCTTCACAGGACTTTTTCCAAAGCTCGAATGCTTCTGCATTGTCACCAAACTCGGGATCGATGACGGTTATCTCCTTATCGAATTTGTCATTGGAATAGTTACAGTATCTCGTGGATTCCTGGCTGTATGAAGCCATACGATGACGGACGATCTCGTGGGAGATGCCGCGGTCGCAGATGATCCTGACAGAAATGGATACATGCTCGAGTACTGATTCATGTCCTCTTCGGATGATGCTGGCGATAAACTGGCGGCTGGACACGTCCGTAGCCTTGTTCTCAGACTTGTAACAGACTCGTCCGCACATCTCGATCTTCTTGA
>JAEEOC010000108.1 GCA_016284035.1 Dehalococcoidales bacterium
CTACTGTCGTGAAAACATCCACTGAATTTGTCTACAGCTACACAACAAAGACCGCTACACAGACAAAGACATTAACGAAGACAGTAACCAAGACCATAACTCAGGTACCGACCACGACAACAACAACTACTACTACATCGACAACTACAACCGCAAATCCCGCTGACCATTCAAGCTACACTCTTGAAACCTGTCAGATGGCAGGCTGTCATGAAGATCTTCCCGACAGTCACTACTACCGCAAGGCTAATTCCTGCGGGGGATGTCATACTATCGGTGCAGCTGATCCCGCTCCTAAAAACATGACGCCGGCAATGCATGAAGCAATCACCGACGGTGCCGAGTGTCTAGAATGTCATACTGATGCAATGCCTGATAATGCATCACACGCTGCCAGTATGGTCGGAATGTGCACTATGTGTCATGGAGCAGGATACTGGGATGAATAGAAATATCACTCGGCAGAAGCTTTGATGCTCTCGAGTGTGCTCTTATAGAAAGATTCCGCTTCATATGAACTGCGCATCAGCGGGAATGATGCGACACCGTGGAAACCGATCTCATGCGCAGTGACCAGATAATCCTCGAATTCCTCGGGAGTGACATACCTGACTACTTCATGCGCACCGCGACAGGGTTTTAAGTACTGCCCCAGCGTCAGCATATCACAGCCGGTATCATAGATATCTTTCATGGTGCTGACCACTTCATCAGACGTCTCACCCAATCCCAGCATGATGCCGGATTTAGTCAGGATATCTGGCGCGATCTCTTTAGACATTCTTAGAACACATAAGGACTGTTCGTAATCAGCCTGGGGACGCATCTCGGGATATAGCCTGGGGACAGTCTCGATATTATGTCCCAGTACGGTGGGACCAGCTTTGAGAACGGTCTCAAGAGCTTCACGATTTCCTTTGAAATCAGGGATGAGTACCTCGACCCCAATGCCTTCCACTTCTTTGTGCAGGCAGTCGATGGTATTGGCATAATGAGAAGCACCGCCGTCTTCAAGGTCATCTCGGGTGACAGAAGTCAAAAAGATATATCTGAGCCCCAGTGTCTTTGCCACATGGGCCATGTGAGCAGGTTCATTCGGATCGAGCGGTCCGGGAGCTGTATGATTGACCGAACAGAACGTACAGCTTCGGGTGCACATATCGCCCATGATAAGGAAAGCCATACCGTCAGGAGCACATTCACATTTGTTGGGACAGCCTCCGCTGTCACAGATCGTGTGCAGCCCCAATCCCGCGAGCATATCATCGACTTCTTTCGTCTCCCCTACTCTCGGCAGACGTTTAATGAGCCACGGAGGCATATGTTCAGCCATCGATATCCTCCAAAAGCTGTTTCACACTGATCTCCTCGACATCCTTTTCCAGGATGTCTGCAAAGCAGTTTACCACGCTCTCTTTGAAAAGCCGCATATCGACTTTCTTACCAGATTCAGCTTCAACAGATGTGGAATGCAGTCCTTTCATACCGCAGGGATTGATGGCTTCGAGCAGAGAAGTATCTGAAGATACGTTTATCATGATGCCGTGGGAAGTTACACTGCGGCTGATATGCAGCCCGACCGCCGCCAGCTGTTTTTCGTTGATCCAGATTCCCGGATGCCTGTCCCAGACATCAGCATCGGGCACGAACTCCTTTATCGGCCTTAAGGCCATCTGTTCCAGATACCCGATATAATCCTCAAGGACGCCTCGGTAATAACGGATGTTCAGGATCGGATAACAGACCAGCTGTCCGGGAACATGCATCGTAACGTCCCCGCCTCTCTTAACATTCACAACTGATACCCCTGCATCCGCAAGCCTTTTCTCATCCCAAAGGATATTGGTCGGATCAGTGCTGGTACCGCACGTGATGACTTTGTCATGCTCACATAAAAGCAGGATATCATCGATGACATCCCGGCTTCTGAGCAGTGACAGTTTCTGCTGGATCTTTACAGTCTCAGCATAATCAGCCATCCCAAGGTCGCAAATCCAACAATGCTGCATCTCAAACTCCTAGGCATTGAGGAACAGTTCGTCATTAGGTTCTGTTCCGGGTTTATAAGTGGCTGGAATCTGATACTTACCGTACTGATACGGATTCAAAAGATCATCGAGATCGTGAAGATCATCCAGCTCGACCAGCATCAGCCAGCCTTGCGTGTAATTAGCACCGGTGAGTACCTGATACTCCAGATAAAAAGCTTCGTCATGGACATCCAAGACTTTCCCAGATACGGGAGAGATAAACTCAACTGTCATCTTCTTGCCGTCCATGTACCCGAAAGGAGTATCCTTCTCGATTCTGGATCCGACCGAAGGGAGCATGTATGCGTTCAGTGTATCGACGATACCAATGAGGAGCACACACTTTTCAGTGATACCTATCAGTACCTTATTGCCCTCCAATTTCTGTACCCAGATATGATAATAGGAATAGAGTCTGTCGAGAGCGACATTCGTGGTGCATCCGGGAATCGGCAGCGTTTCAGGATTATATCCGGCAGGTACCTGATAGATATGCTGTTTCCCGGATGTCGTAGTAGTCGTCTTTGTACCAGTATTCGTTACCGAAGTAATGTCCGTTGTCGTAGTAATACTCGTAGTAGGCGTCTTGCTGGTGACCGTGGTAGGATTGCTTGCCGTCGTGTTAGTCTTAGTCGGCTCAGTGCCGTTACATGCTCCCAGCATGGATACGATCGTCAATCCGCCGGCAATCACTCCCACGTCCTTGATGAACTGTCTTCTAGATATGCCTTTTTCGGAAGAAAATGCAAATCTCTTGTATTCGTTGTCTTTCATTTTCACCTCAAACCAGAGTATCAGTTATTCAAAACAACAGTCCACCAGCGGCCTGCTGATTTGTCCTAAGCATCAAGGAACAGCGCTTCGTTTGCCTGTGAACCCAATACATAATCCTGAGGGATCTGGTATTTTCCATACTGGAAAGGATTCAAAAGCTCATCGAGATCACTCATGTCGTCGACCTCAACGAGGAGCAGCCATCCTTCGTTGTAGAATACGGCTCCTGATAACTGGGCAACGCGGTAGAATGCTTCAGGATGTACGTCCAGAACAGTGCCGGATACCGGAGACATGAATTCAACGTACATCTTTTTGCCGTCCATGTAACCGAACGGTGCATCTTTCTTGATCTTATCACCGACAAGCGGCAGAGAGAACGGATTAGTGGAATCGGCAAAGCCAATAAGCAGCAGACACTTCTCCGTAATACCAAGCAAGACCTTGTTGCCTTCCAGTTTCTTTACCCAGATATGATCGAAAGAATAGAGTCTGTCGAGAGCGACATAAGTCGTACATCCCGGGATAAGTTCAGCCGAGGGCAAAGTTTCCTGCGTAGCAGTATAAAGATGTTGGCCGCTACCGGTAGCAGTATTCGTAATGGCACCGGTATTTGATGATGTCGTCGTTGTTTTACTGGTCGGAGTATTAGATGTCGCGCCGGTCTTCGTACCGGGATCGGGAGACGTCGTAGTCGTCTTCGTTCCTTCCCCGTCACCGCATCCGCCAAGGAAAGTCGCAAGCGTCAGTCCGCCTGCCAGCACCGACACATCTTTAATGAACTGTCTTCTCGTTATCCCTTTTTCCGAGGAGAATGCAAACCGCTTATATTCGTTATCTTTCATATCTGTGCACCCCACACTAGAATATTTGTATTACATAGTAGATACCTACAGCGATAAAAAGTATCGCCATAATGATCTTGAGATACTTTTCAAAATCACTTATCTTGGAGATCCATTTGTACGCAAACTGGAATCCAAGCGCCAGGAGGATCGTGAATGCCACCACAGGCAGTGCCGTACCGATCGCATAGAATACCGGCAGGACCACACCGCCCTTTGTCGTCAGTGCCATGGGGATAGTTACGATGAAGAAAAGGATCGCACTGTAAGGACAGAAGGAGAATCCCATGATGAGACCCATGATGAAAGAGCCCAGTATTCCCTTGTCTTTGACCTTCTCAGTAAGTGATGAGGTCACTCCCGATGTCGAGAATTTAAGCTTATCCGAGAAGAGCATCAGGATACCCGCAACGATCAGCAGCGGACCCAGTACATAGGTTCCCAACATCTCAACGAAATTCTGGATGGCATTAGCTTCTAATCCGATAAGGATGATAGCAAGTCCCAATAAGCTCAGAGCAAGGACCGAACCCAGCATATAAGCAAAAGATTCGATGAGCGTGTACCAACGCTTGGTAGCATCCCGCCCGATATACGCCAGAGCTGCAATGTTGCTTGCCATGGTACACGGACCGATTGCCGCCATCAGCCCAAAACACAGTGCTGCCAGCACCGGTACCGATGTCGAGATAGCGATCATATGGAAAAAGTCTGAAAGCTGAGTCATCTTATGCCCCGATAGCATTCAAAGATGCGTCGAGTTCTCTCACGACGGCATCATGGAACTTTTTCTTCAGAACATCGTTCTTGCCCGTGGTGTCGGTATATAGCCAGATCGATGCGATGTTCTTATATTTCCATTCTCCGTTCATGTCAGAAGTGATATAAAGAGCATAAGACGGAGCATCGAACTGTGTCTTGATTCCGTTATTGGATGAGACAGTGGTGTCATACTCTTCATATTTCAGCTTTCCGCTGTCGACATATGACTTATATTCCTCGAGCACGATAGTCCTGATCCATTCCTGTGCAAGATTAAGACAGAAACAGGCATCAGATTCATAGAAAGAAACGACATTAACATGATCTTTCGGCGGAGCATCGGTATTTGCAGCCTGTGTCGTCGGATCTGAAGACGAACATGCGCACATCGTCATCGTCATGATGACCGCCAAAAGCACAAATAATATCTTCTTCATACTCATTACCCCCTATGAGTTTTCTTTGATGAACTTCAATATATCCTTCTTGGACAGAGCCTTTCCGGTGCTGACGACCTTCTCATCAATGATGAAGGCAGGAGTGGAGATGACCTGATACTTTACTAATTCAGCGATATCAGTAACATGTTCCACTTCAACATCCAGTCCCTCTGTCTTCACAACATCAAGAGTGTCCTTATACAGACCATTGCATCGGGCACACCCCGGACCTAACACCTTTATTTTCATATCTGCCTCCGATCAAGTGATATATTGCTGTACCAGATTGAAGATATAACCGACTACGATTATACCTACTGTACATATCGCTATAAAAACCCCCAGCAGCTTCGGCTTGATTGCTTTTCTGAGCATGATCATGCTGGGAAGAGACAATGTCGTAACGCTCATCATGAAACTCAGCACCACGCCCAGCTGCGCCCCCTTATAGAGAAGTGATTCCGCAATGGGGATGGTACCGAAGATATCGGCATACATCGGAACGCCTACGACTGTTGCCAGTATGACACCGAAGGGATTGTGTCCGCCCAGGATCTTCTGGACGAAGTCTTCCGGGATCCAATTGTGTATCACCGATCCGATACCGACGCCGATCAGGACATACGGGAAGACCCTTTTGAATGTCGCACATGCCTGAGTCCAGGCATATGATACTCTTTCCCTGAATGTGATCTTCTCTTCTTCCGATGCGATCTGCGGCATCTCTCTTATAAAACTTTCTACTTCTCCCTCGAGATGGAGTCTTTCGATCAGCGACCCGCCGGCGATCGCGATGACCAGGCCCAAAACTGTATAAAGAGCTGCAATCTTCCATCCGAAGATACTGGTCAGAATGATGAGACTTCCCATGTCCACCATGGGAGACGAGATCAGGAACGAGAACGTAGTACCGATCGGAAGTCCTGCCCCGGTAAAACCGATGAAGAGAGGTATCGATGAACAGGAACAGAAAGGAGTGACGGTCCCCAACAACGCCGCAACTGTGTTGGCAGCCAGACCGTGAAAACGTCCCAGTATACGCTTGCTCCTCTCCGGCGGGAAGAAACTCTGGATATAACTGATAATAAAGATCAGCGAAAGGAGAAGGATACAGATCTTGATAGTATCGTAGATGAAGAACTGGACCGACCCCAGGATACGGGGATCCCATGAGGAACCGATATGCATCAGGCCGTCTCCGATCAATCGGTTCAGCCAGTGCATTCCTAGTATCTCGTCCTGGATAAAAGTCCACATATAAAGTTCTTTCGATCTTTAATTCAATTTAATTAGCAGCAACAGGAATCAGCCTTGCAATCATTGATGGATGTCTTTATTTCATTAAGATAACCGATCACAGAATCGAAGCCTTCCTTGGAAAGCGAATAGTACATCCATTTTCCGACCTTGCGTCCGTTAACGAGACCGGATTCGCAAAGGATCTTCATATGATGAGACAGCGTCGGCTGTGCGATATCTAAAAAGGCCAGCAGCATACACGCACACTGTTCTCCGCCGACAAGAAATTCCACGATTTTGACGCGAGTGACATCATCCAATGCTTTGAACATCTTTACAGCCTGTACAGCTTCCATACTCATGATCTCACCTTCCTATAAATCGATAAATCGAAATATCTCGATATGACAATTATATAGTTGTTTAGTATGTTTTTGCAAGATGTTTAATGATAAAAAAAAAAGGGAGCCTTGTTCAGGCTCCCTTTTCGATTCTTTCCTATTTATGCGATCGGCTGTGCAGGTTTGCGAGGTCGATTGCTTCGTTTCTTCGCGACCTTCAATCGAGTCAATGATCTCTTGAGGGCAGCTTCGGCAGCCAGCTGAGCATCAAGATCGCCAACATTCTTGGCGGCTTCTTCAGCTCTGGCTCGGGCAGCCTCGGCACGATCAATATCGATCTCGTCTGCTCGTTCCGCAGCATCAGCTAAGATGATGACAGAGTGCGGCTGTACTTCCATATAGCCGCCGGATACTGCCATATCAGTCTCTTCGCCATCCTTGGTAATGGTGAGGACACCGGTGTCCAGGATGGTGACCAGATTAGCATGCTCAGGAAGGATACCCAATTCGCCCGTGATACCAGGGGCGACGATTGAGTCAACAACTTCTGAATAAATCAGTTTTTCGGCAGTTACGATCTCTAATTTGATTTTTTCCATAATCGTTTAACTCCGACTAAAGTTCAGATGCCTTAGCGACAGCCTCATCGATAGTGCCGACCATGTAGAAGGCCTGTTCAGGAAGATCATCATGTTTACCTTCGATGATCTCTTTGAAGCCTCGGATGGTTTCGGCGATAGGTACGTATTTACCGGGTCGGCCGGTGAAGACTTCAGAGACATAGAACGGCTGGGTAAGGAATCTCTGGATCTTTCGGGCACGGGCAACGGTAAGTTTCTCATCTTCAGAAAGTTCTTCCATACCGAGGATGGAGATGACGTCCTGAAGATCCTTGAATTTCTGAAGGATTCGCTGGACTTCTCGAGCAACACGATAATGTTCTTCGCCGACGACCAGAGGATCGAGGATTCGGGATGATGAAGCCAGAGGATCTACGGCGGGGAACAGAGCCTGTTCTGCCAAGCTTCGTTCAAGAGCGATGGTAGCATCGAGGTGACCGAAGGTGGCGACTACGCCGGGATCGGTGTAGTCATCGGCAGGTACGTAAACGGCCTGGAATGATGTGATGGAACCCTGCTTGGTGGAGGTGATTCGTTCCTGCATCATACCCATTTCTGTAGCCAGGGTGGGCTGATAACCTACGGCGGAAGGCATTCGGCCAAGGAGGGCGGATACTTCCATACCGGCCAGGGTGTATCGGTAAACATTATCGATGAAGAGAAGAACGTCCTGATGTTCGACATCACGGAAGTACTCAGCCATAGTCAGACCGGTCAAGCAGACTCGGAGACGTACGGCGGGGAGCTCGTTCATCTGACCGAATACGAGGGCGGTATTCTTGATAACGCCGGAATCGGTCATTTCGTGCCAAAGGTCGTTACCTTCTCGGGAACGTTCACCTACACCGGCGAATACTGAGTAACCATTGTGCTCAGCAGCGATGTTTCGGATAAGTTCCTGGATAAGAACGGTCTTGCCCACACCAGCGCCGCCGAAGGTACCGACTTTACCACCCTTAGCGAACGGAGTGATGAGGTCAAGGACCTTGATACCGGTTTCAAGCATCTGGCTTGAGGTTTCCTGTTCTTCAAAAGAAGGAGCTTTTCGATGGATAGACCATCGTTCACAATTTTCAATACTTTCGCCATCGTCCAAGGGGTTGCCAAGGACGTCAAAGATTCGGCCCAATGATGGATTACCAACAGGTACTTTGATAGGAGCACCGGTATCGATGACTTCAACGCCTCTCTTCAGACCGTCAGTAGGAGTGAACGCCAAGCAGCGTACCCAGTTACTGCCGATGTGAGTCTGGACTTCGAAGGTCATCTTGGTACCATCGCTGTTGACGACTTCGAGAGCGTTCAACAGAGCGGGCATAGCATCAGCTGGGAACTCAACGTCCACAACTGAACCAATGACTTGAACAATTTTTCCAGTAGCCACTGATACCCTCCTAAGATAATGCCGCAGTGCCGCTGATGATATCGAGCAGCTCTGTGGTGATAGATTCTTGTCGTGCCTTGTTATAGACCAGTGTCAATTCGGAGATAAGATCCATAGCGTTGTCAGTAGCGTTGCGCATGGCAAGCATACGGGCAGACTGTTCACTGGCTATAGCTTCAAGTATGGCATGATATACTTTCATTTCAACGTATCTTGGAAGCAGATTGCTCAAGATCTCGTCCTTGCTGGGTTCAAAGATACAATCGGATACCAGTTCCTCTTCCTCTTTGTGAGGAGGAACGATCGGAAGCAACTGTTCGATGACCGGTTTCTGGACTGCTGTTGAAACGAATTGTGCATATGAGATATACACAGCATCGAGTTTATGGTCGATGAAGTCATCGACTGCGATCCTCGAGATGGGGAGTGTCGCGAGCTGAGTCGGATAATCACCCAAACCGGAGAATTCAGCGATAACGTTCTGCTGACTTCGTCGCATGAAATCACCACCACGTCGCCCGACTGAGATGACCGAAGTGGGCTTGCCCTGTTCAAGGATGAACTTGGCAGCACTTCTGTTGAGATTGGCCAACAAACCACCAGTTTGTCCACGATCAGCGGTAATGTGAATGATTCCGATGTTATTAACGACTTCACGCTGTTGCATCAAAGGATACGTAGTGGAGGATTCTTTGGTCATGCCGACAAGGTCAGAGATAACCTGAGTAAGCTTGTTGGCATAGTCGCGGCCCTGGATACCTCGCTCCTGAGCTTTGCGCATCTTGGATGCGGCAATCATCTCCATGGCTTTGGTGATCTTAGCCGTTGACTGAATACCCTTAATACGTCTTTTAATTTGTCTTATATTTGACAACTTAATTCATCCTATGCAGCGAATGTTCTCTTGAAATTGGTGATGGCATCATCCAATTTCTTTTCGAGTTCTTCAGTAAGAAGACCCTTGTCATTGATTTCATTAATAATATCGGCGTGCTGATTCTCAACAAAAGTTAACAGTTTTGACTCGAAGTCATGGACTGATTTAACAGGGACATCATCGATATAGCCCTTGTTGGCGGCATAGAGGATGGTTACCTGCTTGCCGACGGACATGGGGATATATTGAAGCTGTTTGAATACTTCAGTAATTCGCTCACCACGATCGATCTGAGCCTTGGTGGCCTTGTCGAGTTCGGAAGTACCGAACTGGGCGAAGGCGGCAAGCTCTCGATACTGAGCCATATCGAGCTTCAGCTGACCGGCTACTTTCTTCATAGCCTTGGTCTGAGCGGAGCTACCTACACGGGATACTGAAATACCAATATTCAAAGCGGGACGAGTACCAGCATTAAACAGGTCGGATTCAAGATAGATCTGACCGTCGGTAATGGAAATAACGTTGGTAGGAACATAGGCAGAGACATCGCCGGCCAGAGTTTCGATGACCGGGAGAGCTGTCAATGAACCACCGCCGAGTTCTTTACTCAGTTTAGCGGCACGTTCCAAAAGTCGGCTGTGTAGATAGAATACATCGCCGGGATAAGCTTCTCGACCAGGGGGACGTCGGAGAAGAAGGGACATCTGTCGATAAGCCCAAGCGTGCTTGGAAAGATCATCGTAGACGATGAGGGCATCTTTGCCCTGTTCCATGAATTCTTCGCCGATGGCGCAGCCGGAGAAAGGAGCCAAGTACTGCATGGCAACGGGGTCGGAGGAGTTGGCGGCTACGACGATGGTATGTTCCATAGCGCCGTATTCTTCCAGCTTACCGACTACCTGGGCAACCTTACTGGCTTTCTGACCGATAGCGACATAGATACAGATGATGTCTTTGCCCTTCTGGTTGATGATAGTATCGAGGGCAATGGCGGTCTTACCGGTACCACGGTCGCCGATGATAAGTTCTCGCTGTCCGCGGCCGATGGGGATCATAGCATCGATGGCTTTGATACCGGTCTGGACAGGCTGGTTAACTGAAGAACGGCTCACAACGTCAGGTGCGACTCGTTCTACAGGTCGGGTCTTGTTGGATTTGATTGCGCCCTTACCGTCGAGAGGTCGGCCCAGAGGATCGACGACACGGCCGATCAGGCCATCGCCGACGGGGACTTCGGCCACACGGCCGGTAGCGCGTACTTCATCGCCCTCTTTGAGGGCACTGTCATCACCAAGGATAACAGCCGCGACACCATCAGTCTCGAGGTTGAGGGCCATGCCCATGACGTCGCCGGGGAACTGGAGAAGTTCACTGTAACTTGCACCAGACAGGCCACTGATACGGGCAATACCATCACCTACGGAGATAATGGTACCTACATCAACAGCTTTAGGAGCAGCATCGAAGGCCGATACCTGTGCTTTTAAAGCTGCAATGATATCTGAGTTTGAAGATGTCATAAAGCAAGCTCCTTGTTCAGAGATGCCAGTTTCTGGCGGACACTGTGATCGATGAGCTTGTCACCGATTCGGATGATGATACCGCCAATGAGTGTCTCGTCAACGATCGAGTTGATAACGACGGGAGTACCTACGATCTCGGTAAGCTTCTTACCGATCTCAAGCTTGTAAGCTTCATCCAGAGGTACGGCTGTAGTGATATCTGCGATCTGAGCGCCTTTGACACCATTGGTAGTGTCTACGAGTCTCTGATATTCAAAAGTAATGTCATCTATAGTGGTAAGTTCATCCTTGGCTGCCAGTTCTTCGAGGAGATTGACAACTTCCTGAT
>JAEEOC010000109.1 GCA_016284035.1 Dehalococcoidales bacterium
GAGAATAATGTCGCAGAGACTACTCATGGTCTGACCGGGACCAAGATCCCCAAGGCGACTCATCCTGAATTCGAGACCTATCTCGGTGAAGGCAGCAAACATGCCAGTTTCCTGGACTGTGCAGACTGTCATATGGGCGAGTGTACCGCTGCGGACGGCACGACTTTTTCCGATCACTTCTTCACCACTCCTCTGGATAAGCCCGAGGTCCTCGAGACCTGCAAAGGCTGTCATCCCTACGATATGGCGGAATATGTACACAACATCCAGAAAGCCGTCGAAGACCGCACCATCGAAGTCGGACAGGAGCTGGCCAACATGATTCTGGCCCTTGCTGCTTTCAAAGATTCAGGAAAATATAGCGACGAACAGCTACAGCCCATCAAAGATCTTCACAGAGAAGCTCAGTGGTACTGGGATTTTGTCTTCGGAGAAAACAGCAACGGTGCTCATAACTCAGCGCTGTCCTATGATTGTCTGAACAAAGCAGAAACTGCCATCAACAAGGCTATGGATCTGATGAAAGCTCTATAGTGATCATCACGTTTATTCAGCTTTTGTTAAAAACAAGGAAAACAGAATAAATAATTGTGCTTTAGACTTTCTACATGCTAGAATCAAAGTCGAACGAAAGCAGTCTTATATCTCGGATATAAGCGATCGATAGAAAAAGGAGCTCAGATTATGGAAAAGAAGAATCCTATTAAAATGGATGATGAAATGCTGGCAGCAGTCGCCGGCGGCAAACTGACCAAGAATGCATATAAAGTCATGCAGATGGCATTGGATCTTGCAAGAGCAAACAATTATTCCAAAGAAGATGTTCTCAATCTGCTTTCAACCGAATGGGAAAAGAAGAATTTTCTTATCAAGCAGGTCACCACTGATTTCTCACAGGAAGACTATGACGCCTGCGTAGCATTCGTTAACGAAAACATGTAACCCCTTTCCTAATAACGTCTTAAGGAGTCTATCGAAATGGTCATTGATGACAATGCCTTGGAAAAAGTAACCGGCGGTGTTCTTACAGAGAATGCCACTTTGGTAATGCAAAACGCAATGATAATGGCTCAGCAGCAGGGAATGTCCAAAGCTGAAGCAATAAACATGATCAAGACTGAGTGGGCAAATAAAAACCCCCTGCTCTCCATCGTTACAACCGATTTCAGTAACGACGATTTAAATGCATGTCTAACATATATAGAGAATAACTGGGCTTGATCATCTAACGAATCGTCAAACAACCCACCGGATGTCTGTTGATTCGGTGGGTTTTCTATTTTAAGATCTTATTTAGAATCAGTATCCAGACGTTGTCTTTCGACCAACTCAGCGAACTTGCCATTCAGCTTTATGAGCTCATCATATGTGCCCTGCTCTACGATGCGTCCCTTATCCATGACCAGAATCCTGTCACAATGACGGATAGTAGAAAGTCTATGGGCAATGACGATACGGGTGCAGTTGAGTTCATCCAATGCATCTGAGATCTTTTTCTGGGTCTTGTTATCAAGGGCTGAAGTAGCTTCATCAAACATAAGTACCTTGGGGCTTGGCGCAATAGCACGCGCAATCATGATTCTCTGTTTCTGTCCACCAGAGATACCACCCTGTCCCTCAGCGATGACGGTGTTCATGCCCATAGGCATCTCACGGATATCATCTGCAATACCGGCGAGCTCCGCCGCTTTCCAGGCGTCATCCAATGTCAGGTGAGGTGCTGAGATAACGATATTCGAATAGATATCGCCTTGGAACAACGTGCCATTCTGCGTTACAGAACCGATACGCTGTCGAAGCGATCTGAGATCAAGTGACGAGATATCGCGGCCATCATAATAAACTGCACCCTTTTCCGGTTTTTCAAATCCCAATAAAAGTCTCATCAATGTAGATTTACCACAGCCTGAGGGGCCAACGATTGCGACATACTCACCGCTCTTTATCTTAAGATCCATCCCCTCGATCACATACGGCATCGTATCGTTATATCTGAAGCAGACATTTGAAAGCTCGATAGCACCTGATATCTCTGTGACCATAGTCTTGTTCTCAGACGATTCGGGCTCATTCTTCAAGATCGGCTCAGCCATCTCAAGGATAGGTCTGATCTTGGCTGCTGTAAGAGCGACCCCAGCCAAAGAAGTAAATGCACCCATGACCATACCGAACGCGGAATTGAATGCAATGTATTCTGACGGTGATACTTTGGTCTTCACTGCCAGGAAGAAAAGAACAATGGTACCGATCAATGAAACGGCTGATGTGAAAACAGTGCTTAGTTTAATAAATGTCGGAGGATCATAGACCAGTTGTGCTACATGTGAATAAGCATTGGCCCATTTGGCAAAAGCTCGTTTTTCCGCACCAGCCAATTTGATCTTCTGGACACCGGTTATGATCGAGAATGAGAGGCCCTTATCCTTGGCTTCATGTTCAAGTATCTGCTTAGAGATCCTTATCTGCATAAAAGACGCTGCGATACCGATGGCCACAGTGAGAACGATGATGATGATAGCAGGCGCAACAAGTGCAGGAGCAAACTGAAAGACCTGTGCAATATACAATAGAGACATAAGAGAAGTAAGACCCATGGAGAAGATATCCCCAAGTATCAGCTGACAAAGCTGGCTGACAGACCTTGCTCTGATCGACAGTTCGCCAGATGAATAATCACGGAAAAATCTAGGAGGAAGGTTCATAAGTCTGGACATCACTGCAGCTTCAATCGAAAGAGATGTCTTGATCTCGAGTCGGCTCATGCCAAGATTCTTGACTGCTTTGATCATGATAGATGAAATAATTGCAGTGACCATGAATATCGATGTTCCCCACAACAATGCATAATCTGTTTTATCCACCACATATCCCGTGAGGACCTTGGTGATATAAGGCATCAGCATATCGATAAGGATCACTCCAAGGGTCAATAAAACGATCATGAAGTAATCGGAAGCACTCAGACAGTTCTTGAGATAGAGAATCAGATCAGGGATACCGAGCTTCTTCTGAGGAAGTGGTCTGTAGAAACAGATCGCTTCTTTTTCAAATAGTTTCGCACTTGAACGATCGACTTTAACAAATTTTCCGGTTCCGGGAGCACGGAACTTATAGCCGTTGGAAGAAAGAGGGATGAGAGCAACCGCAGATCCATCATCTTTACGTATGGCAAGAATAGGTCCGAATGCGTCTTTGTACCAACCTTCATCTAGCTCAATAGGTCTGCGCATAATACCAAATGGCCGCAGACTGAAATCCAACTGTTCTTCCTTATCCACAACTTTATCAGGTATCTCAGTTGGCTTGTAATGATAATACCGCAGAATCTCATCAATAGCAGCCTTGGTCACATAACGATGATCATTGAAGGCGGTTCTTTCGGCTTTACCCATGATCGAGGAAGCCATGTGGAAAATGGAATCTTCATAGATTTCTTGGTCATTCTGTTTACGTTGTCTTATCTGTTCATCAAACCAGCCCATTCTCCACACCTCCTTTATTCATTGGAAATCAGTTCAGCGTACAAACCGCCGTTCTTATAAAGCTCATTATGAGTGCCGCGCTCCACGACCTTGCCTTTATCAAGGACAATGATCTCGTCACAGTCTCTGATCGTCGAGAGACGATGAGCCACAACGATCGTAGTAATGCCGCGGGCATTGATGGCTTTCACCAGCTCGTATTCTGTCTTTGCATCCAACGCGGATGTTGCCTCGTCAAGAACAATAATCGAAGGGTCCTGAGCAAGCACACGGGCGATTTCCAGCCTCTGTCGCTGTCCGCCTGACAAATCATTGCCACCCTCGCTCAATCGACCATAGAATCCACCTTTACGGGCCATGATGTCATCATATATCTGCGCGTCTCGTGCAGCCAGTATCATCTCAAAGTCTTCGATAGAGTCATCCCACATCTTGATATTGTTTTCAATGGAATCATCAAAGAGTACTATCTCCTGATCGACAACTGCTAAAGACCCTGTAAAGATACTGCGGTCGTACGCTTTCATTGGTTTGCCGTCAAAAAGTATCTCTCCGCTCCACGGCTGATACAGACCAGAGATCAGTTTAGCGAGCGTGGACTTACCGCATCCGGAAGGACCCACAAAAGCAACTCTGCTTCCTGGTTTCAGATGCATGGAAAAATCTTCAATGAGCGGTTTGCCGAGTTTGGAATAACCAAACGTTACATTCTTGAGTTCGACATCACCCGTCAGTTTAGAATAATCCTGATCGTCAGAAACCGGAACATCGGAATAATTAGGATCTATCGGATATTCCATGACATCCTCGATACGTTCCATCTCCGTGCGCATCTCCTGGATGATCTGACCGGCAGAAATGATGGTCATAGCAGGACTCATGAAAGAAGACAGATATCCCTGGAAAAGCATGATGGAACCGATAGAGAACTGCCCCTGAAGGACAAGCCAAACACCAAGGACCAGAACCGCAGCTGAAGCGAGCGTCGAGAAGAAGGTTGGCACTATGCCCAAGAACTGATTCAGCTTGATATATTTCACCTGCTGTGAATTAACAGAGGCTTGATAACCGGCCCATTTCTGGAAGTAACCGTTTTCAGCACCGGCAGCCTTGATCGTCTCGACCATGCTGATACCGGAGACTGTAGCTGATTCGAGTTTGCCCATATCACGCATCTGGACACGTGTGATGTTTACTCGCTTACTGGAAATAATACGTGAAATGAAAAGATTGATGATGATCGTGAGGATACCAATCACCGTCAGAAGCAGGCTATATCTAATCATGACGACCAGATAGAAGAACATCATGACGGTATTTAGGATCAACGGAGCAAAGGTGTTGACTAAGGATTCAGCGATATGGGCATTGGTACCCTGACGCTGAAGGATATCTCCACTCATTCGCTGAGAGAAAAACTCCATCGGCATCCTGAGTACTCTCCACATGAAAGAAGAGCTTCCGACGATAGCCATCTTACCACTGATCTTAAGTCTGAATATGGCCTGTACCGCCATGACGATGATCTGAGCAAAAGAAACAACAGAAAGGAGAACGATGAAAGGAACGAGCAATTCACTATTGATACCAGTAAGGAGATAATCCATGAAGAAACGAGTGAAAGCCGGATTGATGATACCAAAGAGATAACTCAACACTGTTGAAATCGCAACAAATGCAACAGCGATCCATGCACCCTTAAGACGCTTGGAAGCAAAGGAAAAAGTGCTCTTTCGTTTGCCGGATGGCTGAAATCGCTCATCAGGCTCTATCTGTAAGCATACTCCCGTATATGCCTTATCAAATTCCTCAAGAGGAACCTTGACGGTTCCTCGGCCCGGGTCGTTGATATATGCATACTTTCCTTTAAAACCATTTAGCACCACGAAATGATTGAAGTTCCAATGAATGATACATGGGAAAGTGACCTCCTTATGGAGTGCCTCAACTTCACACATCAAACCGTGAGCTTTAAAACCGTAACTGCGTGCAGCAACCACCATGTTCTTGGCGTTAGACCCATCACGTGAAACACCGCAGTCGACTCTCACCTGTTCTAAGGATACCCATTTATCATAATAAGCCATGACCATAGCCAGACATGCTGCACCGCACTCCAGTGCCTCCATCTGCATCACGACAGGGACTTTAGCGATTCCCTTACTGACAGGTTGTTTGATT
>JAEEOC010000110.1 GCA_016284035.1 Dehalococcoidales bacterium
CCGACATACCAATCTAAACGTATAATCTTCCTGTTTTAGCCTTGGTTCCAATTTGACAATTCACAGGCATAAAAGATACATTAGTCTGTGATAGAGGGAAACAAGCATTTCATTAGGAGGGTTCTGTGAAACTTAATAAGGTTTTTAAGACCTTAGCTACAGGTCTTGTTCTCGCATTGCTTTGTATTCCTCTCTTTATCAATCCCGTAGCCGCAGATGAGTTCCTTCCGGGTTATACCAAAGTAACATTGCCTGACAGTACTGTTGCGCGAGGTACGGCTGTAACCTGGAACATCAATTCGAGCTTTGCTGGGGTCAAGTATTCATTTTTCCTTCTGACAGAAGCCCAGATTAGCGCTGGTGCTCAAGGCAGTTATATCGGCGAGGCAAAAGTCACTGCCAGCAAGCTGCAAATTGTCTACCAGACTGGACCTAAGCAGGCCCTTGGAAAGTATTACATCAAGGCCATCCATGCAATGGGCGACAGCACCAGTGCAGCAGATTATTACACAGAATTTACTCTTGCTGATGTCAGTCCTGATCCGACAGTAACTCTTGAGGGCCCTAGTAATGTAAAAGTCGGCGATACCATAAGGATTAAAGGTGCATATTTCCCCTCCAATGCTTTAACTCAAATCAAACTTAACAATGCTGTTGTGGCTACCGCAACTACAGCTTCATTCCAAATTGATATTGCCATAGGTGAGATGGGATATGGTTATCATCATGTCGAAATCATAAACGAATCAGTTTCTTTTACTAAACAGTTGGATATTTTTGTTGAATCGGATGTTACAATGTTTCCGACTAGTGGCAATCCAGAGACGCTTTGTGTTGCGACCGGTACAGGGTTCGCGACCAAAACTGAAGTCACTTTCATGATCAATATTAATAAGATTGGCTCCGTCACAACTGATGACAATGGTTCTTTCGTATATGACGAACTTAAAATTCCCAAACTTGGAGCGGGAAGCTATACTATTGTAGTGTCTGACAGAAAATCTGGTAGTCATGAGTTGAAATTTGAAGTCAAGCAACTGCCTACTTCTGTTTCACTTTCACCCACAATGTATGATTACTCGACCGAAGGTGTCGTTTCGGCATCAGGTCTTAATGGCACGGCTGGTTTTGTTCGTATGAGTTATAGCCATACTACGATACCAGGATACGGCAGAGGTGTAGATACAATCGCCAATGGTGATGAGAACGGCTATGCCACCGGCATTTTCACTTTTGGTAAAAATATGCCGGCTGGTGTCTATAAGGTCGAACTTGAGACCGGTACCAATAAAGTTACCAAGTCTTATAATGTCACACTCAGACCTACTATAGTCGTCAACAAACAGAGTGTAATGGTTGGAGAAGAGTTTACCATTGAAGGTTGGAACTTCGTTCCCGGATCCAGAGTGAAGATCTATCTCGATCAGGTTCTGGTCACCGAAAATGTCACCGTCGGAACCGACTGTACTTTCTTTGTTACACCTAAGATGATATCAGCGGCTACAGGTGTCCATTCTTTGACTGTAGTGGATGATAGAAATAATATCTCTGCATCTGCATCCATTTCGATTGGTGCTCAGGGCAGTCTTACTGTTACTACTCCTGAGAACAGGGCATATGTAGGTGCCAAACTCAATACTTCAGGCAACGGTTTCCTGCCTAATGCCACCATCACAGTTCTTGCTCTCGATGTTACTGATGTCGATTCCAGCAAGGCAGTTACTCTGGCATCATTCCTGACCGATGCCAGCGGTGCATTCAGCTATCAGTTCACCATCACTTCTGCTCTGCGCGGCGGTGATAAGAATGTGACCATTTCAGATGGCACCAACACCATTGAAGCAAAGCTTTACATGGATAATACTGCTCCTGATGCTCCCGTCCTCGCTGCTCCTACCAACAGTGTCAGAGTCAGAGACAAGGAACAGCCTATCACTTTTGGATGGAACGGTGTATACGATCCTTCCGGCGTGACCTATGAATTCCAGCTGACTCTCGATCTTGGCTTCAAGGATATCCTGATCCAGAAGAGCACTGCAGAACAGTCTGTAACTCTCTCAGAAGCTGACAAGATCACTGTCGACGGAAAAGCATATGACGGAACAAAGCTTCCTGCTGCCGCATCAAAGGCTCCTTATTACTGGAGGGTCCGTGCCGTCGATTCGATCGGCAATGCTGGTGAATGGTCAGATCCGTTCTCCTTCACCACTGGCTTCTCTATGCCTAACTGGATCATCTGGGTCTACTTCGGTGTCGGTATCGTGATCGTCCTTATCCTGGGTGTCATGGTCGGCCGCAAACTGGCATACCGAAATTACTAGTACTCATCAATAAGTCACTTCATGAGGTCTGTCCGTAACAGGGCAGACCTCATTTTTTATCCGGCTGGTGTGTTATCATTTAATGCAAGAGGGAATGATGTCAGATCACAGCGGATTGTTTCTTGATCTAGCCGATATCGCAAGACAGCTTGAAGAGTCGATCGAACTCATCAAAGAAGAGCGCATCGACATCGAGCGCGCTTTCTCCAAAGCTAAGAGCCTCTTTCTCAATGATGCTTCCGACCAGAAGAAAGTCCTTTCGAGACTTCTGGACGGCAAATATACCTTTTTAGCCGGTGTCCCCAGGGAAAAGATGACATCGGCATTTGGTGCTCCTGACAGGATCACCGATTATACGGTTTATGCTACCGATGGTTCCCAGATCGATCTGGACCGCAATCAGTCCATCCCGCATTATCTGCTTAATATCAGCAAGATAAGACTCTCTTACGGAGACGACTATGGGGCGGACATCTCGAGCGAATGCAAGTTCAATGTCTCCAAGTCTTCCATGGTCATCCGCACTGAGGATAACGAAAGACCGATGAATTCGGCACTGCTCGCCATCATGCGTGGCGTCGATGAATTACGCGTGCTCAAGGAACTGTGTGTTGAAAGCAAACGTACCGACCGCACTGTGGCGCTTTCTGACGGCACGCTCATCTTCTGGACCCTTGCCAGCAAGGAGATCGAGGACTGGGTCGTCACATACTTTTTGGAAGACAGATATCTTAAATATCTGAATGAGCTCCGTGAGCTCCATCGTACCAAGGGCACGATTACTGCTTCATATCTGTCTTATCCCGGATCCAGCGATGTCGTGAACGTATTGAGGCTCCTCATGTGCCCGCACGATATACCGAACTGCGATTCGTTCTGTGCAGGCAATGCCGAAAGACCTTGTTCGGCACTGGACGGTGTAACGGACAGAGTCTTGTTCCAGTCTTTGCTGAAGACAGGCGAACGATCGGCGATCTTCGAATCCAGATCATCCATCCTGGAAAGGTATGGGGATCACAGGATCTGTTTCTTCTATATCAATATCGGTGATGAGATCGGCAGAGTGGAGATGCCGCTGTGGGTCGCGGAAGACCCCGAGAGCGTCGATGCTCTGCATGCCGTGATACTCGATCAGTGCAGGAAAGGCGACGGATATCCCGTGGCGCTTTCCGAAGCACATTAAGCCGCTGTGGTCAGGCGCGGAGATACCGAAGTCGTGAGGGAACTCATGCGTCAGGAACTGGCCAAGGCCGGAATAACTTATACGACTTCAGCTAAGGCCCGCAGCAAGTCCCGCAGGCACATCTAGGGGGAATTAAGGAAATGAGTGAGAATTTGAAGATAGGTGAGATCATCGATGTGAACACCACATCGTTCTCGGCAGAATGCGTGAAGCTCAATGAGATCCCGTCCTTCGGCGGACTGGTCAGGACGCCGGAAGGAGACCGCGACCTTTATGCCGTCGTTACTTATGCGACGACGTCTTCCGTCGATGCCGGCCGCCATCCCGTGGCCAGGGGCAATGACGATGAAGAGAACGAGATGATCTTCAAGGCCAATCCCCAGCTGGAAAAACTCTTCCGGAGCGAATTCACCGCGGTTGTCGTGGGGTACAAGGAGAAAGACCGTTTCTCGCATCACCTGCCGCCCAAACCGGCCAGGATACATTATTCAGTGTATGATTGCTCGGATGAAGAGATAAGAGCCTTCTCTGAGGATCTGAGCTTCTTGTCTCTGCTCTTCAATACCAATGAAAACGTTTCGACAGAAGAACTCGTCTCGGCGGTGATCAGGACCTGTGCCGAAGCAAGTGACGATAAGGAAGCTTTCCTTGAGAAAGCAGGGCGGGAACTGGCAAGGCTCCTCAACCGCGACTATATGCGTCTCAAGATGATACTCGAACGAATACGACCGCAGGAGGACAGATAAGATGGATGATTCTATCGGTGTTATCGTAGGCGGTTCTTTATCCGGCGGTATCACGGCCAAACTGCAGAACGGCTGTTCTGTGGAAGATATCAATGTGGGAAGGTATGTGACCATCCAGGGCAGACAGAAGAAGTTCATGGGCATGGTCACTGATGTGGGATTGCAGGTCACAGATACCCAATTGACCATGTCTCCGCCTGATTCGGATGACGACTTTTCCGCCAGGATCCTTAACGGCATCGGTGCCTACGGCACGGCCAGCATCACACCGTATCTACTGATCGCGGATTCTGACAGGGGAAACCTTGAGGTCCCCGAACCTGTCAAGACCATCCCGTCTCATTTTTCCAAGGTGCGCATGTCCACTGATGCCGAGTTTCAGGCAGTCTTCGGCGAAGAAGACGAGAAGCGTTTCAATATCGGTAATCCTTTGGATATGGAATATAAACTCTGTCTCGATATCCCCAAGTTCGTGGAGAGATCTAACGGCATCTTCGGTAAATCCGGTACCGGTAAGACATTTTTTACGAGACTCCTTTTAGGCGCAATGATCCAGAAGAGCAAGGGCGTGAACCTTATCTTCGATATGCATAACGAATACGGTCATGCCGGCACCAGCGAAGAGCAGGGCAAGGTAAAAGGTCTAAAGCAGTTCTTCCCGGGTAAAGTGACCACTTTTTCACTGGAAGAGCATGCATTGCACAGTGACGGCAGGGTAGAGATCGACCTTGAAGATCTCGAGCCTGAGGATTTTTCCATCCTGGGCAGGACCCTGAACATGACCGACCTTGCGGTCTCTGCGACATATGCCTGCCGCCGCCGCTTCGGAAAGAACTGGATCAGGGAAGTATTGAGGATCAGTCAGCTGACCGATGATGAAAATGACGAGAAAGAGAATCTTTTAAAGTCCGAAGTCATCGCACAGGGCTCTTTCGAGAATATGGTGAGAGCTCTCAATAAGATCAACAGCATGGGCTATATCAATAAGACCGGCAGCAAGTCGAATATCGTGAACGAGATCATGTCGCGCCTTATCGGCGGCGTCAATGTCGTCATCGAGTTCGGCCGCCACAGCGATACGCTCACTTATATGCTGATATCCAATCTTCTGGCACGCCGTATCTATGACCGCTACCGAGACCTGACTGAAAAGGCCATCGCCAATGATACTGCGAAGCCGATCCCTCTCGTCATCACCATCGAGGAAGCCCATAACTTCCTGAATGAATCCTTGGCTCAGAATTCCATCTTCGGCATCATCGCACGCGAGATGAGGAAATATAACGTGACGCTCCTCGTCATCGATCAGCGACCGTCCGGTATCCAGGAGGAGATCCTGTCCCAGCTGGGAACGAAGGTCATCTTCCTCATGGACAATGACCGTGATATCGATGCAGCGCTGTCAGGCACCAGCGGCAAGACTGCTCTCCGCGGTATCGTTGCCAAGCTGGCATCCAAGCAGCAGGCACTGATCTTCGGTCATGCGCTTCCCATGCCGGTCTCCTTCAGACCGCGCGATTATAACGATTCCACTTTCTACCGTGACGGAGACGAAGACGAGTCATTTGATGATATCTTCTCCGAATAACTGAGGGACTATGGCTGTTTACGAACTGAAAGACGACCCGGTATATGAACTCTTAAAACAGTATCCCGATGTCTGTATCGATTACTGTGTGATGAAAGATACCGATGATTATCACGGCACTTCTTCCCAGAGAGAAGCGGTGGAGTTTGCGATGAAGACTTTTTCGGCAGCTGACGAAGAGGATGGACCGGACTGGGAATACGACATGGATAATGCTGCCATGGTCAGTAAGATCGAGCCGGCGGACTTCTTCGCTATGCCCGGGGATCATCCCAAAGACGCCGATGTTCATCCGGACGGGATAGTGTTTTCTTCATTCCCGCATAAAGCTGACGGGAAGACGATCCCGTACTGGTTCGCGTTCCTGAACCCGCCTCACGGCAATTCATATACCGTCGATGATCTTATGAAAGTCAATCACGCGCTGTTCCCTGAGGGCACGGAAGACCTCATCATCTATGAATGGTCCACCGGATGGTCTGATTATTTCGATGAGGGGCATGAATGGTGGGGTGCCTGCTGCTGGAGCATCTACGACCCCAAGACATCCAGATATACCGTTATGATGGCGTCAGCCACGGATTGATTAGGTTCTCCAGTCCTTTTCACTATCAGTAACGATTTTGCTTTCTATCGTGATGAAGATGGAAAAGGATCATATGCAGGTTCTTTTTCTGATTAAGTAACAAGACCTAAGTATTTTTATAATAAATTTGCTATTGACACTGTATAACAAATTTGTTATTGTTGAAAAGAGGATTGCATGTTTGACATCATTTTTTATGATGATAAAGATGGCCACAGCGAGGTTGAAGCTTTCATCAAGGATCTTCGTGAAAGATCTCTTGTCAGTAAAGATGCTCGCA
>JAEEOC010000111.1 GCA_016284035.1 Dehalococcoidales bacterium
TAGGACTCGAACCTATGACCCCCTGCGTGTAAAGCAGGTGCTCTAACCAACTGAGCTAACCGCCCGAAAAGGCTCAATTATTCTATATTGAATGAGGGCTCTTGTAAAGTAAACAAGACCGGGATGATGCCCTTGCGGTTGGGATCCACGATGGATCGTCAGATGAGCACGCCTTTTTTTATGCTGATTATTGTCATGGCGCAGTTTTTTCTACATAATATGAAAAAGGTCTAAAAGGAAACGAGTTATGCAGACACAACAGCGACCCGTTCCACTTTGGAAAAATGTCCTCAATCTGGCCGCCCCGCAGACTTGGGCGGGATCCATGGCGCCTGCGACTGTCGCCATTGCCATCAGCTGGCATAAGCTACAGCATATCGATCTCCTCATGGTTCTGTGTCTTTTCGTCATTGCGATCCTTATGCAGTCTGCCGTCAATGCCTTCGACGATTATGCTGATTTCATCAAAGGCACTGATACTTTGGAAAATTCTCCCGATGCTCAGGATGCTGTCATCGTTTATGGCATGAATCCGCGTACTGCTCTCATATCCGGCATCTGTTTCCTTCTGGTCGCTCTCATTCCGGGAGCTTATGTCGTAATTAAGTTGGGGATCGTCCCGCTCATCATCGGCATCATCGGAGGTATCGTCCTCATCTTCTACGCCTTCGGCCCTTATCCTATTTGCTACCTACCTTTGGGCGAAGCCTTCTGCGGATTCGTCCTGGGAGGTCTCATGCCCTTTGCCGGCGTCTACATGCAGACAGGCGTCCTCGATTTTTTCGTACTGGTGGAAGTCATCCCGCCGATACTGGGAATGGCCATAAATATGTTTTCGAATAACGGATGTGATATCGCAAGAGATAAATCCGCAGGACGTAAAACACTTGCCTGCCTCATCGGGCAGAAACGCACCGATGCTCTTTACCGCGTCGGCCTCATCATATGGGTCCTAAGCCCTGCCATCGTGCTGGCCTCCCAGGGACGTTTCCTTTCTGTCCTCATCTACTGTCTGGCATCTCTTGCCTACGTACATCTGATCGAAAAGCAGTATAAACGTCAGCTGGGGCCCGAGGAACGCGGCAATGTTATGAACGGTGCAACGACGTTAGTGTCTCTCGTAGCCTTTACCTACAGCATCGCTATGATCGTGGGATAGCTTTTAAGAACGACTCGATGAGTTCGTTGATCAGTTCAGGTTCATCCGTATTGGAATTATGCCCGGCTCCCTTGATCCACTCGATGGGGATCCCGGTCTTCTCATGCCAGGCTTTATTGTAACGCCGGCAGGAACCGGCCTTATCCTTCTCGCCGCAGATGATTAAAGCAGGGCATTTCAGTTCATAAGGGAGATCGGCTGCCATGGCGTCCGCCAGTATGCGGTAGCCGTGTCCCGCTATCATCGCATATCGCTCTTTGTCACCGTCATAGGTCATCATTATGTCGTACATAAGTGAGCGTCCGTATTCCGATTCGGCAACGCCTTTAGTGCCGGACTTGAGAAGTGACTTCCACGGATAGTATTTGTATACAGGTCGCATCTGCCTGAGAGCCCAGATCTCAGCCGCCGTAACATACTGTCTCTGAAGCGGTGCAGAATCGATGGAGATAAAACCCTTGAGCTTTTCGGGAAAAAGCTGGGAATACATCTGCCCAACATATCCTCCCATGGACTGTCCTGCGATGACGGGATCCGTGATGCCTTCCTTTGTTAAGATCTCATCAAGCCAGACGGCCTTATCCTTCAGGTCGAAGGAAAAGTCAAAGGGCCACGACGCGGCATGGGCAGGAGCGTCCCAGACCAATAACCTGCACTTGTCTCCAAAATACTCGATCTGTTTACCGAAAAGCCTGTGATCGGCCGTGAGTCCCGGCAATAACACGAGCGTAAAGGGGGATTCTTTATCGTTCACCCAGTAATGGATCGTGCCGCATCTGGTATCGTAAGTCTTCTCGTTTATCATACGTTTTCGAACATATTGATCTCAATGCTGGACATGAACTCGCACATCGAGTGATTGAATTTTTCGTAATCCGCTTCCTTGTACTCACTGTCATCAGTGGGCATCACGACGGTCACCGTCTTCACCTGATTGTGAAAAGTGATCATCACACGGTTCTTGATAAGGGCACAGTAGCCTCTGATGGTCATGTTGAGCTCTTCCTCGAGATCCTTGATTTCTTCCTTACCGCTGATATCGACATGCTCGAACCTGACGAGCACTTCAGGATTCTCAATGGCATCATAGACCTCATAGACTGCAGTCTTGATATGTTCCCAGCCGACGCGATAAGTGAATTCCCACGCTGATTCCAGCCATCCGTCGTTTTCTCTTACGCCAAGTAAATGCATCTTACTCCTCCCACCATATCAGTCGGTTCCAGAAATGTTCAGAAGCTGTGCTAGATAGTCTTCCAAAGTAGGCAAGGGAACGCAGTCCATGCTGCCAGACGAAAATGCAGGAATTTCGCGATTATAGGGTCCGAAGACCTTTTCGACTACCCTTGCGTATAGAAAACAGCCCGCAGCCAATACACCCAAAGATAAGATGTGTGATATCATCAGCTTCCACCATCTTTCCTGCTGACTATTTTATACTAAAACAGTGGTCATTGTTGAGAATGAAAAAAGAAATTTTGAAAAAAATGGTGGGCGGTATAGGACTCGAACCTATGACCCCCTGCGTGTAAAGCAGGTGCTCTAACCAACTGAGCTAACCGCCCGAAAGGCTCAA
>JAEEOC010000112.1 GCA_016284035.1 Dehalococcoidales bacterium
AGTTCACTCTTGAAGAATCCGATGAGTGTGAATGCGATCACGATGAGGACTGCGGATGCGCTGATGAGGAAGAACTGCAGGACGGATATCATGTCCTATATTGTCGAGGCTATCTGTTCGATGCTGTAGGCCTTTTTGATCTGGCAGCTAGTAAGACAGAAAAAAAGACTGCCAAGACAATGAGCCTTTATAACAATTTTGCTATCGATATCCAGAAAAATTATATTTCCGCAGAAGAACCGGTCGTGCTAATCGAGTACGAACCGGATATGCTCGAATATGTACCCATGCCGGATACAGATCTTAAGGGCAGGGGATTCGTTATGATCTCCGGTGCTCAGAAGGTCAAACATGCGTACGAGGAAGGTCAACCTACCATCGAGTATGTAACATTGAAGATGGAAGAGTTCTTCCCGTTGATATTGATGGGAGCAGATTGTTTTGCTGAGCACTGGAATGAATCCATCGACAGCCGACTGCACAGTAAGGAGTTATATCTCATTTCGGAACATGAAAGAGAGATGAGCTGCGAATAAATCAGATTTCGGGACCTTTGTCTTTTTTTCTTTGGGAAGGATCTAGCATTTGAGGAGTTGGATCCTTCCTCATTTTTAAGATTTACATCCAGTCAGATAATTCATCAGGGTCAAGGCCCATGTCTTTCAATGTGACCCCAGCTTTGATTGAATTCATGATTAGGATTTTTCTTATTTCTTTAGGGGTATGTAACAGCTGCAGACTTGAATAGTATTCCCTTGTGCTTTTACTGTTGCTCATAGAGGATGATCTCATTTCTTCGACCAATTCATATACCCATTTCTCGATAGCTGTTTCAAGCCTGGCGGGAATAGTCTTTGCCCCGGTTGCTTCTTTGTAAAGGTCTTGATTGAATTTTATCCAGTAATAAGAGACAAAGGATGAAAGAGAATCATCCTGCTTGCTTTCTAATGCATGGGGAAGGAAGTCTTCAATTCCCGCAAACTCTTTTTTAAGGTTGATGGTCGTTCTTGCGAAGGTATCATATCGCTTGAATGATTCATCAAGGTCCTTTACTGCATCATAATATACATAATTGATCAAGGATTGTTTGTTTGGAAAATTGGCATTGAACTCTTTTTGTGTCAGACCGGCTCTCTCAATAATATCGGACTCTGTTATCGAATCAACATGTCTCTCACTGATGAGAGCAACGACGGCCTCCATCAGGCGGAGCGTTTTTTCGTCATTCTTAACATGTTTGTATTCTTTCAGTTCCATTTTTTACTCCAGATATTTATCAGATATTTCTTTGGCTAGCCTGATATAGAATTCAGACATTGTTTTACAGTTCCATCTAGCTGCAGAATCATCATCAAGTTCTCTATCTTCGGTCATGTCAAGCATATGCAGTACATGATGCTTATCGGTCTGATTTAAATTGCATTCAAATGCCAGACAATGATCTTTAGATGAACAGCCACTGTCGCTAACGGTAGCCGAGACTATCATCGTCTTACGCATATCGTTTGGTGACGTCGTCAGGTGCCTTACCTTGTTGCAGTAGGAACACACTGCAACCGACAGCGTCGAACCATTTCCCAGATCCATATCGATCCATTTTGTCGGATATTTCTTTTCTTCCATTCGTCTTCACCCCGTCCGAATGCTTTACTGTTCTAGTATAGATTAAAAAAAGACATTTTGGCTATTTTATACATTTTCGCTCATGTAAAAACAAATGCTATCCTTTACAATAAGAAGCAATTACGGTAAACAGGGGGACCAATGAAAAGACGACTCTTTATAGAATGCTTGATTCGTATCGTTTCAGTAATCGTTTTGGTTTGTTCCTCGCTGCTATGCGCCTGCGATCTATCATGGATCGATGATCTGTTGACTCCAACGCATCTCTATCCCGATGAGACTCGTGCGGGTTCAGTCACTTGTACTGCATTAGTGGATTACTGGGGAGAGATAAATACTTTTGAGATCAGTGCTGATGCCAGTATCTATTATGGTGCCCAGTCATATAAATCTCTTAATTTTGCAGGCACTGATTACTGGGCAGGCATGACTATGGATAGTGCGCTCGATGGTTTTTATAATGACCTTCTTGCGCAATTTGAGCCTATTAAGAAAAAATACTCGCTTGATGATGATCAGTATGTGGCACTCATAACCATGTATGTACAGGATATCCCGTATGATGACGAAGCTGACGTTACAGCTAAATATCCGGTTGTTACAGCAATTGACAACTTGGGAGACTGCGATGAAAAAAGTATGCTGTTGGCTGGTCTCTTAGCTCATGCTGGATATGATGTTGCACTCATTGATGTACCCGGACACATGATGGTTGGAATCAGGACCGATGATGTCTCAGCATTTATTGATGGTTATGCCGCTATCGAGACTACTTATCGCTGCTGGCCAATATCATGTACGGATGAAGACCCAAACACTGCTTCGCTCATGTCTCTTGCCAATAACGGAACCAAGAAGTACAGATCAGGTGTGAAGACTCAGGAGATCAATGATTATCTTTTTGAACTCGATGATTACTGGGATGATATTGAGTCTTCCGTTAATCATCTTTACTATGACTACATGGATATCGTTGATGAACGAGATTACTGCGAAGATTATCTTAGGGAACTTAACAAAAAGTATGATGCAGGCGAGATGTCATACGCCGAGTACAGTCCGCTTTGGGATGAGTATTACGATAAATACGTTGTTCTCGATCGTATCTCTGTTGATTTGTACAATTTGTATTACGATAACTTCAATACTTATGATACATGGCTTGATGTGTACAATACAGTCTCTGCCTATGCCTCTCTTGATCTTGATAGAGCACTCAAGATTATCCACCAGCATCCTTTAGACACTTCTGTTTATGAGGAAGATTAGTGTCAAAAAATTGACATTTTGCTTATGTGTAAAAATTATAAAAATCTATAACTTTAGCTTCAAAAATAATTGACAGTGACGTTACGTCACTTAGTATTCTTGTCTAAATGTTTTTGAAAGAAATTGACATGAACGACAAGAAGCTTTCTATAGGGGAATTTGCGAAGCTAACTGGTACTACAGTGAGGACACTGCAGTATTATGATTCCATGGACGTCCTTAAACCATCTTACCTGGATTCGAATAATCATCGATTTTATACAGAGAAAGATGAGACGAGGTATTATCAGGTCGTTGCACTAAAGAAACTGGGCATGTCGCTCAACCAGATCAATGAATTCATCAAATCTGATTATTCTGATGAAGATGTCAATATAATAATCTCCCGTTCTATCAAACAGACCAATCTCGAAATCAGCAAGCTTGAAAAAACGATCAAGAATCTTAATGAACTTAAGACAAAATTGGCTGATACTCAAGAACTCGATTGGAAGATGATGTACAAAAAGTATTTGAAGGACTAGGAATCGTCTTTCTAGTTATAAGTTTGTCTGACTAAATATTGTAAAAAAAATACAAAATCTATAAAAATCTCTTGACAAGCTCTTCTTATTACGATTATCCTATATCGGAAAAATCCTGCTGTGATTAGGATTAATTTCGTATTAAGAAAAGGGCTTTCAGAATATGATCAGTTTTACTAAACTCCTGACTGGTGATTCATATTTCGGCGACAAATACAGATATACTGCAACATCTCATGAACAGAAACATGGTGTTTCGGAAGGCATGGGACCTGTCGTGGGATGGAATTATACTCGTAAGTGTAATTTGAAATGTGTTCATTGTTATTCTCAGTCAGCCAACCGGGAATATGAGAATGAACTTACGACTGAAGAGGCCAAGAGAGTCATCGATGACCTTGCTGAATTCAAAGTCCCTACGATTCTGTTTTCCGGCGGTGAGCCCCTTATCCGCCATGATTTCTTTGAGCTTGCAGAGTATGCATCCAAGAAAGGTATTCGTCCCACGATTTCCACGAATGGCACATTGATCACTAAGGATAAAGCTAAAAGGATCAAAGAAATCGGGGTAGGCTATGTCGGCATCAGCCTGGACGGTCTTAAGGAGACCAACGATAAGTTCCGCGGAGTAGACGGTGCTTTTGATGCTGCTATCAAGGGCATACGCAACTGTCGTGAGATCGATCAGCGAGTAGGGTTCAGATTTACCATCAATAAGCATAATTTCCGCGATGTATCCGCTGTAATGGACCTTTTGGAAACTGAGAATGTAAACCGGATCTGTTTCTATCACCTGGTATATACCGGACGCGGTGCTGACATCATGAAAGACGATTTGACTCATGAAGAGACTCGCGAGACTCTCGATCTGATCATCGAACGCACTCTTGACTTTCATCGCAGAGGACTCAAGAAAGAGATCCTCATGGTCGACAATCACGCTGATGGTCCTTATCTATATCTCAAATACAAGGACAAAGATCCAGAACGGGCTGAGTTTATCAAAAACATGCTTCAAAGCAATGGAGGCAACCGTTCTGGTATCGCTTTTGCCAATATCGATAACTTGGGCAATGTCCATCCTGATCAGTTCACACAGAACCACACAGTCGGCAATGTTCGTGAGAAGAAGTTCGGTGATATCTGGACAAGCACTGATAATCCGATCATGGCCGGCCTTAAAGACAGGAAGAAACTGCTGCCTGAGAAGTGCCAGAAATGCGGCTGGTTAAGCTGTTGTAATGGAAACTTCCGTGCCCGTGCTGAGGCCGTATCCGGTGATTTCTGGGGCTTCGATCCCCAGTGTTTCCTGACTGATGAAGAAAGAGCTGAATCATTCTAGTCCTATGTATCAGATCGATTCTGTTGATAGGGAATTATTGCGTATCCTGCAGGGGGGCTTGCCGGTCTGTAGCCATCCGTATGCTGAGATCGCTGACAGGCTCGGTATCTCTGAAGATGAGGTCTTGAGACGCATCGCTGTACTCAAGGATTCACATATCATCCGACGTCTTACCGGCTTGTTTGATTCCAAGAGCCTAGGTTATACTTCAGC
>JAEEOC010000113.1 GCA_016284035.1 Dehalococcoidales bacterium
CGTCTTCAACATCGAAGTCATCGACTGATGTAGCCTGACCATAGAAGGTCGGATGAGCCATAGCGGCATTGAAGATCTTCCAGCGAAGGAGGACTGCGGTGTTGTAGAAGGTAGTGGAGATGGAGACGGTATGAGATGAACCAGCCTGTACACCGCCGGGAAGAGTGGTATCAGTGTTGCCCCAGTCGCCGAGTTTGACTTTGTCTGCGCTGACGCCGAGGACTTCTGCTACTACGTTACAGCAGACAGTGGTACCGCCGGAGCAGCCTCGGGCTGAACCGGTGAGGACGGTGAAGGTACCGTCATCGTGAGCTCGGATGATACCGCCTCGCTGTGAACCGCCATTGATAACACCGTGGCTGTCATGGTGACCGGTGATAGCGATACCATGCCATCGGGTATCTCCGTTGTGATAGAGATCGTCGACGGTCTTGGTATGAGCTTCATGCCACTTCTTCTTGTAGTCAGATGCTTCGTAAGCTTTCTGATAAAGGTCTTTGATCGCGAATGCGCCCCAGTACTTGGAGTAATGGAGACCGTACGCATAGTAGTTGGAGACACCGGAATTACCGAAGTCCTGATCGCCCATCTCCTGGGTTCGCATGTTGGCAATTCGAAGATCATACGGAGTGCCCTTATAACCCATATCGTCACGGAGATCATAGGCCAGTTTCTCGATAGCAGTATCGTAGTTCATGGCACCGGGAGGATCGTTGACGCATCTCCAATAATGTCGTGTAGTGGAGTTAGTGAAGACAAGGTGGGTCTTCATGGTGGCATAAGGAATAGTATAAGTGGTTCGGAGACCCCAATGGACGTCACCGCAAGGAGTAGCAGTGTTATGACCGCCATCGGAGTAGAACTTGGCATCGCAGGCTTCGAATAAGAAATCGTCGCCGACTTTCTTGACACCGAATTTGATGGTGGAAGTACAGGCGAAGGTTCGGCCTCGGTTCATATTGTTCTGCTGTCGGGTGTTCTTACAAAGGACGGGATAGCCGCCGACTTTCCTGGACATGGCGAGAGCCTGAGGAACAAGACAGTCGAGGGATTTGCCGCCGTAACCGCCGCAGTTGAAGTGGGTCACGCCGTGAATCTTGTTGGAAGGATAGCCCGGCATGAACTTAGCCAAGACGATGTAAGACTTGATGTAGTTGATGTCCTGAGTACCGGTGTAGAAATACATATCATCACCGATCCACCAGGCCAGAGTCTGATGGGCTTCAAGACAGTTGTGAGTATAAGAGTTTGACCACGGGAACTTGTATTCATGGACGTAGTCAGAGAGTTCGAAACCGGGATCGGCACCAACACCCTCGATCATGTCAGGATTTCGATAGAGGGAGATGACCGGCATGATGTTACCGGGAACGATACCAGAAGAAACAGGATTGCCGGCAGCATCCTTACCGATCATGGCATAATCGGGATCGAAGACACCGTCAGTGGCTTCTTCATATTCGATCTTGACGGCCTGAGTAGCTCGGACTGCAGTATAGAAGTTATCAGCAACTACGCCGGCAACTTCCTGACCATATCGGGTGATGGTAGGAGACCAGAGAAGAGGAAGATCTTCATAAGTGATGACGGCTTTGACGCCAGGAATCTTCATAGCTTCGCTAGTATCGATGGACTTGATGGTACCCTTCATGATGGTAGAGGATTTTAAGGCACCGAAATACTTGTGTCCGGTGAAGTGATCAGCGGCGAAGTCGGTCTTACCTAAAACGATCTCTTTACCGCTCTGATCATGGACATCAGGGTTACCGAGTACTTTGAAATCTTCAAACTTAGTATTTTCATCAAGAACAAGCATTATTCAACACCTCCGACCATAGCTGATACAGTCTTAGTCATGTTGTTGCAGAAGCAGAGATGACCAGAGAATGCATAGCGGACTTCATCTGCTGTCGGTTTAGGATTATCAGCAAGAAGTGCTGTGGCAGCGAGGATCAAACCAGGAGTGCAATAACCGCACTGGAAAGCGTCCTCATCATAGAATTTCTTCTGTACAGGGGACGGGGTGATACCATTGGAGAGGCCGTCACAAGTGGTGATGACCTTTCCGTTGAGTTCGCCGGCAACCATCAGGCAGGAGAACATGGGAATCTGCTTGCCGTTCTTCTCAACGAGGACGGTGCAGGTTCCACAGTTGCCGAAATCGCAGCCGACTTTGACATCATAGAAACCAAGGATGTCGCGGAGGACCATGGATACCGGCCACCAGGGCTCGACCACCAATGTATATGGAGTGCCGTTAAGAGTGAATGAAACGATGTTGTCGAGTTTCTTGTCTGCATGCGCACTCGCCAGATGGGCTTGGAGATCAGCTACTGAATTGAACTCCATGCTGTCGAATGGGCATACATACTTGGTGTCACCCTTTACTTCTACAGTCTTGGTAACCGTGGAAGTCGCGGTATTGGTTACAGTAGAAGTAACGGTCTTGGTCTCACCTTTACAGGCGGACAGGATGGCTGCAGATCCGATAGTCGCACCACCGACTACAAGACCAGCATCCTTGAGGAATTCTCGTCGGGATACCTTAGTCTTTATTTCTTCAGACATTAAATACCTCCTATTCATGCGTCCGAGACTGGAATCGACCATCCGACCTGCTGGACAATCCGTCAAGATATGACGCTTTTATACCTATTTGGCCAAATTTTAATACCATGAAATACCTTACAAATAGATTTTTTGGCCCATCGAGTCCAATCATTGACCATTTGGGGTAAAAAGTCCATTTTTTTACTATCATAAACCAAAGTAAAGCCTCAATGGATACCTTATAATTAAAATCAAAGATGAAAGAAATAGTTCACTATCAGGAGTTTTAAACAGATGGAAAACACTGACTGGAAACTGGATTATCATAAACTTGTGGATTATGTAGCATCCCATCCCAAGATCAGAATCGACAGCAAGACCTTGATAATGATCGGTGAAGAGAGAATCGAATTCTATTCCCAGCTCTCCGCGATCAAAAAGAACTATTTAGCCCAGGAGTTCAAAGAAGAACTGTCAAAGATCCATGAACTCAAGGGAAAGTGGGACAGCATAAAAGCAAAAGTAATCGAAGAACTCCCCATCGACAGAGTGGTACTGGACGAAAATCTGGAACTGTTCATGAACGACCCTGACCGATTGCTTGAGAGCCGTGTACATCCTCTGTTAATGAAAGTATTCCAGGGGATCATCGCACTGGATGATTTTGAAAAAGAAGCCAAAGAAGAGATCTCCAAAGAATTCATAATACTGTATGCCCTGGGATATGAACGCTGGGCCGAACTGTGCATCATCGATTATCTCGATGCTGACGAGGTATGGGGAGTCCTCTCCAAGGACTACAATGCCGCTCCGCAGGTCATCGAAATGAGTTCCACCGGCGGCTGTCAGGACGTACCGCCATACCCCAGCACCGTCGACGGACTCAGTTTTGAAAGAGCATACTGCTGCACCTACCTGACATCACGTCTGATATTCCATTCCAAGCGTTACGGACGCTATGTCGCACTGCGCCCGACTCCCTATGAGCCGCATTGGTGGACAGAAGTCAGGAGCAAGAATCAGGAATGGATCGATCTTAAACAGGAAGTCTACATGATCTTCGGCGAGACAGATATCTATCCGGACATGCTGATCTATGTCGCAGATGACGTCAAAGATCTGCAGCTGGTCCAGGACCGACGTTTCCTGTGCCGACCGCATATCAACGTTGAATTCGAAGATGAAGATGGCTGGTTCGATACCAAAGGTATCAGGCAGATCAAACGCCACAGCTGCACCATGAAACCCAAGTGCGGAACGATCATCATAAGTAAGACCGGTTTTGATACCGAGAAGATGAATGAAGCCATCAGGCCTCAGAAAATCGATCCAGATACTTTAGAGTACTGGCCGGAAGAAGACGGTTTCAAGATCGTCCATGAGGATCCCAACACCTGGCCGACCGAACCGGAACTCAATATCGTACCTATCGAAATGGGCTGGGAGCAGGATAAGTTCAAAGGAGCTCTCGACGAGATGATCAAGGGCATCCCTCCCTATCCTAAAGCCGACTGGTAAAAAGACTACTTACGGGGCTGGCTCCTGATATATCCGTTGGGACAATACAGATCTTTGACCTTCTTGGCATAATCCATGATGCACTGGATGAACCTGCGCTCATTCTTTGAGAGCTCATAATCCTTCTGGATATACAAGTGAAGAGGGATCTCGAGCGGTCTGTCAGATCTAAAATCATCGATACGGACGACCTTATACATGTCATTGTCACGGACCCCGTCAAGAGTGGAACGCAGTATCACGCCAAGATCTTCCTTCATGATCACGTAATCGGGAACGCCGAAAAGCTCATTTACGCAGAATATCTTTTCAAAGTTGTATGCCTTTGACTCCGCATACTGGGCAAGACCTCTTTTTATCATCTTCATCTCGCGGTAACCGGGGAGGACGACCCGTTCGTTCTGGAACATCGTGATCCTGGCATGGTCATACTGTGACAAAGGATTTTTGCGGGATACCAACATGCAAAGGCCATGATTGCAAAGAGGGTAATGATCATAATGATCGTCGAAGAACTCATATGACGAGATCTCGATGCCGATATCGTAACGTTTGACTGAATGATAATGACCGGATTTCATGATGTTGACCATAAGATCAGGGCGTTCCTTATGGAATTCCTCAACTAATTTAGCGATGAACTCCTGCCCAACCCAAAGACCGATGCCCAGATTGACGGAATAAGGATTCTTCTGCTCTGGCTCATCGACTCTGCTGATGGTATCGAAAGCAGGCAGTAAACTCGACGGGATATCCTTGAAGATACTGAGACCGATATCCGATGCAGAGTAGATACTGTTATACATGCCATCGGTCAGCCAATGCATGAAATGCTGGACCGCAACGTTGACATAGATGTCCAGAGAAGTCTCCATACTGCGGTTTATAACGGAAGAATTCCAGTGGCTGTTGATCACATATTGGCAGTAGTCCCTCATGATCTGAGAGAAAAATGACTCGAAGTTATTATCACCAGTAGTCTTGGCTACTTGTGTATAAAAACGGGCATGAGCTTCCAGTTCCTTAGGGATGATACTCGTAATTACTTCACGAGGGCTGGACTGGTACATCTTTTCATAGACCCCTCGGAAAAGGACATAATTGAAGAAGGAATTCTTACTGGAAAAATAGTTGTAGAGAGTCTGACGAGAAACACCAGTGATGTCAGTGATGTCTTTGACACTTACCTCATCGACATCTTTTTTTTCGAGCAGTTCAAGAGCCGCATCATAAAACGCCCTAAGCAGGCGTCCTTCTTTGAGTTCCTTAAATGATTCTAATTCCGATTCGCTCATGATCCACGATCCAATCAGAAAGTATCTTCAATCGAATTATATTGTCAAAAAAATGGAGCGTCAAACAAAAAGACGGCAAGCTGATTTGCCGTCTTTCGTGCAGTCAACTTTTTACAAAAAAGTCTTACTTGATATAACCCTTTTCGATCATGCATTCGGCGATCTGTACAGCGTTGAGAGCCGCGCCCTTGCGGATATTGTCAGAGACTACCCACATAACGATACCGTTATCGCAGGATGAATCCTTGCGGATACGGCCCACATAGGAAGGATCTTTACCGGCAGCTTCGACAGCCTGAGGATAGACATGATTCTTCACATCGTCCTGGACCACTACGCCGGGAGCATCGGAAAGGAGCTTCCTGACTTCTTCAGGAGTGATGGGATTAGTGAATTCGATGGAAACGGCTTCACTGTGACAGGCGAAGACCGGTACACGGACACAGGTAGCTGAGACTTTGATCTCAGGAGCGTGCATGATCTTATGGGTCTCATCCAGCATCTTGCGCTCTTCCTTGGTATAACCATCTTCGAGGAAGACATCGATCTCAGGAAGAGGATTGAAGGCGATCTGATGAGGGAAGTAACCGGGAACGACAGGTTCGCCGGCAACATATTCACGGGTCTCTTTATCGAGAGCAGCAATGGCGGGAAGACCGGCACCGCTGACAGCCTGCAGGGTCGTGATCACCAAGCGTTTGATGGGATTGACCTTATGAAGAGGCCAAAGGGCAACCACCATCTGGATGGTGGAGCAGTTAGGATTAGCGATGATGCCGTTGTTCCAGGCGATATCGTCGGGATTGATCTCAGGAACGACCAAAGGAACAGCAGGATCCTGTCTCCAGGCAGCAGAGTTATCGATGACGATGGCACCGGAACGTGCTGCAATGGGAGCAAAGTGCTTAGAGATATCAGAACCAGCCGAGAAGAGTGCAATATCGATACCCTCAAAGGAATCATCAGCAGTCTCATAGACGGGATATTCCTTTCCGCGGAACATCATGGTCTTGCCGGCAGACTTATCCGAAGCAAACAAAGAGAGTTTTGAAATCGGGAAATTCCTCTCATCAAGGATCTTCAGGAATTCCTGACCGACACGGCCGGTGGCGCCTACAATTGCTACGCTGTATTCTTTCATCTTTTTTCTCCCCAAAACCGGAAGGGGCAGAAATCGCTCCTGCCCCACCGACTTTATCAAAAGTTATTTGTCGTTATTGAAACGATGGTTGTTATGTGCGGGTTTGCCAAAGGGTTTGCGAGGTCGATCTTCGCCCTCAGGAACTAAGAGAGCTTTGCGGGAGAGGTTTACTCTGCCCTGATTATCGATCTCGATGACCTTGACGGTGATCTCGTCACCGACCTTGACTACGTCTTCGACCTTGTCGACGCGATGATCTTCAAGTTCACTGATGTGGCAGAGACCATCCTTGCCGGGAAGGAGTTCAACGAATGCACCGAAAGTCATGATACGTACGACTTTGCCGGTGAAGATCTCACCGACCTTGACCTCACGGACGAGATCCTGGACCATCTGCAGTGCCTTTTCGGCCATAGCAGCATCGGTGGAACCGATGACGACAGTACCGTCATTGGAGATATCGATAGTGGTCTTGGTCTCATCAGTGATGGAGCGGATAGTCTTGCCGCCCGGGCCGATGATAGTACCGATCTTATCAGGATCGACCTGAGTCTTGTACATTCGAGGAGCATAAGGAGAGAGTTCAGGTCGAGGAGTATCGATAGCTTCTCTCATCTTGCCGAGGATATGTTCACGGGCTTCTCGACCCTGCCAGATGGTCTTTTCGATCATAGCCATGGTAATGCCGTGGATCTTAATATCCAGCTGGAGAGCGGTGATACCTTCCAGAGTACCGGCGACTTTGAAGTCCATATCGCCGTAGTTGTCTTCCATACCTTCGATATCGGTGAGGATCTCGAATTCACCGTTGTCACCAGTGATAAGACCCATAGAGATACCGCCGACCATTCGTTTGATAGGTACACCGGCGGCCATCAATGACATGGTGGATGAACAAGTGGATGCCATAGAAGTGGAACCGCTGGAAGAAAGAACTTCAGAGACCAATCGGATGGTATAAGGGAAGTCTTCTTCGCTGGGGATCACAGGCAGAAGGGCTCGTTCAGCCAGTGCGCCGTGACCGATCTCACGTCGTCCGGGGGTGCCGAATTTCTTGGCTTCGCCGTTGGCGTAAGGAGGCATGTTGTAGTGATGGATGTATCGTTTGCTCTCTTCAAGACCCAAACCGTCAAGCTTCTGGTTGTCGCGGAGAGAACCGAGAGTGGCGATGTTGAGTACCTGAGTCTCGCCTCGGGTGAAGAGTGCGGAACCATGGACTCTGGGAACGAGGTCGACTTCACATTCGATAGGTCGGACCTGATTGAGTTTACGGCCGGAGAGTCGGACATGGTTAGTAAGGATACAATGACGGATCTCATATTTGATGCGTTTGTCGAAGACATCGAGGATCTCAGCTTCGTCATACTTTTCACCAAGCTCAGCGATGAGCTGTTCGCGAAGTTCAGCGCAGCCCGGTTCACGGGTGGCTTTGGTAAGGTTGGACATAGCGATGCGAAGTTTGTCGCCGCAGATGCGGATGACTTCGTTGACGAGTTCGGGATCATGTTCGACGACAGGAGCTTCATCTTTAGGATGACCGATCTGAGCGATGATGGATTTCTGGAACTGGATGAGTTCCTGGTTAGCTTCATGAGCACGTTTGATAGCCTCGAGAACGATGGTCTCGGGGACTTCCTTCATGCCGGCTTCGATCATACAGACATCCTGTTCGGTGGAAGCAACGACAAGGTCCATCTCACTGTTTTCCATCTCAGGAAGTGTGGGATTGATGACGAATTCGCCGTTGATGTAACCGATTCGGCAGGCGCCGACAGGACCGGCAAAAGGTACGCAGGACATACCGAGTACGAGGGAACTGCCGATCACGGAAAGGGTATCGGGATCGTTCTCACGGTCGGTGGAAAGGACGGTCACGACGACCTGGATATCTCGTCGCCAGGTCTTAGGAAGAAGAGGTCGGAGAGGTCGGTCAGTGACACGAGAAGTGAGGATAGCTTCTTCAGTCGGTCGGCCTTCTCGTCGGATGAAACCGCCGGGGATCTTGCCGGCTGCATAAAGCTTTTCCTGATATTCGATTGTAAGAGGAAGGAAATCGACGCCTTCCTTGGGCTGGGGTGCGACACAGCAGGTCACAAGGATCATAGTGTCGCCATAACGTACAGTTATAGCAGCTTCAGCCTGCTCGGCCAGTTTACCGCTCTCAATGGAAAGGGTACGGCCAGCAAAGCTAGTCTCAAATTTATAAGACTGCAATTCTTTACTCCTTATAGGTATTTAGTTTTCTTAATGCGGAAAAACGGCAATTATTTGCGGAGGCCGAGTTTAGCAATAAGAGTCTTGTAGCGATTGACATCGGTCTTGTTGAGGTAAGCAAGAAGATGGCGTCGCTGACCTACAAGTTTCAGAAGTGAACGCTTGGAATGATAGTCATGACCGTTCTCGGACATGTGGCGGGTGAGCTGAAGGATTCGTTCGGTGAGTACAGCGATCTGGACTTCGGCGGAACCGGTGTCATGTTCATTGATTCTGTACTTCTCAATGATCTCAGCTTTTTTCTGGGGATCTAACATTTGATTTCTCCTAATTTTTTTATTTTTTCTTTCAAATACAATTGGGAATTATATCAAACATGTTTCATGCCTGACAAGTCTATTTTCAGGAATAAACATATACTCATTTTTGCGCCCAGGAGCAGCAAAAGACGTTTTTTCAGCATAATGAGATATAATCACAGAGTATATGGAAAACATATTTCAGAAACCCATAACGATCATCTCAGGACATTACGGAAGCGGCAAGACGAGCCTTTCCATCAACCTCGCAATGTCGGGAAGATACAGTTCTGTCATCGATCTCGATGTCGTCAATCCTTTTTTCCGTTCATCCGACTACCGGAAGATGATCGAAGACAAAGGCGTAAAAGTAATCGCGCCCTACTTTGCCGGCACCAATCTGGATGTCCCCTTCATCCCCAAAGACGTCAAGACATCTGTAATGTTCGATGAAAAGGTACTCATCGATGCCGGCGGCGATGATCAGGGAGCCGTAGCAACAGGAACCATCAGCAATGAGATCAAGAAACGAGGTTATGATCTTGTATATGTGGTGAACTTCATGCGTCCCCAGACCCGTATCGCCGAAGAAGCCTTTGATATCATGAAAGAGATCGAATCGGCCTGTCATCTCTATGTGACCGGCATCGTAAATAACACCAATCTGAAACAGGAGACCACTCAGGAAGTCATCGACTACGGAGTGGACCGGACGCGGGAGCTTGCCAGGATGGCGGGACTGCCCATCCTGTTCCATGTTCAAGAAAAAGCCTTTTCGTATATAATAAAAGGAACGTCTGAAAAAGTAGTAAAGACGGAAAGCTATGTGCTTACTCCCTGGGAGCAAGCATAGGTTAGTATTTTTTTATATACGAGGTTTAAAGGCACATGGCAAGACAAGGACATCTTACTATCAATGAAGCCAGATGCAAGGGCTGTGAATTATGCGTTTCAGCATGTCCCCTGCACCTTCTGTCGCTTTCATCGACACTTAATGCAAAAGGCTATCACACCGTAACCATCAGCGAACCGGAAAAATGCACTGGATGCGCATCCTGCGCCACCATGTGTCCTGATATCGTGATCAAGGTAGAGAGGGACTAACCATATGAAAGTTCTAATGAAAGGCAACGAAGCCGTTGCGGAAGCAGCACTCAGAGCCGGCTGCCGCCACTTCTTCGGATATCCCATCACCCCGCAGACCGAAGTCGCCGCCTACATGGCAAAACAGATGCCGAAACTGGGCGGTACCTATCTTCAGGCAGAATCCGAGATCTCTGCCATCAACATGGTATACGGTGCAGCTGCTGCCGGTGTCCGTGCCATGACATCATCTTCCTCCCCCGGCATCAGTCTGAAACAGGAAGGCATCTCCTATATGGTCGGTGCCGATCTGCCGGCACTCATCGTAAACGTACAGCGATCCTCACCCGGTCTCGGAGGCATACAGCCTTCCCAGGGTGATTACTTTCAGGCAACGAAGGCTCCCGGACACGGTGATTCACATCTGTTTGTAATGGCTCCCGCATCCGTCCAGGAGATGGCCGATTTTGTCGAAACTTGTTTTGAAACTGCCGAAAAATACAGAGTACCCGCCATGCTTCTGGCCGACGGTATGCTCGGTCAGATGATGGAACCCATCGAGCTCAAGGAAACCGAACCCAAGATGATCGAAAAGCCCTGGGCTCTCACCGGCACCAAATGCGAACGCAAACATAACGTGATCAACTCTCTCTATATCGAACCCGATGTCCTTGAGAAGATCCTCATCGAACGATATGCAAGATATGCTGAGATCGAGAAGAACGAACAGCGCGCCGAATTATATAAGATGGAAGATGCTGAGTTTGCCATCGTCGGTTTCGGCGCATCGGCCCGAGTCTCCAAATCAGCTGTCGATAAGGCCCGTGAGAAAGGCATCAAAGTCGGTCTCATCCGCTGCATCACATTGTGGCCTTTCCCCAAAAAATTCATCGAAGGAACTGTCGGCAAGGTCAAACACTATCTGACAGTCGAGATGAACATGGGACAGATGGTCGAAGACGTAAAGCTCGTCGTGAATGGCAAAGCACCCGTTTCATTCTTCGGCAGGAGCGGAGGTATCATCCCCAGTCCCGCCGAGATCCTGGCAGAGATAGAAAAGATCGCAAAGGGGGTTAACTAAAGATGGAAACCGTATTTGATCGACCCCATGCTCTAACCGATAAAGTATTCCATTACTGTCCCGGCTGTTCCCACGGTATCGTTCATCGACTCGTTGCCGAAGTCCTCGATGAACTCGGTATCGAAGGAAAGACCATCGGCATCGCTCCCGTCGGATGCGCTGTATATGCCTATGAATATTTCAACTGCGACATGATCGAAGCCGCCCATGGACGCGCTCCCGCTGTCGCGACCGGGCTCAAGAGATCCAATCCGGACAATGTCATCTTCACCTATCAGGGCGACGGCGATCTGGCTGCCATCGGTACAGCTGAAACGGTCCATGCCGCGACCCGCGGTGAGAATATCACTGTCATCTTCATCAATAATGCCATCTATGGTATGACCGGCGGACAGATGGCTCCTACCAGCCTTCCCGGACAGGTCACCCAGACCACTCCTTACGGCCGAGACGTAAAGACGGCCGGATACCCCGTCAGAGTCTGCGAGATGCTATCAACTCTGGACGGTGTCGCACTGGCAGAACGAGTCGCTGTCGACTCCGTTCCTGATATCAGAAAGGCCAAGAAAGCGATCAAGAAAGCTTTCGAATATCAGATCGAAGGGCTGGGTTATTCCATCGTTGAAGTCGTCTCCACCTGCTCCACCAACTGGGGACTTTCCCCCGTCGATGCCATCAAATGGTTAAAGGAAAACATGCTTCCTTACTATCCTTTGGGTGTTTATAAGGACGTCAAAGGGGGTAAAGAATAATGGATAAACTTGAATTGATGCTGGCCGGTTTCGGCGGCCAGGGCATCCTTTTTGCCGGCAAATTAGTCGCTTACTCCGGTCTGATCGAAGACAGACAGGTATCCTGGCTGCCTTCCTACGGTCCTGAGATGCGCGGCGGCACATGCAACTGCAGCGTCTGCATAAGCAATGAACCCATCGGTTCCCCCCAGATGCTCACCCCAAATGCTCTCATCGTCATGAACCAGCCCTCACTGGAAAAGTTCATCGACACAGTAGTTCCCGGTGGCGTGGTATTAATTGATTCTTCAATCGTAACAGCACAAGTTAAGAGACAAGATATCAAGGTCTTTTATGTCCCGGCATCCAAGATAGCAGAAGAGAATGGACTCAAGGGCATGGCCAACATCGTTTTGACCGGAAAACTGCTTGAAGCGACCAAGTTTGCGACCAAGGAATCGGCCATTGCGGCGGTCTCCAAAGTGGTACCACCGAGGAAAGCCAACCTCATCGATTCGAACATCAAGGCCCTC
>JAEEOC010000114.1 GCA_016284035.1 Dehalococcoidales bacterium
AACACTGACCGTCTTTTCAAGAACAGGTAAGTTGTGTTCAAGAATCGAATACTATTCAAACATTTTTAATCCTCACGTCTTTTAATATTCATTCGATTTTATGTAATAAACCCAAAACATTTATAATAAACAAACAGGTAAATCCACCTACAGGGGTTAGAACAGAAAAATGATCAAAGATTCACATATAGTCCTCGGTATCACGGGAAGCATCGCAGCCTACAAAGGCGCCGATCTTGCCAGCAAGCTCACTCAGGGCGGCGCTATCGTAGACGTCGTCATGACCAAGGCAGCCTGTGAACTCATCAGGCCCATGACCTTCAAGGCCCTGACCAACCGACCCATCCACACCGACATGTGGGACGTAGCTCACGAAGGCATCTCCCATATCGAGCTTGCCAAGGCAGCCGATGCCGTACTTATCGCACCGGCTTCCGCCGATTTCATCGCCAAACTGGCCTACGGCCTTGCTGACGATATCCTGAGCGCCACGGTGCTCGCCACCCGCTCCCCTATCGTCATCGCTCCCGCTATGAACGTGAACATGTACGAAAACTCCATCACTCAGGAGAATATCCAGAAACTGAAAGACCGCGGATTCATCTTCATCGAACCTGCCGAAGGCCACCTCGCCTGCGGCGACGTGGGCCGCGGAAAGCTTGCCGATGTCGAAGATATCATCGGTGAGATGCATAAGATCATCGGACGTTCCGGTCCCATGGCCGGCAAGAAGGTGGTCGTCACCGCCGGCGGTACCCGTGAACCTATCGATTCCGTCCGCTTCATCTCAAATCTCTCATCCGGCAAGATGGGCTATGCCATCGCAGAAGCCGCCCGTGACCAGGGTGCTAACGTGGTCTTAGTCACATCCTCCCAGATCAAGTGTCCTGCCGGTATCGAGCCTGTACACGTACAGACAGCGCTTGAGATGCGGGATGCCGTACATAAGGCCTGCAAGGACGCCGATGCCATCATCATGGCCGCCGCCGTTGCCGACTATCATCTTGAGACTCCTTTCAAAAATAAGATCAAGAAGAAATCTGCAACATTGGACCTCAATCTCGTACGCACTCCCGATATCATCGCTGAAGTAAAAGGCGACCTCGTCAAGATCGGTTTTGCCGCCGAGAGCGAAGACATCAACAAGAATGCCAAAGCCAAACTCAAGAAGAAGGGCCTGGATCTGATCGTCGCCAACGACGTCACTCAGGACGCCTGGGGTTTTGGCTCGGAATATAACAAAGTGACTCTCATCGACCCTGAGGGCAATGTCAACGAATATCCCGTCATGACCAAGAGGAAGGTCGCCGACCTCATCCTCGACTGGCTGACATCCTCCCCCAAATGGGTCAAATAACCTTTAAAGAAGGACCTGTAGATATGCATATCGACGAAAACGAACTGCCCAAAGCTTATGACGCCCGAGAGAAAGAGGCGAAATGGTACGAATACTGGCTGAGGAACGGCTACTTCACACCGAAGATCGATAAGACGAAGAAGCCCTTCGTCCTCATCCAGCCGCCGCCTAACATCACCGGTAACCTTCATTTAGGCCACGCTCTCACTTCCACTCTCGAGGACATCATGGTCCGCTATCACAGGATGTGCGGTGAGCCTACTCTGTGGCTCCCCGGCACCGATCATGCCGGCATCGCCGCCCAGGTCGTCGTCGAACGAGAATTGGCCAAGGAAGGCCTCACCCGTCAGAAGATCGGACGTGACGCCTTCATGGAACGCATGTGGTCCTGGGTCGCCAACTGCCGCGCCAACATCTCGAATCAGCATACCCGTCTGGGTGTCTCCTACGATACTACACGTTTAGCCTTCACTCTCGATGAAGGTCCGTCACTCGCAGTCCGCACTACATTTAAGAATCTTTATGATAAAGGTCTCATCTACCGAGGCGAACGTATCACCAACTGGTGTCCCCGCTGTGCTACCGCTCTCTCTGACCTTGAAGTCGATCATGAGGACGAAAAAGGACATCTCTGGTATATCCGATACCCGCTGGCCGACAAACCGGGCGAATACGTCACTGTCGCCACTACCCGACCTGAGACCATCCTCGGCGATACCGCCGTCGCCGTCAACCCGGCTGACGACCGATACAAAGACCTCGTCGGTCAGATGCTCATCCTGCCGCTCGTCGGCAGAAAGATCCCTCTGATCGCCGATGAGATGGTGGGCATCGACTTCGGTACCGGCGCCGTGAAGACCACTCCTGCTCACGACCCCAACGACTTTGAGGTCGGCCACCGTCACAATCTGCCTATCATCAATATCTTTGATAATCACGCCTGCATCAATGAGAACGGCGGCAAATATAAGGGCCTCGACCGCGATGAAGCACGAAAAGTCATCCTCAAGGATCTGGAAGATCAGGGATACCTCGTAAAAGTCGAAGATCATGTCCATGCCGTCGGCCACTGCCAGCGCTGCCGCACCACCATCGAACCTCAGGCATCCAGCCAGTGGTTCGTCAAGATCGAATCATTAGCAAAACCGGCTATCGAAGCCGTCAAGACCGGTGAGATCACCATCGTTCCCGAACGATTCACCAAGGTCTATCTCAACTGGATGGAGAACATCAAGGACTGGTGTATCTCCCGACAGCTGTGGTGGGGCCATCGTATCCCCGTCTGGAACTGCCATGCCTGCGGTCATATGACCTGCGCCGTGGAGACTCCCACCGAATGCGAAGCATGTCATTCCGCCGATATCCATCAGGACGACGATGTCCTGGATACCTGGTTCTCATCAGGTCTCTGGACCCATTCCACTCTCGGCTGGCCCAATAAGACCGAAGATCTCGATTACTTCTATCCCACTTCCGTCATGGAGACCGCCTACGACATCCTATTCTTCTGGGTCGCCCGTATGATCATGATGGGCATCGCCAATACCGGCAAAGTTCCTTTCCATCATGTCTATCTCCACGGTCTCATCCGCGACGAGAAGGGCGAGAAGATGAGTAAGACCAAAGGCAACGTCATCGATCCTCTGGTCGTCGTCGACGAGTTCGGTGCCGATGCACTCCGATTCTCACTCATCCTGGGCATCACTCCCGGCAACGACTCCAAGCTCGGCCGAAACAAGATCGAAGCCGGCCGAAACTTTGCCAATAAGCTTTATAACGCGGTACGTTTCGTACTCCGCTATGCCAACGAAGATACCCCCACTGTCATCGATAATGCCAAGTTAAAACTCGAAGATAAGTGGATCCTTTCGAGGCTCAATTCCGTTGCCAAAGAGATGAACCAGATGCTCACCGACTTCCAGTTCGGCGAAGCTATCCGAACCATCCACGATTTCATCTGGGGCGAACTCTGCGACTGGTACATCGAGATGGCCAAGGTCCGCTTGAACCATGACGATCAGTCTCCCATGCCGGTGCTCCTCACCGTCATCGAGCGATCTTTACGCATGCTCCATCCGTTCATGCCCTTCATCACCGAAGAACTCTGGCAGACCATCAAGACTGCCGGCGGTTTTGCGACCGACAAGTCCTCCATCATGATCTCCGAGTATCCTCAGTTCGATGAAGCCTTCCACTTCGAGAAGGAAGAAGCTCAGATGTCGACCCTCACCGAGATCGTCAGGACCTTACGAAATACCCGATCCGAATATGAAGTCGATATCAATAAGACCATCGACGCCTATGTATACTGCGACGAACTCGCTAATGTCCTCTCACCCTACACCGCCACCATCCTGACCCTCGCCAAGGCCACTGTAAGGTTTGAGGAAAAGAGGACCGATGATGTACCCAAGCAGTCCATCGTCGAAGTGCTCCCCAATGCCGAGATCATCATCCCCATGGCCAGCCTCTTCGATCTGGAAGCTCAGCTTGCCAAGCTCAATAAGGAACTCGATGAAGCCGTCAAGGAACAGGCCCGACTGGAATCCCATCTCAATGATGAGACCTTCCGCTCCCGCGCTCCTCAGCAGGTCATCGAGAAAGAACAGGCAAGATTAGATGCAGCCCTCGAGAAGCAGACCAAGCTCAGGGAGCACATCAAGAACCTGGCAGCATAAAGACTTTTATCCTGAAATAATGAGAGCGGGTGATGAGCCCGCTCTCGTTTTATTTGATAGCCTGGATCACAGTGTCATTCGTCTCCAGCATTTCTTCTTCAAGAATGCTGTGACTTTACCTGCATCGTCGCCCTCGTAGAATTCTATCAAGAGTTTCTTAAATTCAGGGACATCTTTCTCGGGTATCACCAGGAGGCCCTGTCCATTTGCGATAAGATAGTGATTAGCAAATATGACTGCAGCACGTTTATTGCCATCGATAAATATCTGTGTCCTCATACAATAGAGACAAAGGTCAATCGCTACATCAATCTTTTCTTTTCCGGATGCTATGATGTCTTTTATCGTTTCTTTCACATTCGTTTCGACAGGGATAGGCGGAATGTAATCACAACCACCGATGGTAACAGGAACACGTCTGATACTTCCTCCGTCATAATAAAAACCTTCATTTATCAGTTTGGCTATATGAGAGAGAAGATAATAGTCATCCTCTGCCATCAGAATATCTTCATCAAGAACAAACTCCCATGCATGCTTCAAGTTCAAGACTTTTTGGATATCATCTGCCGTCATACCATTTACGGTGCCGTTCTCGATGATGCTTTCAGTCTGAGGATAGGTCGTCGATACCCCCTCCAGAATGGCCTGATCATAGATAGCGGATTTCATATTCGCTCTGGCAAAATCAAGGTTCAAAAGGACTTCCGCCGATAATTCCGCAGGAGAATAGCCCAGCAAGGCCAATTGCTTGGTTATCTTCCTTATCTGTTTTCTTAATTCCCTTGAGTCCCTGGCACTGCGCAACAGGAGCTGATATAGTTCTTCAGAATATACTCCGACATAAGTCGACTTTAGCTTTCCGCCAACTCTCTTCCTTACGTACAGATAACTGTCACCATGTGTTTCCTTTATCTCTGGCGAACCATCATAAGGGATCATATTCAATCTGGCTTCAGCTTCTGCTTTCTCTTTGATCAGGGATCTTATCTTTTCTATTTCGCTCATGAAATGGCTCCTTGTATCACTACTATTGTAGGGAACTTTTTTGAAAAAATCCACATAAAAAGTTCCCTACATAAACATACGATTAGATGATTATTGTCAGGACGCCGTTTTTCATACATAATATGCGAAAAGTCTAAAGAAACGAGCCATGCCGAAAGAAACACGACCCGTTCCGCTCTGGAAGAATATCCTGAACCTCGCCGCCCCGCAGACCTGGGCAGGATCCATGGCTCCTGCGGCCGTCGCCATCGCCATAAGCTATCACAGACTCCACCAGATCGATCTCATCATGGCATTGTGCCTCTTCGTCATAGCACTACTCATGCAGTCCGCCGTCAACGCTTTCGACGACTACGCCGATTTCGTAAAAGGCACCGACACTTTGGAAAACTCTCCCGACGCTCAGGATGCCGTCATCGTCTACGGCATGAGACCCCGTACCGCTCTCATTTCCGGTATCTGTTTCCTTCTTGTCGCCATGATCCCGGCAGCATATGTCGTACTAAAACTGGGGATCGTACCGCTCATCATCGGCCTCATCGGAGGGATCGTCCTCATCTTCTACGCCTTTGGACCCTATCCTATCTGCCATCTGCCCTTAGGCGAAGTCTTCTGCGGATTCGTCCTGGGAGGTCTCATGCCCTTTGCCGGCGTCTACATGCAGACGGGAGTACTGGACTATTTCGTACTGGTGGAACTCATCCCGCCGATGCTGGGGATGGCCGTGAACATGTTCTCGAATAACGGCTGCGATATCGCTAAAGACAAGCCTGCAGGCCGTAG
>JAEEOC010000115.1 GCA_016284035.1 Dehalococcoidales bacterium
CTGATGAGATTCCCGAAAGAGGATACTTTTCGTTTCTGAGCGGTATCGGTCTGGGCGGACAGGGCGTCATTGATGCAACTGAGATGGTCATGCGCGTCCGTTCCAAAGGCACCCTGGATCTTGATTTAAGCAAGGTTCAAGACAAACCTGCTCCACCCACTCCGGGCGGAAAGGGTAGATATTACTTTGAACTGGGATACAAGGATAAAATCCTTTGTCTGGCAGTCAAAGACGGTATCGTGCCCAAAGACTTTTACTACTACTCGGAATTACCCGCTCAACGACGAGCAGCGGGAGAACCCATGTCTGATGAAGACCTTGAAGGTCTCAGGCGGGTTCGTCATGAATTGGCAGATGCCATCATGAACAATGATCCTGATGATCTTTTAAAGGTCATCGAAATCAAAACAAAGAAGGAAGACTTTAATGAGCAAATTTAACAAGATTTTTGCTGCAGTCCTGTCGATAGTACTGCTTTCCAGCATGTTTGTCGGATGCGCAGGAGGAAAGACCACTACCGTCACTAAGACTGCGACTAACACTGTTACCAATACTAAGACCGAAACTGTAACTGTAACTGGTGATACTACTACCTCTACAAAACCAGATGAACCCGAAGTAAAACCGTTGGTTTATCCGTATACTGTTCAGGATCAGGCTGGACGAACTGTCACTATCAATAAGAAATACGAACGTGTCGCATTCTCTTCCGTCCGACCTCTGCCGGCCACTTATTTCGCTGTCACCGGTAATATCGATACATTGGTCGGTATGAACCCCTCTTCACGATCTGCCGCATTGGCATCCATGTTCGTGATCCTTTGTCCTGAAATTGCTAACGTTCCCACTAACTTTATCGTTAACAATGACACCAACATCGAAGAGCTCATGAAGCTCAACCCTGAAGTCGTCTTCTGTCTCAACAAGAATACTGATGAGATCAATGCCCTCGAAGCTGCCGGTATCACCGCTGTTGGCCTTGAGACCAATGGCACTGATCCTATTGAACTTTTCGCAGCATGGGCTGATCTTATCGGTCAGGTCATGGGCGAACAGAACCGAGCTAAAGCTATCATCGAAGAGAGCCGCAAGGCAGCACAGGAAGTCAAGGATATCGCCAAGACCATTACTGACAAGAAAAAGGTAATGTTCCTCTACAGAGATGAAGGTGGCACTCTCCAGGTCGCCGGTTCTAATCTCTACAGCCAGTACTGGATCGAGACTATCGGTGCCGAGAATGTTGCCAAAGACTGCAACAACGTGACCGAAGTCAGCATGGAACAGATCATGCAGTGGAATCCTGAATATATCTTCATCACTACCTTCACCAAGTGCCAGCCTGATGATCTTTACAACAACAAGATTGAAGGTCAGGACTGGAGCGGTATCAAGGCTGTTCAGGACGGACATGTCTACAAGGATCCTCTGGGTATCTACCGATGGTTCACCCCTACTTCTGATTCCGCTCTCATGCTCAAGTGGATTGCCAGCAAGACATATCCCGAATACTACAAGTACGACATGGAGAAGGAAGTCAGAGATTACTACAAGACTTTCTACGGTTATGAACTCTCTGATAAAGAGCTCAATATGGTCTTCAATCCTTCCAGCGATGCTGCATACTATGTCAAATAGGTAAAATGAATACAGATATTTCTGTAAACAATGTAAAAAAAGACTTTAAAATTGCCTGGTGGAAGAAGGCAGTGCTCATCGCACTGCCTCTTCTGGTATTCCTTTTGTCATTCTGCTGCGGACGATTCCAGGTCGCTCCCAATACTGTGATCGAGATCCTGTGGGATAATTTCATGGGACTGTTCGGTATTGCTCCGACAGGCAACTACTCAGCCTTCCAGGAATCAGCGGTCATGGCTTTGCGTTTTCCGAGGATCATCCTGGGACTTCTGGTCGGTGCAGGTCTTGCCATATCTGGTGCTGCACTGCAGGGTATGTTTGGTAACCCATTGGTCAGTCCGCAGGTCTTAGGTGTATCCAGTGGCGCAGGCTTTGGCGCTGCGCTAGCTATCCTTTTAGTCGAAAACCTTTTCCTGACGCAGATATCTGCTGTGATCATGGGTCTTGTGGCTGTTGCTGTCACGTTCATGGTGAGCAAAGTGGGCAAAGGTAAAGCATCTATATATACGCTTGTCCTTGCCGGTACGATCACATCGGCCTTCTTTGAGGCTTTGATATCGGCGATCAAATTTACCGCTGACCCATTCAGCAAACTTCCGACTATCACCTACTGGCTCATGGGAAGCCTTGCCAACAGGTCTTTTGCTGATGTCTGGCATTCAGCCCCTTTGATCATCATCGGTATCATCGTCCTGGTCATATTCCGTTGGAGGATCAACATCCTTTCTCTGGATGAAGATGAAGCCAAGGCTATGGGCGTGAATCTGAAACTGTCGCGTTTCATCGTCGTCCTTTGCTGTTCCGTCATCACGGCAGCAACAGTATCAGTCTGCGGTATCGTAGGCTGGATTGGTCTTGTTATTCCGCATATCTGCAGGTCTATCGTCGGTCCCAACCATAAGGACCTCATCCCTGCTTGTATTGCTGTGGGCGGTGCGTATCTGATGATCATCGATGCCATCGCGAGAACGGTCAGTGCGTCTGAGATCCCGCTGTCGATCCTGACAGCCATCATCGGCGCGCCGTTCTTTGCTTATCTTTTGAAGAAATCCGGAGGCCAGTGGAAATAATGAAGATCGAAATATGCCACGGTAAATTCGGATATTCCAATGAAAGGATCATCCACGAGGACATCAGTTTCGATGTCTCCAATGGACAGATACTCACTATCCTTGGTCCCAACGGTATCGGTAAGACCACACTTTTGAAATGTATCACAGGACTCGTTCCTTGGATGAGCGGCGAAACGCTGGTCGATGGCGTATCGATGAAAAAAATGAAGCATACAGCTTTCTGGAAAAGAATCGGCTATGTTCCTCAGAGTACCGGCAGCAGGTTCGCTTATTCGGTACTTGATATGGTGCTATTAGGCAGAGCATCCCATATGCATGTCTATTCCACACCAAGTTCGGCCGACTATGACATCGCAATGGAGGCGTTGGAACAGGTCGGTATCGCACATATGTATAAGAAGCCGTGCAATAACCTTTCGGGCGGTGAATTCCAGCTCGTTATGGTCGCAAGGGCGCTGGCTTCCAAACCTGAAATAATCATTCTCGATGAACCTGAATCACATCTCGACTTCAAGAACCAGATGCTCATCATCGGTATGCTTGAGAAGATCGTACGTGATCAGGGTCTGGGATGTATCGTCAATACTCATTATCCCGAACATGCCCTGAGACTGGGAGATATCTCTCTCATGCTCGGTCCTAATCTGCCATATCTCTTTGGTCCGTCCAAAGATGTCATTACGGAAGAGAACCTGAGCAAGTATTTCGGGGTCAAAGTCAAGATGCTGTCCTTTGATTATAAGGACAGGGATTACTGTTCGATAATTCCGTTGGAATTGTCATAACCCCCTTGTATGGCTTTCCGGAGGCAGGCACCCCACTGTCTCCGGAAAGCTTACTTAACTTTACAAGAACAGCTCACTCAATATAGAATGATTGAGCCTTTTCGGGCGGTTAGCTCAGTTGGTTAGAGCACCTGCTTTACACGCAGGGGGTCATAGGTTCGAGTCCTATACCGCCCACCATTTTTTTCAAAATTTCTTTTTT
>JAEEOC010000116.1 GCA_016284035.1 Dehalococcoidales bacterium
ACAATACATTTTGAATTCATAACTGTAGCGCATAAAAATACCCTCCTTACTGGTGTCCAGTAAAGAGGGTACATATCACACCGGACAGGCTTTTTTATTACATTTTTTATCTGATCAGAATCTGGTATTGAGATAATCCACCAGGAGCTTGATGGCATTGGCACGGTGACTGATCTGATTCTTTATCTCAGGGTCCAGTTCTGCCATGCATTTTCCGTATTCCGGTACGAAGAATATGGGGTCATATCCGAATCCGTTAGAACCTTTTGGTTCATTTGAGATGATGCCTTCGACTTTCCCTTCGAAAACTCTGGTCTCTTCTCCGGGGATATAGAGAGCGATGGCGCATCTGAATCTTGCTGTTCGCTTCTCAAATGGAATGTCCTTGAGTCTGTCATAGATCAGCGCGAATTTCTCAGGGTATGTGGAATCTTCTCCTCCGAAACGAGAGGAATAGATTCCCGGTTCTCCACCCATAGCATCGATCTCGAGTCCTGAGTCATCGGCAAAGGTCATTTTGCCTGAGAGCTTTCCCAAGCTCTCTGCTTTGAGAACGGCATTCTCAGCAAATGTGGTTCCGGTCTCTTCTACTTTCATCTCAATACCAAGGTCAGAAGGCAGGAGTATCTCGAAGCGGTCTCCGATTAAATGGAAGAGCTCCTTCCTTTTACCGTTGTTGGTAGTTGCCAGAAGAAGCTCTTTCATATGTTCTAAACCTTATTCGATTGTATCGATTATTTGATGTCTTCGAATCGATCTTTGAGTTTTTCCATGACCTGAGGCATGGTGGTGTATTCCATCTCATTGAGAGGAAGTCGATGAGGTTCGAAAGGACCATGTGATCTGAGAAGATCAGCTGCATCGAGTGCGGCCTTGCGGGCATTGTCGAAGGACTTGTCAGCGAAGAAATCGCGAGGACCGACGAGCTTGCCGTTGGCCAGCTGATAACCATAAGCGACTACTCGAGGAGGACCATCGAAGCGGGAAGGAGTGCTGTCGGCTTCGCTTACGGGCATGAAAGGACCGTAGTGGGAACCGCGCATCCAGCCTTCGACGAGCCAGGTCTTGGAGAAGGGCTCAAGGATCTCACCGATGGCAGGGAAGCAACCCTGGCCTCGGACGATGCAGACGGGATCATCTTTACCGACATAGCGGCCGGCAATGTTGAAGAGTTTCTGAGTGGAGGATACTGCGGCAATCTCGCCCTTGCGGGTGTAGACGGCCTTGATGCAGTATCGGGTAGTGGCACCGATGAAGACCAGCATATCGTAAAGATCTTCAGGGGTGTTGAATTTGATCATCTTGTTCTCGAGGACGTCATGGACTTCGAAAGTGAAGCCGTCATGCATGTTCTCTGCGATGACCAGACCGGCGGTGTTGAACGGATCTGCGAACATCTTGTAGAGAGGCATGTTCCAGGCGCCGGATGAAGTCTTGTCAGCCATGAATACGATGACAGGTTCGCTGGGTCGTTCTTCGATCTCCATTTCGGCACAGCCGGGGCCCATACCTTTGACGTTTCCAGAGAAAGCGTCAGCAAGAAGGTCCTGACCGGCACCATAGAGCTTGAGTTTCTTTGCGACCTCAGTGCAGGCGACGAAAGTATCCCATGCCATCTGATGGATCTCTTTGTTATCGGTACCGTGATCATGAGTCATGATCAGTTCGCAGTCATCGCCGCATTTAGCTACCTGATAATCGATGACCAGGCCCTTCTGTTTGGCCTGTTCCATCTTTTCTTTGGCAGTTGCGAGCAGATCAGGATGTGATTCTGAATGACCTACGTAACCACCGATGTCAGCCTTAATTACGCTTAAGGTTACCATTTTCCCTCCATCTATTTTTATTTCTTTATTACGTTTATAAGCGCATGCGTGGGGTCGTTTCAGTCCCACAATGCGTCAAGTAATGGTATCACGTTATCGGTAGTCAATTAAACTTGTTGGGGCTATTATTTATTAGGGTAGAAAAAAGACTTTTATCTGTTTTTTTGATGAAAAATTTTAGGTAGGTAAGAAAGATGAAGAAGATGCTCCTTGTCGTATTATCCTCTCTGTTAATCTCTGCACTTTGTTTAACTGGCGCCGCCGCATGCTCCTGCAAGAAAGACGATCCTCAGGAACCTGCTCTTTCCGGCGGTTGGACGAGGGCATCGTCTCCCGTGATCACATCTGATATCCAGGCCGTTTTTGATAAAGCTGTAGCCGGTAAAGTCGGCGTGAGCTATATTCCTGTCGCTTATCTTGCCAGCCAGGTCGTAGCCGGCACCAATCACTTGTTCCTTTGCTCGGTCGAGCGTATCGGGAAAGACCCTGACGCGACCTATGCTCTCGTGACCCTTTATGAAGATCTTCAGGGCAGCGTCAGTATTACCGATGTACGCAAAAGCGAATTTGCGGCATTGGTCAGTTCCGGTCTCGACGGCGGGTGGACTGCTTCAGAGTCTCCCGTCTTGACTACTGACGCTACTAAAGCTCTTTCCAAAGCCACTGAGGGTCTGGTGGGTGCAAGCTATGCTCCAGTCGCACTCCTTGGTACTCAGGTCGTTGCCGGAATCAATTATCTCATGCTCTGTGAAGTCGCGCCTGTCGTCCCTAACGCTACAGCAGACTATATGATAGTCAGGGTCTATGCTGATCTTTCAGGCAAAGCTGAAATAACCGATACCTGTGAGTTCCCACCAACGATCGACTGATCAGGAAATGCAAAAGGATAACTAGTCAGAAAGCTCTTCTTTGCTTTCTTTCTTCAGCTCGTAAAGAGTATTGAGAGCCTGTCTTGGCGTCATGTCGTCAAGATCCATCTCGGTTATCTTCTTCAAAGTGGGTGAAGGCTCTGCAAAGAGCGGGAGCTGAGCCTGCATAACGGTCTTTTTAGCCTTCTTGGTCTTCGGCTGCTGTTCCAGGTCCTCGAGGATCTCATTGGCTCTGGCCGTGACCGACCTGGGGAGGCCGGCTAGCTTTGCGACGTGGATACCGTAGCTCTTATCGGTACCGCCCTTGATGATCTTCTGCAGAAGAACGCTCTCATCGTTCTCTTCAGCGACGGCGATATTGAAGTTCTTTAATCGCGGCAGTCTTTCGGACATGCTGACCATTTCGTGATAGTGTGTGGCAAATAGAGTGAAAGCCGCTTTCTTGGGATTGTTATGGATGTATTCCACGACTGATTCCGCAATGGAAAGACCGTCGTAGGTACTAGTGCCGCGTCCGATCTCATCCAGGAGCAGGAGAGAGTTGGGGGTGGCGTTATTGAGTATGACGGACGTCTCCACCATTTCGACCATGAATGTGGATTTTCCTGAAGAGAGCTCTTCGTGGGCTCCGATACGGGTGAAGATCCTGTCGATGATGGAAAGTTCTGCACGGTCAGCAGGGACGTAAGAGCCGATCTGAGCCAATAACACTATCAGGGCTACCTGTTTCATATAAGTCGATTTACCGGCCATGTTTGGACCGGTGATGAGCATGATCTGTGTGTCCGAATGATCCATGCGGGTGTCATTGGGGACGTATGTGCCACTGGGGAGTCTGGTCTCGACCACCGGATGGCGTCCGTTGACGATCTCGATCTTTTCTTCATCGGTGATCTTGGGGCGTACATAGCGGTTGAGTACTGCGACTTCGGCAAAGCTCCTGAGTACATCGAGTTCAGAGATCTGATGTGCGATGGTCAGAAGTGCCGACAGATATGGAGTGATTTGGGATGTTATCTGCCTATAGAGACGATGCTCGATGTCTGAGATGTTCTCGTTGGCGTGGAGGATGAGCGTCTCATACTCTTTCAGTTCAGGCGTGTAATACCGTTCCACATTAGCCAGCGTCTGTTTCCTGATATAAGTGTCAGGCACCTGTGATTTAGCGCCGTTCGGTACCTCGATGTAATAACCGAACACGCTGTTGAATCCAACTCTGAGTTTGGAGATGCCGGTCTCGCTTTTCTCCTTGGCTTCAAGTTCCATGAGGTATTTCTTGGAGTTAGTTACGAGATCTTTGATCTCATCATATTCCTGGCTGTAGCCGCGTCTAATTATGGTACCGTCACCCAGAAGCCCCTCGATGGGGTCATTGAGTGATGATTCCAGGAGAAAGACGATATCTGACTGTTCATTGGGGATGAGCCCTTTGAATGCTGGGTCATCTGAAAGGACTTTTGCGAGTTCTGGTATCGCCTTGAGACCGTATTTTAGTGCCAGCAGTTCGCGCGGCAGGACGGTATTCGATGTGATCCGGTTGGCTATCCTCTCGATATCGGGGATATTCTTCAGTATCGTAATGATCCTGCTTCGGAGGATGCTGTTGCGGGTAAAAGCTTCAACGATGTTCTGACGTCTTTCAATTTCTTTCTTATCGAGAGAAGGCTGTCCGATCCAGCGTCTCATGAGGCGCATGCCCATGGGCGTTGTCGTATGGTCAAGGACGGACAAAAGAGTTCCGTCTTTGGTGTTTCCGGTGGAGTTTTCGAAGAGCTCTAAATTCTTTTGCGTCGAATTATCCAGTGCCATGTAGGATGCGGTGCTGTAGTAATTGATGCCCTGAAGTATTCCAAGAGTGTCTTTCTGCATCCTTCTGACATATCTGACTACGGCGCCTGCGGCACGTGTCGCCAACTGATGGCCTTTCAGTCCGAAGCCTTCGAGGGTGGTGACCTCGAATTGTTCTTTCAGTATCGCTTCGCATCTGTCCAAGCGGAAATCGATGGCGCTGCATTTGGAAAGATTATCGTGTTCGATTCCGGTCTGATCCTCGGGGATTATGATTTCGGCTGGGTTTATGCGCACCAGTTCGTTCTGCAGCTTTGAGATATCTATCTCGGTCGCGCCGAATTCACCGGTGGATACGTCGATATAAGCAAGACCGACCGAGTCGTTCTCGATGATTACAGATGCCAGATAGTTATTGATTCCTTTTTCCAAAAGGGCAGGTTCGATGATGGTTCCCGGTGTCACGATCCTGACTACGTCTCTTTGGACAAGTCCTTTAGTCTCACCGGGTTTTGTGAGCTGTTCGCAGATGGCAAGCTTATATCCGGCTTTGATAAGACGGGACATATAGTCATCCAAAGCGTGATAGGGTATGCCTGCCATGGGGACTTCTACGCCTTTGCCCATTGCTTTCTTTGTAAGGACGATGTTCAGTACTTTCGATGCATTCTCGGCGTCTTCGTCGAAAGTCTCATAAAAGTCCCCCAGCCTGAACAGCAGCATACAGTCAGGATACTGTGATTTGATATCCAGCAGTTGTTTTCTGATTGGTGAGATAGACTCCGTCATAGCGAAGAATATTATATCAAAAAGATATCTGTCGGACCGCTCCGAAGTCATAGGAGAATAAGTTGGAAATAATATGATATTATTGTAACTGCTCTAGGAACACTCTTAGAGAGGGTTTATGTTTGTGTTAAAGCCGGAAACGGCAAAACAGATAGGGAGAGAAAATGGGCATCTTAGATAAAATCATGAAACCGAGATCGATCGCAGTCGTCGGTGCTTCCACCAAGGAACACACTATTGGTTCCGACATTATGAAGCGATTATTGGAATTCAAGTTTACAGGCGATATCTATCCGATCAATCCTAAAGGCGGTATCATCGAAGGCCTGCAGGCTTATACTTCAGTACTCAGCGTTCCCGGCGATATCGATTTGGCTATCATCGCTGTCAACGCCAAGTTCCTTTTGGATACCATCGATCAGTGTAATCAGAAAGGCATCAAAGGTCTTTGTGTCATTACTGCAGGCTTTAAGGAAACCGGTAAAGAAGGTGCCGAACTGGAAAAGGCACTGGTTGCCAAGATCCATCAGTACGGCATGCGCTGTGTAGGTCCCAACTGTCTGGGCGTCGTCAATACTCTCCCTGAGATCTCAATGGACGGTTGTTTCGCCGAATCCATCCCTGAGCGAGGTCATATCGGTTTCGTCTCTCAGTCCGGCGCTCTCGGCGGCGGTATCCTGAACATCCTCAAGGACCTCAATCTTGGTTTTGCCCAGTTTATCTCCATCGGCAATCAGGCTGATGTCAATGCAGAAACTGCTCTGGAATACTGGGAAGACGATGAAGATGTTCATCAGATCCTCCTTTACATGGAATCCATCCAGAATCCCGCTAATTTCCGTCAGCTCGCATCCCGCATCTCCAAGAAAAAACCAATCCTGGCTCTCAAGGCCGGTCGTTCTGCAGCAGGCGCCAGCGCCGCTTCTTCTCACACTGGATCTCTGGCTGGTGCCGACAAGGCCGCTAATGCTTTGCTCGGACAGTCCGGTGTCATCCGAGAGTATTCATTAAAGAACCTTTTTGCTACTGCTAAGGTATTTGCCAATTGTCCTATTCCCAGAGGGGATAGGGTCGCCATCATCACCAACTCCGGCGGTCCTGGCATCATGGCTACCGATGCAGTCTGTGAATATGGCATGCAGATGGCTCAGCTCTCTGAAGAGACTAAGGAAAAGCTGCGAAGCTTCCTTCCTGCCGCTGCATCCGTAAAGAATCCTGTCGATATGATCGCTTCTGCTCCTATCGAACATTACAAACAGACTCTTGAGACCGTTATTGCCGACGACAATGTCGACATGATCATGGTCATCTACTTACCGTTCCTTGGCCTTAAAGATATCGATGTGGCCAAGGCTGTCATGGAGATCAAGGCTCAGCATCCTCATAAGCCCGTTATCGGTGTCTTCATGACCAAGTCCGTCTTCTTCACTTCTTTGAGCGATATGGACGTCAACATGCCGTTCTTCATGTATGCCGAAGAAGCAGCCGATGGTCTGAACAGACTCAATCAGCAGAGACTTTGGATCGAGCGCCCCGAAGGCGTCGTCAAGAAGTTCGATGTCGATCATAAGAAAGCTAAAGAGATCATCGCGAAGTCGGTCAACGAAGGACGCGATCAGCTTACCACCCGTGAGTCCATTGATGTTCTTGATGCCTATGGTATCCGTGTCTGTAAATCTGGCTTTGCCAAGTCGGAACAGGAAGCAGTGATGATCGCTGACTCCATCGGATATCCTGTTGTCATGAAGATGACCTCGAAGACCACTTCTCATAAGACCGATGTCGGCGGCGTGAGAGTCAATATCCAGTCTCCTGAAAAATTGAGAGCAGAATACCGTGACCTCATTGCCAAACTGACTGAAAAGGGCCTTCTGGAAGGTCTCGAGGGTGTCATCATCCAGGAGATGGTCAAAGGCTCTCGTGAAATGGTCTGCGGTATCGCTACCGATCCTCAGTATGGTCCTATGCTGATGTTCGGTCTTGGCGGCGTATTCATCGAAGTCATGAAAGACGTGACTTTCAGGATTGCTCCTATCACCGATATCGATGCCAAGGAAATGATCAAATCAGTCAAAGCATATAAACTCCTTGAAGGTGCACGTGGCACCACTCCTGCTCAGATGGAACAGATCGAAGAGACTCTGCTCCGATTGTCTCAGTTGGTAGCTGATTTCAGTTTCATCGATGAATTGGATATCAACCCCTTGCTGATCTCTGAGAAGACTGGCGAAGGCATCGCAGTAGACGGCCGTATCAAGGTCCGCATGCAGGAAGCCAAGGAAACTCTCGGATAGAATTCGGTAATAATCTTTTAGAATGAAATAGGGCGGGAAATTTCCCGCCCTTATTGTTTTCAGTGAAATAGTTTTCTGTATCGCGATTATGCGGGGATCTCTTTGGGAGCTTTGATAGTTCGGCTGATGATAAACGCTACGCCATATAAGACGAATGCAGTCATGAAGACGAATCTGTATTCATTGCCAGAAGCCTGAAGGATTGCTTCAGACAGGTTGTTGCCGGTAATACCGGCGATCGCCCAGGCAGACAGCGCTAAACCGTGAATCTTTGAGATGTTCTTCATACCGAAGTGGGATGAGAGCAGAGCGGGCAGTGTGGAGAAACCGCCGCCGTAGCCGAGGTTCACGACCATCAGCATCGGGATGATGATAAAGATGAGCTTGAAGGATGCTAATAGCGATACGGCGATACATGAAATGAAGATGATGTGATAGACCGTGATTCTGTCCTTCATGCGGTCAGAGATAGTCGAGTAGCCGATACGGCCCAGAGCGTTACAGATAGCGGTGATCGAAGGTACCAGTGAAATGAGCATTCCGATGATCGCCAGCTGGCCAAAGAAGGTGTTGATGATTTGCTTTTCATAGGTGATCAGCATCAGACCGCAGTGGATATTGATGTAGAAGATTAACCAGATCTTGACGAAAGCATGCTTGTTTTCTTTGAGAAGTGCTTTGATATTGAAATTGGACTGTTTGTCGTCTTTGATCTCGACCCAGCCCTGAGGTTTCCTGAGCAGCAGATGTCCTGCGAACATCATGATGAAATAGATGGTTGCCAATACATAGAACATCATGGAGATGCCGAAATTGTTCTGCAGGTATTCCATGACGGGTGTTGCGATCGCTTTGGCCAGACCGAAACCCATGATGGAGATACCGGTAGCCAGACCTTTCTGTTCGGAGAACCACAGCATCAGCGTCTTGACGGGTGTCAGATAGCCGATGCCCAAGCCGATGCCCATGATACAGCCGTAGAACAAATAGATGAGGATCACGGCGGGTGCGCCTTTGAGGAACTGAATCGTCAGACCCGTTCCGACCATGCCCACAGTGAAACAGATACAGGATAAAAGTGAAGACCTGTGGATGTCTTTTTCAACCAGTTTGCCGCCGAAAGCAGCGGACATGCCCAGGAAGAAGATGGCCAGGGAAAAAGCCCAGCCAGTTACAAAGGTACTTGATCCGATTTGATTCGCAATGACTTCTTTGAAAGTGCTCCAGCAGTAGACCGTACCGATGGAACAGTGAATCAATAACGCCGGGATTGCTGCTCTAACCCATTTGTTTTCCATAGCTGTTGTCAGGAGATCCTTTTCGAGATTTTGTTCATTATCGGCTTTTAATGCCGCGATTATACCACATTATGATGATTTGCCCCAACAATCAACTAGATATTGTGTAAATGCATTTTGGCTGTATTAATAAAATAATCCTAATTAAATGATGCAATCTTTTGCCAAATAACACATAATTAAAACAGTTGTTTCATATGAAAAAGAACTCAACTTTCATGAGAGGCTTCTTGAGGGGTGATGATTGATGAGTGCAAATGGGACCAGTAGAACTCCTTACTCTAAAACACAGCTTAAGTGGATTATTCTGCGGTACAAACTCAAAAAGTTTTTCAAAAAAGCAATTCCTATCGCAATTGTTTGTATATTGCCGATAGCCATTTATGTCATAGGTTTTAATCATGGTGATATTAAACAATCGATTTCTCGAATAACCGATGCTTATGCATCTTTCTCTGAAAACAGTCAAAGAAATGCAATAATAAATCAGATTAATAATGATAAACAAAGAGGGCCTAGAGGTTCCTATTCAGCATCTGCTCTCGGCCTTACGCATACTCTTACATTCAGTGAGAATGCACTTCAGATTGATGCAACTCAAGGCAATGATATTAAACTGGCAACCGAATTTTACACCTACGTAATTTCGGACGATGGGTCAACAATTTATTTTTATGATCCAGAGAAAAATACTCTTCGAGAAAAACACTCTTTTAGTTTTTATCCAAAAGCTGACATTATGAAATATGATGGTGTTTGGTATACGAAGGGTTCAATTAATAGTTCATCCGTCGATTTATCTGAACTTTACATGCCAGGATCAATCGTCATCAAGAAAACAAATTCTCAAGGTATTCAAATATCGGAACGGGTTATGCCATCTTTTTCAAAACTAGATCTGGGGGCATGTCCTTCTACAGAACAATTTCCAAATGGTTATTACGTAGCAAATGGAATTTCAGACTATCGTCTTGACGATACAGACGAAAAATTTAGAACTTTCTCAGGTGATGTTATCCTTCCTAAACAATACAATGGTAAGCCGGTCATTTTACCATCGAATAGGACTGTGTCTGGGCTTCTTCCTCAGTTTGGATTTCATAATAGTCGTAATATGACTTCAATATACTTGAATGAAATTAACACAATAAACGGGAAAATCGGAAGGGTAGATTTTAGTGGTTGTATCAACTTAAGAAAGATCAATATCCCAGATAATGTCGTTGTTATTCAAAGAGAGGCTTTCAAGGATTGCCAGTTGTTAACTCAGCTTGATATTTCAGATAGAAGTAATCTTAAAACAATAGAATCATATGCATTTTTAAATTGCGGTAGTTTGAACGAATTAAGACTTCCTAAGAGCATTAGAACCATTGAAGAAGAGGCTTTTAGTGGATGTTATAACTTGAAAAAAGTTTATGTGCCCAAGCAGTGCATTGACATAAGCCCAACAGCCTTTCCAATATCAACTGAGATTATCTATTACTAATAAGTTCAAGTTCACCGCGTAATCATAAGCATTATCAACTGACTTATAGCATTACGATTAGCACTGACTATTGCTTTAGGATTCGTCTGAATACGTTGTAATTAGTTTTATCTTCCGGTGGACAATACACCGCAAATTCAATCTGTTTGAAAACTTTGGGAAATTCGTTCAAGGCAGTCTTGTATGCTTTTGCTACAACCTCGGGGTTGTTGTGAAAAGCACCACAACCGAACGCTCCGAGGATCAAAATATCTACACCCTTTGCTGCAGCGCAAGTCAGTACATGTATTGCACGTTTGACATGATATCCAAATAATTCGACATCGCTCATAAAAAAGACTCTATGGGAACTAGATGCATGGATGTTGGGCTCTTGAACTAAGTGCGGAGCTGCAATCGTGATTACATCCACGATTCCCCAATCTTCTTTCGGCATTCTTTTGGGAAGATCATCATCTGTCTTACAGATTATTACACCCGCTGTATAAATCAAAGAATCAGATGCTTTCAAGGTATTAATGTGATAGTGATGCTTATAGAAAGTGTTTCTTAAGGTTCTTCGATTAAGCAATGGATACAATGTCGATGTTCTGCATAAGCTTTCTTCCTGAGCACTGCTTCCTTTCGCTACGCCGCCTCCTGGATGGAAAGCGCTAGCAAAATTCATCACTGCGATTTTTGCTTCGGGATTCTCCTTCTGAAGCCGCATTGCCGATTGAAAACTTCTATCTTCGGAGACTGATATAAGGGTCTCTTTTGTTTTGAAAGCATTAAAAGTTGGGTAATCATCTTCATAGAATACTGTTGTATTCTTTTTTGCATTATTGACAGATGCTGATAAATCCGGATCATTAGCAATCCAGTTTAAGGTGTCTTTAAATACTTCAATTCTCTGTTCGTGTGTGGACATTTTCTGCCCTCCTGGAATAACAAGAAACTATATTAGTTGCTTTTGAATTATCCCAACACCTACTCGGTTTCGAGTTATAGAGTAAGTTCAGCTTGTTGAAATAACCTAGTTAAAGAATAAAAGGTTTAGGACACACTTGAAAAGAGGGAAACGTATCTTCGATGCTAAGAGGTGTTTTGAATACTGATTTGGCTCTGACCTGTTTGAGATCAGGCGTGCAATCCGATGTTCCTGTTGATAGATTCCAGTTCGTTCCAGGAATCAACGTAGTCTTTGATATAGGGTATCTGGGATGAGAATACTTCCTCCGCTGTACCTTCGGCGACGATCTTGCCTTTGTCGATTGCGATCACTCTGTCGCTTATACTGCGGACGATATCAAGATCGTGGGTGACTAGGACGATACCCATTCCCATGCTCTCTTTACGGGAGAGTATGACTTTGAGTATCTGTGCCTGAACGGATGCGTCCAGCATGGATGTGGGCTCATCCATGAAAATGTAATTCGGATCGAATGCCAGTGCTCTTGCCAGTGCGATCCTCTGTATCTCTCCTCCGCTGACCTGCATCGGATACCTGTTCAGAAGCTCTTTCTTGATCTCCAGTTCTGCACAGAGAGAGTCCAGTTTTTCCTCGAAGGATTTACCTGAATAGCCTGCTTTGCGTACTGCCTCTCTGAGAGAGTCTCCAAGCGTCATTTCAGGGTTCAGTGCACCTTCCGGATGCTGGAATACCATCTGCAATCGGGAGCGATATCTGGACATTTCTTTGAATCCCAATCTGGAGATGTCTTCTCCATCGAGGATGATCTTTCCTTTATCTGGGTTTATTGACCTGACAGCGATGCGCGCCAAGGTCGTCTTGCCTGAACCGCTGAATCCTATTATCGACACGAGTTCACCTTTGGATATGCTTAAGGATACGTCCTCAAGGACTGGCTTGGAACCGCGTCCAATCAGACCCTTACGGAATGTGATGTTTATGTGCTGCAGCTCTAACATTTACAGCACCTCACCAAATGGTTTTCTGAGACTTGTTTCATATCATGCAGGTCTTTGCATTCATCACATCTATGTTCGCACCTGTTGTAGAAATCACAGCCTGTCGCTGCCTTTTCAACAGAACCTGCAATAGGGATCATTCCGTTACAGGGCATGGCACCCCAGAGGGCTTTGGTGTAGGGGTGTTTGGGATCTCTCATTACTTCTTCTGTTGGACCGTCTTCAAGAATCCTTCCGGAATACATCACAACGGTCCTCTCACAGATTTTTGCGGCGTTGTAATCGTGGGTAATCATGATCAATGTCTTTCCGTTAGTCTGTCTGTTCAGGGTCTTAAGGACATCGATCTTTGAGGCGGGATCCAAACCTTTTGTTGGTTCGTCCGCGATGAGTACCGCAGGCTTGAGGGACATGCCCATGCATATGACGGTCCTCTCGCACATTCCTCCGGAAAGTCTGTGAGGATAGGTCTCATATATGTTTTGAGGGTCTTCGAATCCAATATTGCCCAGGGATTCCACTACTTTCTCTTTCCATTCCTGCTTAGGAACTCCATGGACATCATAGACTTCGCCGATCTGTTTACCGATCTTGATCACGGGATCGAGAGATACTGTGGGGCTCTGAGGAATCAAAGCTACCTCTTGGCCTCTCATCGCAAGCAGTTCTCGTTCGCTCATTGAACGAACATCGGCACCTTTTATGAAGATGTTTCCTGTTGTTTCTGAGATTCCGTCTAACAGGCGAAGAATGGAATGACCCAACACTGACTTACCGCACCCTGATTCACCGATGACGGCGACGTGTTCTCCTTCTGAGATGTTCAGGCATACTTCATCTAATGCCCTGAACTTGCCCTCGGCCGTCGGGAACTCGACTGTAAGATTCCTGATGGAGATGATAGGATCACTCATCCCAGACATTCCTCCTCATCTTCTTTTTCATTCCAATCAGGAAAAAGCCAGCAGTGATAAGTGAGATCATGATGCCAGGAGCTACATACCACCACCACAGGTTGAGTACGAAACCACCTTTGTTGAAGGCTGCAGTTATCATACCGCCCCAGCTGATCTCGAAGGGATCTCCGAGACCCAGGAATGCCAATCCCGCCTCTGCCATCATTGCAGACGCAACAGAGAGGCACCATCTGGCGACAAATATTTCTTTTACGTTGGAGAGTACGTGTCTGAACAGGATGTAAGATTCCCTGAACCCCATCATCCTAGCTGATTCTATGAAAGACATCTCTTTGACCTGGACGGTACGGCTGTAGACTAGTCTGGCTGTACCGCACCACCAGAGCATCGCCACGACGAGGATCACGTTCCACACGCTTGGCCCC
>JAEEOC010000117.1 GCA_016284035.1 Dehalococcoidales bacterium
AAGACCAAATACCAAAACAAGCAAAAGATTCAAACCGACATTGATGACGCCGGAAATCACCAAGAAATAAAGCGGTCGGCGGGAATCTCCAATGGAACGCAGAATCGAGCTACCGAAGTTATAAAGCATCATACCGATCATGCCGTACATGATAATGGTGAAATAAGACTGAGCCCCGTCGAGGATATCCTCAGGGGTATTCATCAGTACCAGGACCTGACGCGCAAAGACTAATCCCACCACAGTGATGATCAATCCGCATATCAAACTCAGAGCAATGGATGTATGGACCGTATCACTGAGATCATCAGTCGCTTTCATACTGAAGTAACGCGCCGCAACAGCAGTCGCACCTACAGAAAGACCGATAAACAGATTTGTGAGAAGGAAGATCAATGATGTGTTGGCCCCTACAGCAGCAACTGCCTCATGTCCGACGAAACGTCCGACAACAATCAAATCAGCCGCATTGAAAAGGAGCTGCAGGATACCCGAAAGGAGTACAGGAACAGCAAAACGGATCATCTTTGGTAAGATCGATCCGTTGGTGGTATCCATCTCATATTTACTTGTCGCAGCACTATTTGCCATATCACATTCTACTCAAATAATCGCAAAGCCACGTCAGCACAAACCGTGAAGCTGACTTGCGGTTCTCATCCCGAGTTCCATTAAGAATCTCTCGACGAGTCATGTTCTCTCCATGAAAAGACAATCCGAAGTAAAAGAGTCCTTCCTCCTTGCCTTCGGCGCCTCCCGGACCTGCGATACCTGTCACTGACAATGCAATGTCAGCACCAAGCACTTTACGTGCTCCGTCCGCCATCTGTTCAGCAACCGGAGCACTGACTGCCCCGTATTTGTCCAAATCGTCATTACTGACGCCAAGGACATTATGTTTGACAGAATTCACATAGGAAGTAACAGAACCGTTGTAGCAGGACGACGCACCTGATCTATCGGTGAAAAGCTTTGAAAGCATTCCGCCGGTAGCTGATTCAGCGAAAGCCAGCTTGAAACCCTTCTCCATCAGAAGTCCGTATGCTTTATCAACCAGCCCTGCAAGTTCATCATCGATCATCAGCTCTTTACCCCTATCGTCAATCGTGTTATCATCCGAAATCAAGAATGCTTGGAACGGATCATATAATTGTATCGTATCAGCGTCAAAATCACACCCAACTCAAAAAGGAACGCCATCGTATCCGAAACAGACGGAGTATGGTCGATCAAGATCGCATGCCAGCCAATCGAAGGTAAAGCCAACATCGAACTGATCAAGTATCTGAGCAAAGTCCTGGACACTGCCAAGAGCAATATCGTAATAGACAAGGGACAGACCTCAAAAATAAAAATAATTCTCATCGAGGGGCTCGATGAGAATTACATTGTCGATAGACTCAGAAAAGAAATAGCTTAGGCTACTTCGATCGGATCACAATTCAGGCAGTGATAGCCACCATTGATGTTCTCAAGAACAGCACCGCAGGTGGGACAGGTAGGAAGTGTCCTGCAATGGACATATCCGCACTGCAGACAATGATCGAAGAAACCGGTCTCGTCAACGTCTATAAACAAGTTGCCGCCGCATTTGGGGCAAGAGTTGTTGTTCCAATTTGCCATATCTAGTTAATACCTCCTGTGTAATGACACACAAGTTGGGTATGATATCATGCGGCAAAACAAAAAGCAACACCTTTTTCAGGCACAAAGCTAAAAAAAACGGAAAAGATACGGAAAAAGAAAGCAAGTCAGACGTTATTCATGATCATGATCATGGTCGTGATCGTGACCACAACCGCATTCATCGGACGTATCATAGATCACATCATATGGACATGTGATTGCGCCCGTAGGACACGCTGCCTCACAATTGCCGCACCATGTGCAATCCTCGCCAACAAAAGTGGCGACATTATCGACGACCTCAAGACCGTCTCTTAAACACGCATCGACACAAGCTTCGCATCCGATACACTTATCTTTATCTATTTCAGGAATATTCATTGGTATTTCACTCACTTGCTTTTAATTATATGAACTGACCTTTAATAAAAATGTAACTTTCGTCATGCACTGTAATCGATCAGTTCCTGTAACGCCTCTGGGTCAGTAATGTTTATCCTGCTGTGATCGATCACGATATAGCCATCGTCTTCCAAAGCACGCAGGGCACGGCTCACGACTTCTCTGGCTGTGCCAGCCATAGCCGCGATATCCCTTTGTGTGATACGCATATGAGGAGTATAGAGATCTGACATGTACATCATGAGAATCTTGGCAACCCTTCCCATGACACTCCTGAATGACAGGTCCTCAACGAGAGTCACCAGGTATCTGATCTGATCGGCAAACAATCTCAAGATCGCCTCGTAGATCTTCCCGTTTTGGTTCATGAGCTCGTACAAGTCGCTTCTGGAGATATAAGCCAGAGTAAGCGGACTCATCGCCTCAACGGTATACACCTGTGGATTCGAATCGATGATCATAGTCATGTTAAAGGCATCACCCGAGCGGAAAAGAGACAGAATCTGTTCTTTCCCGTCCGGAGAGACTTTATAACTCTTAGCGATACCTATAATCACGAAGAACAGATCCTGATTCTTCTCGCCTTCACGCAGAACGACATCTCCCTTGGAATAGTTCTGCTCACGAAAACAAGCAAGAAGCTTCTTGACACTGTCATCGTCCAAAGACGCAAAGAAGTGCGTCTTAAGCAATGAATCAACCGTATTGTTTGAGATAATCACCCCTTTATCTCCCTTTACGTTTAATTATCCTTTATTCAATTCATTAGCCAGTAATTCAGAAAGGGCAACGAATGTACGTACAGGGGTACCAGTACCACCGTACACGTTGAAACCTTCTGTCTTATTGACCATTTCGACGCCAGCGATATCCAGATGGATCCACGGATTCTTATCGGTGAACTCATAAATGAAATAAGCTGCTGTGATAGAGCCTGCATCTCGTCCGCCGCCGATATTCATGACATCGGCAACTTTGCTCTTGTTGAGTTCACGGTACTCCTCAAACATAGGCATCTGCCAAGTCTTCTCATCGACAGCATCGGATGCTTTCTTGTAGAGATCCATGAATTTCTGATTATTGGTATACGAAGCCGAACAAACGTGTCCCAAAGCAACCACACAAGCACCGGTCAGAGTAGCAACATCGATGATCCTGTCGGCCTTGATGCCACGATATGCAAATGAAACAGTATCAGCCAGCGTAACTCGTCCTTCAGCATCAGCAGAGATGACCTCGATGGTCTTGCCGTTGTAGGACTTGATGATATCACCAGGCTTATAGGCTTTGCCTCCAGGCATATTTTCAACGGCACCGACCACAGCAGTGACGTTTACTTTGAGACCCAGCGCGGCAACAGCCTGTACTGCAGCAAGGACGGAAGCTGCACCAGCCATATCGCCCTTCATTTCATCCATATGATTGTCGCTCTTGAGTGAGATGCCGCCGGTATCGAAAGTTACACCCTTGCCGACGAGCGCAAGATCGACTTTATCCTCAGTCCTGCCTTTATAGGACAAGACAATGAGTTTGGGCTCATTGATACTGCCCTTGCCTACTGCAAGGATACCTCCCATGCCCATTTTCTCCATTGCAGCAACGTCATAAACCTTGCATGAAAGCTTCTTGCTCTCCTTAGCCATGTCTTTAGCAACAGCGACCATATCAGCAGGAACAAATTCGTTGCCTGGTTCATTGACCATGTCTCGGGCAATCATTACCGATCTGGTAATTACTTCAGCCTTAGTAATGGCATCTTTGATTTCAGCAATCTCTGCATGTTTTGCAAAGAAAGAAACAGTCTTGATCTCCTTTTTGGAGACATCAACAGTCTGATACTTAGTAAATGTATAAGCGCCCAGGATAAGACCTTCCGCCAACGTCTGAGCAAAAAGCGCAGCATTCTTCATGTCAGGAAGTACGACTGCAATCTTTTCTGCGCCCTTGGATCTAAGACAACGGACCAGATGGCCAGCGTTCTTTCTGAGTGCTGAATAATTGTCCGGAGTGCCCAGTCCGCACAGAGCCAGCATATTGCAGCTCTCGGCACCATAGCAATCAATGATCTTATGCTGATCTTTCTTGCCGGCAAATATCTTCTTAGCAACGACCTTATCAGCAGAGAGCTTAACTGCTTCATCGAAACTAAGATCGAATAAGACCGGTTTCTTTTCGGTACCAAAGATAATGACGGCGTCAGCCGCGATCTTAGCCCTTTTTACATCTTTAACAATGATATCCATACTATTTGTGAAAACTCCTTTAACAACGGCCGTGATGAGTCAGGCCTAATTCTTTCTCAACGATCTTCATGGCACAATATTTTCCACACATAGAACATGCTTCTGTATCGGTGCCTTTGTTCTTACGGACGGCATCAAATCTGATCGGATCGATGCACTCTTTTTTCTGCCCTTCCCAATCCAGGTTCTTCCTGGCAACGGACATCCTGAGATCCTGCTCAGCCGCACCTGGGATACCATTTGCTATATCTGCAGCATGAGCAGCGATACGGGATGCGATGATACCATTCTTCACGTCTTCGATATCTGGCAATCCCAAATGCTCGGCAGGTGTGACATAACAGAGGAAGGAAGCTCCCTGAGTAGCTGCGATAGCTCCTCCGATGGCGCCGGTGATATGGTCATATCCGGCAGCGATGTCTGTAACGAGAGGACCCAACACATAGAAAGGTGCATTCTCGCAAATGGTCTTCTGAAGCTGCATATTGGCAGCGATCTGATTCAAAGGAACATGTCCGGGGCCTTCCACCATGGTCTGGACTCCCGCTTCTCTGGCACGATGGACCAGCTCGCCGAGAGTGACAAGTTCTTCGATCTGAGCACGATCAGTGGCGTCTGCTGTACATCCGGGCCTTAGACCATCGCCCAGACTTAAAGTAACATCATAGCGATGTGCAATCTCAAGAAGTCTGTCATAATGCTCATACAGAGGATTTTCCTTCTGGTTGTGCAGCATCCATCCAGTCAGGAACGCTCCTCCTCTGGATACGATATCTGTCACACGCTTCTGCTGTTTGAGCAGTGCTATCGCTCTCTGAGTAAGGCCACAATGCACTGTAATAAAATCCATTCCGTCTTTGCAGTGGGCTTCGATAGCATAAAAGAGGTCATCTTCCGTCATATCTACGACAGCTTCATAGTTGGCCATCTTCTGGACGGCTGCCTGATAAATGGGAACACTGCCGATCACTATCGGACAAGCCTCGATTATCTTCTTACGGATTGCATCGATATCACCGCCGGTTGAAAGATCCATGACCGCATCAGCCTTGTATTCGATGACAGTCTTCAGCTTGGCGAGTTCGGTATCCACGTCACCATAATCAGATGAAGTGCCAATATTAGCATTAATCTTGGTACGTAGTCCCTGCCCAATACCGCACGGAACAAGGTTCTTATGGTTGATATTTGCAGGTATGACGACGCTGCCATCTGCAACCTTTTTGATTAAGACATCGACTGGGATATTCTCGGCGTCTGCAACGATACGGAGTTCTTTGGTAACGATCCCCTCTCGTGCTGATTCAAGTTGAGTCTTCATAAGTTCTCCTAGCTATGAGTACATAACTAATGTAATTATAGTTTGTTAGATATATTTAATAAAATGAAAGAGAGAAGCTAATGACAGCCGCTGTTGTACGCCTCACGGACGGCCTTAGCCAACTGATCAGCACATGATGTGGAATTATAGCCACAAGTATTACCTTTGAGTTTCGTTTCGATCTCATCAACCGTCTGGCCATTCACCAGCTTGGCGATCGCCTTCAGATTGCCGTCACACCCATTTGTAAACACGACATTTGAAATAACGTCGCCTTCAATATCAAACTCTATTCGCGTTGAACAAACACCATGTGTCCTATATGTGTAATGCATTCTAATTACCTCTTTACTCTGTCTTAACTATGCACAAAACATAATCAACTTGTAAAGAACTATCAGTCCATTACTGATATACGATAAATAAAATTTTTGACAATACAGTACTATTGTCATTGTTTTACCCTGATTAATAATCGAAAAATAGCAAATTAATCACCAGACATAACGCCATTCTTTACCATGATAAAGTGATTTTTTTATCGAAAAGTGTATTAGAAAATAGAAATATATTTAAATTTAGTTATTATTCGAGCAAATAATAAAATCAAACATTTGGAGTTTGAGTTTATGCGCCGACCACTGCTAGACTATAGTTGGAATAATTAATGTGTTATACGCACGCGCGTAAATATGGGGATTCGTTTGTGCGTATGTTGTTAAT
>JAEEOC010000118.1 GCA_016284035.1 Dehalococcoidales bacterium
TCGGTATCGAGATCTCCATCATTACCAATTTCACTTTGAATAACTTCTTCACTTTCAGTGATAAGAAGGCAAGCACTCTGCCCTCTTTCGCTTCAAAACTCGTAAGATATAACATCTTCAGCATCATCGGAGCCTTGATACAGTACGGCGTATATATGCTGCTCACAAGGGTTGCCGGAATGTCCGCTCCCCCGTTCGACACCATCGCCAATCTCATCGGTATCGGCATCGCAGTGATCTGGAATTACTTCTCTAACAGTTGGTGGACATGGAAGAAGTAGCGAATAAAAAGAAGAAGTTCTCTTGGAACAACACCAGATGGCAGAACTTGGCACTGTTCATCCTCATCTTCTTAAGTTTGGCATTACATATCGCTACCATAAACAATCCTACCGATACAGTATTTGACGAATATTATTACACCGCAGACTCATATAACATCACCCAGAATATGGGGACCGAACGTGTAGAGCATACACCTGTCGGCAAGCTGTTCATAGCTGCCGGTATCATGGCTTTCGGGAATAACCCCATCGGCTGGCGTCTGCCGTCCATCATAGTAGGCACATTGATGCTCGTACTTTTCTACGACATCTGCCGGCGACTGAACATGAAGCATAAGTACGCCTTTTTGGCAACGATGCTCCTTGCGTTTGAGACCACGTTCTTCCTCCATTCCAGCATCGCTATGCTGGATATCTTCATGGTATTCTTCTCGTTCGTGGCCTTCTGGCTCTACCTCAAGGGATGGTATGAACTCTGCGCCGTCGCAATCGCATTGTCAGGCCTGGCCAAGATCAGCGGCGTACTGACCGGATTTCCGATCGTATTCCACTGGCTCTTCACCGGATTCCGCCAGAGTATCGCCAAGATTCCCGAAGGCACCAATTATCCTTTGTTCAAGAGATTGGTAATCAAATACGGAGAGACTGCTCGATTCATCCTGTCAATGTTCCTGGCTCCGCTCTCGTTTGTCCTGATGATGCCGCTCTTCGACTGGATCATCTGGGGACATTGGATCGATCCCGTCGCACAGATAGCCAACATGGGCTCCATGACCAAGGCAATCGGATTCGATGCTTATCTGAATCCTGAAACAGGTCTGTATAATGCCCCTATCCCGACACGTCCCTGGGAATGGATACTGTCTCCTACCGGTGCGTTCTACTTCTATGGTTGGCTCTTCAATCCGGAAAAATACACGATATGTGTCCTCGGCTATACTTCGGATCCTGATTATACCTGTATGCTGAATCCGACGACCTGGATATATTCAATGGCACTTTTGCCATACGGCATATACAAATGGATAAAGACAAAGGGATCGGCATTTATCTTTGCCGTCTGCTGGATGATCGGCACATGGGCTGTTTGGATCCCCATCAGCATCATGACAGACCGTTCCAGCTTCCTGTTCTACTTCCTGCCCACTGTCGGTGCCTGCTGTCTGATCGGCGCCCTCATCATCGAGGACCTGATCAAGCATATGAACAAGACTCCTTCCAAGGCTAAACGATTGATCGAAAAGATCATTCTCATGGTACTCATTGTCGGACACTTGGTCGCATTCTGCGTACTTTCTCCCGACAAGCTCTATATTTCGATCCCGATCAGCTTGATCGTACTTGCTCTGACCATCGATCAGCTGGGATTCGATTTCAAACTTAATTACAAAGATGATGATCTGATCGAAGAAGCATCTGCAGAAATAGAATCGAATGAAGAAAGGCAGGAAGAAACCATGAACGAGCCAATAGCCAATAAAGAATACGACATCCTTTCCATTCCCGAGTCAGAATTCGATTTCGGTCCCGAATTCGATGATGACAGCGACTGTGAGATCTAATAAAAACAAAAAAGTCCGATTCGGTGAATCGGACTTTTCATTATCATCAAGTACTTTCTAATGACAGCAGTGCTGATGGTTTTCTTCATGGTGATCATCACCATGACAGCAGCCATGACCCGCTGCATGATCAGGACCCTCATGGCAGGTGCTCTGGCCAGCGACTAAGGTTCCTGCAAGATATGCTAAAACAGCTTTCTCAGGGTCAGCTTCAGTAACACCGGCAATGACTTTGATACCGTTGTTTTCAAGTATCTGTCGCGGGGGAACACCGATACCGCCGACTAAGACGACCTGGATATGATTGCTCATAAGAAGAGCAGGCAGCGAACCGCAGCCAGATGCGATAGGATTGACTACTTCATGCTTAATGATCTTGCCGGGTTCGGCATCGATGAAGGCAAATTCACGGGACTGACCAAAATGAGGGTTCAGTCTGCCTTCATATACAGGGATTGCAAACTTCATTTCTTTGTTTTCTCCTTCTAAGATGTTTTCCGGATTAAAACCGCTCCGGATGCCATAATTACCGCCATTAATACGAATAGCCTTTCCGTTGAAAAGAGCATCAGCAACCTTGAAATGAGCGTTCCCGAGTATCCTTTGATAAGTTGCTCTCGAGACTTTCATCTTCTCAGCTGCATCTATTTGTGAAAGTTTATCGTAGTCACTCAGTCTAAGAGCTTCTGCTTCCTCGATCGTCATGACGGACTCTTCAAGCAGACGCACTGGGATGCCCGCCGGTTTGAAATAACTGGCATCAGGCAATCCTTCGACTTGTCGTTCTTTTATCGGTCTGACCACTTCTTAGCCTTTCATTATGGGCATATGCTCATAATATAGCATATATTTCTATTTATTCAAATCAAAAAATTCTAGACGCGAAGTCCCGATTTTATGTATAATCAAGGCGGAATGAAGACCGACGACAAGAGCAATTGGATATCGATTGGAGAAGCTAGCCGTATCATAGGGGTTACGGAGGTGACCCTTCGACAGTGGTCGGATAACGGCTTCATAAAGGTATTCATCACTCCCGGCGGTCATCGACGCTATAACATCGAAGAAATCCAATCGTTCGTCAAATCCCACGAGAATAAACTGGGTTCTGAAGAAATCGCCGAAATCATCAGTCAAGACAAGAATTCTCACAAAGAGATCGGCCTTAGTTTCATCAAGTCATTCCCAAATTACAAGAATTTCTCCCCCGAGATCATCAAGGATCTGGGTAAGCTGGGGCAACGGACACTTGGCATGGTCAGCGACTATGTCAAAAATCCTGATGAATACGAAAAGCTGCTGGCAGTCGCAGATGAAATCGGCACTGATTACGGAATTATTCTAATGAAAGCGGAACTTTCATTACCGAATGCCGTCTTATCATTCGTAGCACACAGGACCCCTATCCTTTCAAATGTTATGGAAATACTCGACCACAGGAATGTTGCTTTGGAAGATGTCACAGATGCCGTACCGCATATCGACAAGCTCCTGAACCAGGCTTTGACCTCTATGGTCAAGTATTACAACGAAAATCTTTAGATCCACTCCTATTTTTGATAAATCCTTTTTCGCATTGCTCATTTTTGTCTAATTTGCTAGCATGAAATGATTGATATTTTTCAGTCAATGAAGTGTTTTTAGTGAGTGATGAATTGGTTAACTGGTTAGCATACTTTGATAACGACAAGACATCTCTGAACAAGAAACAAAAGAATACTAAAGCTAGCGAAAGCAAGCAGACCTTTAAGAATGCTTCACGGGCAAACTACTTAGCAATCGAACGCATGCGCCTACTGGACGGTTCGCAAATAGAGAACGAACCTTCACATGTGGCACAGTTCATCCAACAGGCCCGGTTCATGGCTAAGTTCGATGATATTTTCGAGTTCCAGTACATACCTTCACCAGCTAACTCCTACCAGGCACTTTCCGACGATGAGCTGAGGACATACTTCACCTGGCGCAAGAATGTACGGAACGGGATCATAAGCTATGCACCCTCTGCCTTTGTCACCATCTATCTCGAAGAATTGGCAAATGGTATCGGCATCTCCGGCGCTGATGAGACCATCTCAGCTATGATCGACTTCTGGAAGATGGTATGCGTTTTGGAACCGTCTCTTAACCCAATATTCCATCAGTTCATAAAAGATTTCTATGTAACTCATCCGTGCACAAAAGATTACATAAAAGATATAGTGCCCTTATTCCCGGACGATTACATCGATAAAGATTTAGCCATCAACAATCTGCTAAAAGAAAAATTTGATGATGCCATCAGATATCTATATTCGCTGTCATCCTCCAATACATCCCGTTCTGCGGTATTCAGATCCAACCGGCTCCTATTCGACGACTGTTTCGTAGCGTCATTGAACGGACTGAACAGCTTTTTCAAGAAAAAAGGCTTCAACCTTCCGTCACTCTTAGTCGGAAGGATACTGACCAACAAGAATTGGCACCCCTTCCAAAACATGCTGGTATCGCTTACCGGAATAGATAACGAGAAAAAGGTCGTAAGAATAAACGAAGCAAACACATATCAGTGCATGAACAAAGTCTGGACCATTACAGAATCAACGCCCACGACTGTATCTGTATTCATCATCGAGAGCATCCAGCAGATTATCGAAGATGAGATCCGCCTTATAATGCACGCTCAACCAGTCCATAAGGCAAGACTCAGTCTGGTGACCACTGAGCATTCACCGGTCGTAGACATCCTGAACAGCGATATCTATTATGACCAGGTCAGACGAACTGTCCACGCTCAGATAATCAAGCGTTCCATACAGTCAGAAAACGCCCCCAAGGACAACAGCGTTTTCTCCAAACTGAGATCACTTATCATGCCGGCAAATACTTTTTCCAGAGCAGATAACGAAGTGTACTTCGATTACCGGGCTATCCGATTCGTCAATCAGGCACGTTTTATGACTGAATATGAAGAGAATCATTCACACACAGAACCCTATGATTCCGAGATGGCCCCGTTGTATACAGATCTAACCGACGATCAGCTGCACACATATTTTTCCTGGAGAAAAGATATCCGTCACAGAGTCTATCGAAAGACCAGCTACCCATATGTACTGATCTATATCTCTGAACTGCTGAATCTGATCGAAGAAAAAGATCCCCGTTCCGCTCTCGATAAGATCATCGACTTCTGGCTCAAGTATAGGACGCTCGACAGATCAGTCGATAAAGTGCTCCCAGACTGGATCAGGGATTTTTATCTTGTCTATGATATCAAAGGTGATTACTCATCAATACTTCACGAATTAGAAGATGCCCCCAAAGATTCTTCGACGGCCATCGAGGAAATACTTACCGGCAACTACACGAATAAGACAGATTTCTTTGACACGAACTCCAGCTACCATTTTCTCAATAGTCCGTATTCGAGGAGCCTGCTTTTCACAATCGATGAATGCATTCCTTCAGTGTTTCAGAATATCAGGGAATACCTAAAGATGCACGGATTGGATATGAACACACTTCTTTTTCAGGATGGTGTCACGGAAAGCTGCTGGAAACCTTTCAAGAATGGTGTCGTTGAGATCACCAGATTTGGCAATGATCGCGAGATCATGATAACGCCGCATGCATGGTTCAGGTTTAACAACGGTATCTGGTCAAGCGTGACCACCGAACTCAATAAGAACGCTTACAGGATCATCGGATACATCATGAGGACCATTGAATCGCGTCTGAGGAGATATACTCACTTCACGACGCCGCTTAAAAGCGATCGTGACAGCCTGCGAAAATTCCTGGTCCTGCATCCGGTATTTGAACAATACATACTCTCGGAAAACTTCACTGATGCGATATACGATGCTGTCGATAAGTACTGCATCTCACATCCATCCCTCAAGAATTATTTTGATGCACCATCCGAATATAACATCGATATTGCCACGATGGCTCCCGTAGATGTGGACTTCTCTAAACTGGATCATATCAGAAATGCTGCCAATGAGATCCAGGAGAAATTAGTAATAGATGATCAGGATGATGAATCCATCATCGAAACACCTATGAAAACATCTATCGCAGCAGCAGAACCTGTCCCAGAGGAATCATCTGACGTACAGCTAACCTCCATCCAGCGCAGATGCATCACTGTCCTCCTGAACAGTGATTCTAAGATGGCAGACATATCAAAACTGGCAGCAGAAGCCGGCGGAATGCTACCGGAAACACTTCTGGAAAGCATCAATGAAGCATTACAAGACGTCTTCTCAGACAATATCATCGTCACAGACGCTGATGAACCATACATATACGAAGATTACGTTGAAGAAGCGAAAAGATACGGAGAATAGAATTGGCTGACAAAAATTTACCACCAAAACGTATAGCAACCACCATCATGAACTCGCTCAAGGGCGGTGTAGTTCCCAGGGAAGGACTTGAATATATCGCCGTCGGACGTGATATCGAGATCAAAGCCATCCTGCATGATGTTGAGATAATCGAAGACGGAGGGGCCGCATTCCGTTTCATCATGGGTAAGTATGGATCAGGAAAGAGCTTCATGATCCAGATCATCAGGACGCATGTACTCAAAAGAGGTTTCGTAGTTCTGGATGCAGATCTTTCTCCGGACCGAAGATTAGTCGGAAACAAGGGACAGGGTCTTGCAACATACAGAGAGCTTATCCAAAACATGTCGACCAAAGCACGCCCCGAAGGCGGCGCGCTGCCGTCTGTACTGGAAAAGTGGATTTCAAGTCTACAAATGGAACTGGTGGCGTCTGGCAAATACTCCGTGGATGACCCTGCCCTTCAGCAAGCTGTTTCTCAAAAGATCTTTGAAGCGATCGAAAACATCCAGGATATGGTCCATGGATTCGAATTTGCAAAGGTCATTACACACTACTGGGACTCATACAAGGCTCAGGATGTCGAAGGTAAGAATCACGCACTCAAATGGCTGCGCGGAGAGTACTCGACCAAAGGCGAATCCAAGAGAGAGCTCGGCGTCAATGTCATCATTACCGACGACAACTGGTATGAATATATCAAACTCATGTCAGCATTCCTTCATCAGGCCGGCTACAAAGGCGTCCTCGTCATGCTCGATGAATTGATCAACCTTTATAAGCTTCCCAATACCGTCACCCGTCAGACCAATTATGAAAAGATCCTGACCATCTACAACGATGCACTGCAGGGCAAAGTACACAATCTGGGCATAATCATGTGCGGTACTCCGCAGACCATCGAAGATCCCCGCAGAGGTCTTTATTCCTACGAAGCACTCCGTTCAAGACTGGAAAAAGGAAAGTTCTCATCCGATGAGATCAAAGATATGCTGGCTCCGGTCATCAAACTGAATCCTCTCACATATGAAGAACTGACAGTTCTCATCGAAAAACTCGCCATGATCCATGCCAGTCTTTATGACTATCCCATGAAACTTACTGAAGAGGATCTTGTCGGATTCCTCAAGATAGAATTCGGACGCGTCGGTACCAACGTATATATCACTCCGCGAGAGATCATCCGAGATTTCATCGAAGTCCTCAACGTCCTTTATCAGAACCCTGCTCTCACCATTCAGCAGGTCCTGGGAAACGAAGCGTTCAGCTTTGCTAAAGCGGATGACGACAGCACCGAAGAACTGCAGGATGAATTTAAGGATTTCACATTATAAGCATGAACAATTTCGACAGGCTGGCGCCTTTCATTCAGGACTTCATCTACAGCAAACGCTGGGAATCTTTAAGAGATATTCAGATCAGGACTTGCGATGAAGTCTTTGATACTGACAAAAATATCCTGCTGGCTGCATCGACTGCATCCGGCAAGACAGAGGCTGCTTTCCTGCCGACCATAACCAAGATCTATAACGACAACCCATCATCAGTCGGGATCCTTTATATCAGCCCTCTGAAGGCCCTCATCAATGATCAATTCGTACGAATCAACGATATCTGTGCCGACGGAGGGATCAAAGTCACTAAATGGCACGGCGATGTCGGTCAATACATCAAAGATAAGCTTATAAAAGCTCCTTCTGGCATACTTCAGACCACCCCAGAATCACTCGAGGCAACGACTATGCGCAACGTGGATGTAGTGCGCAAGCTGTTCAGCGATCTGCGTTTCATCATCATCGACGAAGTGCATCATTTCATGAATGATGACAGAGGAGACCAGCTTCGCTGTACGCTCGAAAGGATCCAAAAGATAACCGAGAACATTCCCAGAAGGATCGGGCTCTCAGCCACACTAGGCGATTATTCATATTCAGAAAAATGGCTGAATTCCGGAACCGGACGTGCCTGTTCGACAATATGTGCTGAAGAATCCAGCCGCTCTGTGAGCCTTTCAGCAAGCTATTATCTGACATTCCCGCTGTCAGACGACCCTACCATCAATGCCAGGAACGAGAACACATATTTCAAACATCTATATGACATAACAAAAGGGCATCGTTGTATCATCTTCTCGAATTCCAAAGCAGAGGTCGAGACGAACATAACCCGACTCAAAGAACTGGCCAGAATCAACAACACTCCAGATATCTATAACGTCCACCACGGAAGCATCTCTGCCGACCTGCGTGAATCTACTGAAAGACTCATGAAGGACAGCGATTCCAATATCGTCACCGGAGCCACTCTCACGCTGGAACTCGGCATCGACCTGGGCTCTGTCGACCGTATCGTGCAGACCGGCGCCCCCTATTCCGTAGCCAGTTTCGTACAACGTCTCGGCAGGAGCGGACGCAGGAACAACCACCCTGAAATGGCGTTTACTTTTTTGGAACATGCCAAAGGTGTGCCACAGAGCTTCTTCAAAGAGATAAACTGGCCGTTTATCAGGACCATCGCGATCATCGAACTGTATCTTAAGGAACAATGGCTCGAACCCAGCAACAACAAGATCTATCCCTTCAGTCTCCTGTTTCACCAGACTCTCTCGCACTTGTACTCCCATCCCGATATAAGCCCTGCGAGGCTGGCTCAAGATATGCTTACGCTGACACCTTTCAAGTCGATAGACCAGGCAGATTTTAAAGAATTACTGCTGCAGATGATCAAAAATGAAATGATAGAGAAGAGCGAACGAGGAGGACTCCTCATCGGACTGAAAGGAGAACGGACCGTCAACAATTATGACTTTTATTCGGTATTTAAGAGCCGATCAGAATACAAAGTACGTTACGGCAGCGAAGAGATCGGCACCGTAACGACACAATTCGAACCTAACATGCGTTTCGTCCTGGCAGGAAAGACCTGGAACGTCGATTCTGTAGATGAAGATACAAGGAGCATATTTGTCAGTCCTTCATCAGGCATGGCAGACAATCACTGGAATGGTTTTATGTCTATCACTTTACATACTAAGATCCTGAAGAAAATGCGGGAAGTGTTGGCTTCTGACGAAGAGTACGGATACCTGACCGGCAATGCCAGATCTAGATTAAAAGATTTCAGGACAGTCGCCAGAAGATATGGAGCAGATACGAAAACCATCGTCGAGGACGAAAACGGCGACCTGTTCGTTCTTCCCTGGCTTGGAACGAAAGCCCTCTTTGCGCTTTCCTACGCCCTGCAGCAACACCACGTATCGAATTCGATTTCAAACGAAGCGACTATCAGCATGGATGAATGTCTGCCCAAAGAAGAACTGGTAGAGATATTGGATGAGATCCGCTCCGAGAAGATCGATAAAAACACTTTTGCAATACCTTCCAATATCCAACCGCTAATGACAGATAAATACAACAGGTTCGTCCCAATGTCTCTGCTAAGAAAGCAATTCATCTCTGATTATCTCGATGTAGATGATATGCAAATGAACCTAATGATTGACTTTTAGGCATGTAGCAAATAAAGTAAGGGCTTAAGAAATAGCTTTTTAGATTTAAAAGAAATGGCTAAAGACTATACACAAGATGGCATCCGAACACATGAGGTCTTCAGACCGGGAAGCACGAAGACTATCAAGGTCGAACTGCCTACGAATCGGTTCAGGTTCCCTCAGATTCCTCCTTTCCTGACGATCGCATTTGGTTTCGTTGCCCTCATACTCGTCGGAGCAATTTTGCTTTCACTTCCGTTTGCAAGAGCGGAAGAAGGCGGAGCACCCTTCCTGACTGCATTGTTCACATCAACGTCCGCCATCAGCGGAACTGGGCTTGCGATCGTAGAAACCGGAGAATACTGGTCGGCCGCCGGTCAAGTAATCATCATGATACTTCTACAGCTTGGCGCCTTTGGCTTTATGTGTTCTTCTTCATTACTGTTGATCCTCTTGGGAAAACGGATCGGTATACGTGAACGAACACTCACACGCCAGTCTTTAGATATGACTGAGGACCAGAGCCTTTCCAGTATCATGTATCAGATCCTTATCTTTACCGCTTTTTCAGAAGCAGCCGGTATGCTCCTGCTTTTCATCGGATTCAGCAGATACTTTGCAACTGGCAAAGCTCTCTGGTACGCCGGTTTTCTTTCAGTATCCGCTTTCACTAATGGCGGTATGGATATATTTGGGACTGGAGACAGTCTGGCTGCCTTCTACAATGATCCGTTGATCCTTATTACGATTACTATCGTCGCCATCTTAGGAGCCATAAGCTTCATCGTTGTTGCAGACTGCTTCCTGCGTGGACGAGGAAAGCGCATGCATATCGACACTAAGATCGTACTGGTAATGACAGTTCTCCTGATCTTCATTGGCACTTTGTTGTTCTTTTTTGTAGAGGGCAACAACCCGGCCACCCTTGGCCCTTATCCGTTGGGAGAAAAACTGCTTTTGTCGTTCTTCCATTCAGCAGCAACCAGAACGGCCGGTCTCAGTGCCATAGACTTCGGAGGAATAAGGAGTCTGACAATCCTGGTTTTTGCAGTCCTCATGAGTTTCGGCGGCGTAGCAGGATCGACATGTGGTGGCATTAAGATCAACAATATCGGTCTCCTTCTCTATGCCACCATCAGCACACTGAAAGGCCATGAACATCCCCATGCTTTTGGTAAAGAACTGTCCTCAAGCCAGGTCTATAAGGCAATGGCTATCACGCTAATCTATTTCATAGCAGGATTGATAACCACAGTGCTGCTGATGCTCACCGACGGAAACATGTCTTTTTCAGAACTGTTCTTTGAAAGCTATTCGGCACTGGGCACAGTCGGCGCGTCGATGGGTATCACAGCCGCACTTTCCGTTCCAGGCAAATTTATCATCATGGTCGTTATGTTCTCGGGTAGACTTGGTCCTATGACGATCGCGTCCATCCTTATGTCCCGAAACAAATATTCACAATTCCGATATCCCGTCGAATTCATTCGAATGGGCTAGGAGGTAAAAAATGCGTAAACAAGTTGCAGTTATCGGTATTGGACGATTCGGAGCCAGTTTGGCAGAGAGTCTGTCCGCTATCGGATATGATGTCCTCGCAATTGACAGTGATATGGAGAGAGTCCAGAACATCGCTGACAAGGTATCGCGTGCTGTTCAGGGCGATGTGAGAGATGAGAACTTTCTTAAAGGTCTCGATGTCGCCAGTATGAACGCAGCCGTGGTTGCGATCGGTAACAGCATCGAAAGCAGCGTCCTCTGTACGCTCCTTCTTAAAAATCTCGGCGTACCCTACGTAGTCGCACGAGCTGAGAACACCTCCCATCATGTCATCCTCAACAAGATCGGCGCTGATCAGATCGTCTATCCTGAAAAACAGATGGGTAACCGCTGGGCCCACATCCTCACCCTTAGGACCGCAACTGACTATATTCCTCTCTCTTATAAATACGGCATCACCCAGATCACAGCTCCTGCCAGTATGATCAACAGCACTGTTGGCCAGGCAGGTTTCGGCAAGGGTGATATCAAAGATGCCGTAAACCTCCTGATGATCATGAGAAAATCTCAAGGACAGGAGACTGTAATCAACAATCCGTCCGATGCCGAAATCATAAAACTGGGCGATGTCCTTGTAACTGCCGGTCCGGACGATAAACTGGAAGATCTCATTACAGCTTCAAAGAAGTCTGCATAATAGACTAGGATTTTGATTTATGAATACGATTATTGCTTGGTTTGAAACATACAGCACTACCATTCTTGTTGTGACGGGTATCATCTTGGTGCTCCTCTTGATCCTTAGACGATTGAGGATCGAAGACCATCTGGAACAGGAAGCAATCAAGCACGGCGATAAGAAAGTTGCAGCTTATAAAACCAAGCATCCTGATGCTTCAGCTGCTGAAATTGAAAAAAAACATAAGTCTGCAATCTCTAATTACAAGACACTGCTTACCTCACCGTTCGCTATTATGAGTTTCCTCAGCATCACGCTGATGGTTATCTCTATGATCTTCATATGGCAGGATTACAACGGAGGGGAAGATGTTACGGGTTCAGTGATCAGTGAATGGTTCAAGACTCATGGCCTCGCTATAGTACTGGTTCTCTTCGTAGCTTATATCCTGACAAATATGCTCAACATCTTCGTACCTAAACTGATCCTTCAGTTCATGGAAAGAAGAAATGCACGGGCTGAAAACATGTCGACTCCTCAGGAATTTGAGAAGCGCAGCAAGACCATGTCCAAGGTCCTTGTCAGCACTCTCAATGCTGTTGTATGGGTCATGGCTGTCCTCATCATGCTTTCCAACATCGGCATCAACATCACACCTCTCCTTGCCAGTGCCGGTGTTGCCGGTATCGCAATCTCTCTCGGCGCTCAGAACCTCATCAAAGACGTCATCGCAGGTTTCTTTATCCTGCTCGAAGGTCAGTACAACGTCGGCGATGTCGTGACTATTGCAGGTGTCACAGGCACCGTGATCGATATCAATTTCCGCAGGACTACACTGAGAGCCACCGATGGTGTACGTTATTCGATCCCCAACGGCAACATCACCATCTCTGCCAACGCTACCAGCGAGATCTCAAAAGTCTACTTCACTGTCCCGGTCGCATATGATGCCAACCTCAGCTTAGTAGAAGAAACCATCAATAAAGTCGGTGCTTCCATGGCATCCGACCGTAAACTGAAGAAGCTCTTCGTGACTCCGATCAAGTTCGTACGAGTCAACGATTTCAAGGAGTCTTGCATCGATATCCTGGTCAGCGGTGACACAATACCCGGCCAGCAATGGGCTCTCGGCGGCGAATTCCGCAGAAGACTGAAGATCGCTTTCGATGAACAAGGCATCGAGATCCCGTTCAACCAGATGAATGTCTCCATCGACAATCTCGACGTGCTGGCTGGTAAAAAGCCATTTGAAACACCCGAAGAAAAGACTGAAGAAAATGAAACTTGATAAAACTGTTGTAATGAAGCTTTTGGATAAGAGGGGTATCGAGTATACCCCTTATGTCTTTGACTGCCCCACCGCACTCAGCGCCGAAGAACTGGCACTTAAACTGGGAAAAAGGAACTGTGAAATATTCAAGACACTGGTCACCGTCGGAAAGAGCGGTACTAATTATGTCTTTATCCTGCCTGCAGGCACTGAACTAGACCTGAAAAAAGCTGCTAAGAGCGTCAATGAGAAATCTATCGAGATGATCAAATCGAAAGATCTGCTTCCGCTCACTGGTTACATCCACGGCGGATGTTCTCCTATCGGCATGAAAAAGTCTTTTACGACGACGATCGACAGTTCATGTCAGAACGTACCGACGATCACAGTTTCAGCCGGTGCACTGGGAAGACAGATCGAGCTCACACTCGATGCGCTGTCCAAGGTCATCCGATTCCAGATTGCCGACATAACTACAGATACGACAGCTTAGAATCAGTACCCAATAAGTGTGATACAATTTTCTAATCACAGACAAGGACACACATTATGATCGATAAATATGATGCAGTAGCAATCGAATCCAAATGGCAAAAGAAATGGGAAGAGACCAAGATCTATAAGGTCGATGAGAACAGCCCCAAACCCAAATGGTACGCTCTCACGATGTTCCCATATACTTCCGGAGATCTCCATGTCGGACATTGGTTCGCCATGGCACCCTCTGATGCTTATGCCCGTTTCAAGAGGATGCAGGGATACAACGTCCTTCACCCGGTCGGTTTCGATTCTTTCGGTCTTCCCGCCGAGAACGCTGCAATCAAAAGAAATATCCATCCCCGTGACTGGACCCTTTCCAATGTCGAGAACATGACTAAACAGCTTAAGAGCATGGGACCCATGTATGACTGGGACCGTGTAGTTGTCACTTGTCTTCCCGAGTACTATAAATGGACAGAATGGCTGTTCCTGAAGCTTTATGAAGCCGGTCTTGCCTATCGAGCCAAAGCCCCCGTCAACTGGTGTCCCCAGTGTCAGGCCGTACTTGCCAACGAACAGGTCGAACAGGGCAAATGCTGGCGATGCGGAACAGTAACGACTCACCGTGATCTGGAACAGTGGTTCTTTAGGATCACCAAGTATGCCGATGAACTCATGGTTCATAAGGACATCGATTGGCCTGAAAGGATCAAGACCATGCAGACCAATTGGGTCGGCCGCAGTGAAGGCGTAGAAGTATCCTTTGAGATCGAAAGAAAAGACCTCGACGAAAAAGAGATCGTTGTTTATACCACCCGACCCGATACTATTTTCGGTGTCAGTTTCCTGGTACTTGCCCCCGAGAACCCTCTCGTCGATAAACTCACCACTCCTGAACACAGAGCCGAGATCGATGCTTATATCGAAAAGACCCGCAAACAGACCGAGATAGATCGTCTTTCGACTGAAAAGGTCCAGGATGGTGCTTTCACAGGTTCATACGTGATCAATCGTCTGACTGGTGAAAAAGTACCTGTATGGGTCGCCGATTATGTCCTTAATTCATATGGCACCGGTGCTGTCATGGGTGTCGCTGCCCACGATGAACGAGACTGGGCCTTTGCCACCCGATATGAACTGCCGATCAGGACCGTCATCACATATGACGGATATGATCCTGCTGTAAAGCAGGCCGAATGCCATCCGGAACCAGGCAAACTTATCAATTCCGGCAAGTTCAACGGCATGGAGAGCACATCTGCTATCTCGGCTATCGCTCAGTACATCGAAGAACAGGGGTGGGGCAAACGAACAGTCCGATACAAGCTCCGAGACTGGCTCATCTCCCGTCAGCGCTACTGGGGCGCTCCCATTCCCATGATCTACTGCGAGAAATGCGGTATCGTACCCGTTCCCGAAAAGGACCTCCCAGTACTACTTCCCGATAATATCGAATTCAGGCCCACCGGTGAATCCCCGCTGAAATACTGCGAAGAATTCATCAATACCACCTGTCCTAAATGCGGCGGTCCCGGCAAGCGTGAGATCGATACCATGGATACATTCATGTGTTCATCCTGGTATTTCCTCCGCTACTGTGATCCTCACAACAGCAAAGAAGCGTTCAGCAAGGAACAGCTCAAGAAGTGGATGCCTGTCGATATCTATACCGGCGGTGCCGAGCATGCCGTAATGCACCTGTTCTATTCCCGTTTCTTCATCAAGGCACTGCGCGATATGGGCATCGTTGATTATGATGAACCTTTCACCCGCCTCTTCAACCAGGGCACAGTCACCAAAGACCACGACAAGATGAGCAAATCACGTGGCAATGTCGTGAACCCTGATGATTATGTAAACACAATTGGCGCTGACACAGTCAGGACATACCTGATGTTCCTCGGTCCCTGGGAACAGGGCGGCGACTGGGATGATTCCGGTATCTACGGTCTCAGCCGATGGCTCGGAAGGATTTGGAACGTAGCACTCACTCCTTATGAAGAAAAAGCCGTCAGCAAGGATGCAGAGGCTGACTATCTCAGACTGGTCAACAAGAGCATCGCCAAAGTTACCGGCGACATCGATAAGCTTAGATTCAATACTGCCATTGCAACACTGATGGAATACACCAATGCCATCACCAAGATCAGAGATGCAGGAACTGTATCCAAGTCGATCTTCGATACCAGTCTGCGCGATCTCTTGCTTATGACAGCGCCTCTTGCTCCTCACATCACTGAAGAGCTGTGGAGCCGACTGGGCTATGGTTATTCCATCCATCAGCAGGACTGGCCGACATATGATGCAGAGCTGGCCAAAGACGATGAGATCCCTCTCATCATTCAGGTCAACGGCAAGATCCGTGACAAGATCATGGTCGAACCCAATATCTCTGAAGACGATGCGATCCTGGCTGCTGAAAAGAGCGATAAAGTCAATACGTTCCTCGCGGGCAAAGAAATCATCAAAAAGATCTATGTCCCTGGAAAATTACTCAACATAGTTGTTAAGTAAAATACATGAGCTATAATTAGGCCATGAGCATCAATTGGCTAGACATCGTAATACTGATCATGATCCTTGGAACATTCGCATTGGGATGTTTCAACGGTATCATCAAGAGTCTGACCGTTCTGGTCGGTCTCGGGCTCGGTATTTTCCTTGCCGGCAGGACCTATGAGACGACAGCCTCCTGGTTCTACTTCATCAGAGATGAAAGATGGGCACAGGTAGCCGGTTTTGCAGCCGTCTTGATCCTAGTGATCGTTGCGGTATCCATCGTTGGAATCATCATCAATAAGATGCTGGAAAAGCTGGAAATCAGATGGGTCGACCGACTTATTGGCGGTCTTGTTTTCGCAATCTCAGCGATGCTGCTCATCGGAACAATCTTGACTCTGTTCCTGCATATCCAGCCTGAAAGCTCTGTCATTGCCAACTCGATATGTGCCAAACTGATACTGCAGGTAATTCCCTTTGTAGTTGTTTTACTGCCGGATAACCTACGTATAGTCAAAGACTTCTTCATCATTTAACAATCAAAATTTTGATACAAAAATGGCGTCCAAATGGACGCCATTTTTATCTTTTAATAGTCCTGTTAAGTGCCCTTGTAATAGACCTATTTGACAGGTACTGAGAGAAAAAAACTATTCAGCTTTGCAGGGAGCACCGACAGGGCAGATATCTGCACACTGGGGCTTATCAAAGAAGCCCTTGCATTCAGTGCATTTTGCAGGATCGATCATATAATGTTCATCACCCTCAAAAATAGCCTTGGTAGGGCATTCACCTTCACAGGCACCGCAACTGATACAA
>JAEEOC010000119.1 GCA_016284035.1 Dehalococcoidales bacterium
TGATATACAGAATCGATGGTGAGCAGCTTGAATTGTTTTTATTCAGGACTGGCACGCATTCAGATTTGTTTTAGAACAAAAAAAAATGCCCAACGCTCAGTTGGGCATTATCTTATTTTCTCTTGATCGCAACGCTCAGGATGCCGGGACCGCCGTGGATACCGAGGGCAGGGTTGAGTCGGTTGATGACGATCTTGTTAGCCTTGATAGGCTTGATGGCTTTAGCGAACTCGATAGCTTCTTCCGGTCGGGTGTTGAAGGTCACGTAGGCTTCTTCGCCGTCCTTGATGTTGTTGACGATATCGAGGAGTTTCTCCAACGCCTTCTTACGGGTCCTTTCCTGAGTCACAGGCTGGAACTCTCCGTCGACGACAGTGACCAGCGGCTTGAGAGTGATGAGTGCTTTGGTGAAGATGCTGGCTTTGCCGAGTCGGCCGCTCTTCTCGATAGGCTCGATGCTGTCCAGAACGAATGTGACAGACAGTTTTTCTCTGAGGGCTTCGATCTTTTCGACGATATCATCGAAATCGGCTCCGTCCTTTGCCATCTTGGCGGCCTCGATTACGAGGATGCCGGTTCCGCTGGAGATGGATTTCGAATCGATCACGGTGATGGGCTTGGACTTCTTCATCTTGGCTGCAACAGCCTGTGCATTTTTGCACATCATGCTGAATTTGGATGATGTCAGGATACAGATGACGCCGTCGTAATTCTTGCTGGCAGAGGTGAAAGCTGCCTCGAACTCTTCCGGTTTAGGCTGAGTGGTCGTGACGATCTCTTCGGTATTCGAAGCCAGTTCATAGAGTTCATCGATGGTGATGTTGTCATTTGCGATATAGTCCTGTTCTCCGATGCGGATGTGATCGGGGATGACTGTGATATCTAATTCTTCGATCGTGCTCTGAGGGATATCGGTGGAGCCGTCGGTCATGATCTTGATCTTCATATCAAACACCTCTTAAAAGTGAATAATTTCTTTTCTAATTATACTTCATCCCCGAGTTCCTGGGATATATCGGGCAGTCTGCTCAAAAGCAGTTCTTTCTTGAGTTCCACGACTCTGTCTCGGATAGCGGCGGCTTTCTCGAATTCCATGTTCTTGGCAGCGGCTTTCATCTGCTTCTCGAGTGAATTGATGAGTTTCTGTTTTTCTTCGCGTGAAAGATCGCCGATCTTTTCTTCCTTGGCTGATGCCTTCTCTCGTTCTTCGCGGGACTTGGCGCTCTCTTCTTTCATGCGGTCGGTGAGGTCACGGATGGACTTTTTGATGGTATGCGGCGTGATTCCGTGAACCTTGTTGTATTCTTCCTGGATGCCGCGGCGTCGGTTGGATTCGTCGATGGCGCTCCTCATGCTGTCGGTTATTTTATCTGCGTACATGATGACATGTCCGTTCTCGTGTCGGGCGGCTCGTCCCATGGTCTGGATGAAGGCTGAGTAAGATCTCAGATAACCTTCTTTGTCGGCATCGAGGATAGCTACGAGGCTGACTTCGGGAAGGTCGAGACCTTCACGTAAAAGGTTGATACCGATGAGTACATCGTAGACGCCGAGCCTGAGGTCCCTGAGGATCTCGACTCGTTCGAAGGTATCGATCTCAGAATGCAGATAAGCGGCCTTGATACCCATCTGGATGAGGTATTCGGAAAGCTGTTCTGCCAGATGCTTTGTCAGTGTAGTGACGAGTACGCGTTCGCCTTTCGATGTGCGCTTATTGATCTCGCTGTAAAGATCATCGATCTGCCCTTTGGTCTGACGGATCTCGATGGTGGGTTCCAGAAGACCTGTGGGTCTGATTAGCTGTTCGACAATCTGATCGCTGGTATTGATCTCATAATCGGCAGGCGTAGCCGATACGTAGATGACCTGGTTGATGCGGTCATTGAATTCATCGAATGTCAGCGGTCGGTTATCGATGGCCGACGGGAGGCGGAAACCGTAATTAACTAACGTTTCTTTTCTGGCACGGTCACCGCGGTACATACCGCGTACCTGGGGGATGGTCATATGTGATTCGTCTACCAAAAGGAGGAAATCACGGGGGAAGTAATCCAGAAGACACCAGGGCGCGGAGCCGGCAGGGCGTCCTGCCAGATGTCTCGAATAGTTCTCGATGCCGGAACAGTAGCCTACGTTCTCGATCATCTCGAGATCATAATTGGTGCGCTGTTCGATACGGGCGGCTTCCAGAAGCTTTCCTTCTTTCTTGAAGTAGGCGATCTGTTCCTTGAGCTCTTCCCTGATATTCTCTAAAGCTACCCGTAGCTTGTCATCGGAAACGACGAAATGTTTGGCAGGGAAGATCATGATCTCATTCACTTCGTTGAGCATCTCGCCCGTAAGCGGATCGAGGATCGTGATGCGGTCCACTTCATCGCCGAAGAATTCGATATGGATGAGGGTCTCCTCGTTGGCCGGGAAGATCTCCAGTACATCGCCGCGCAGTCTGAAGCTGGCGCGGGTGAGTTCCATATCATTGCGGTGATACTGCATGGAAACGAGCTTTGTGATCGCCTGTTTGATCCTGATGGTCTCGCCCTTATGGATACTTAATATGAAGGCGCTGTATTCCTCGGGTTCTCCCAGACCATAGATACATGAAACGGAAGATACGATGATGACATCCTTACGGGTCAGGAGCGCCTGTGTTGCCGCATGTCGCAGTCTGTCTATCTCGTCATTGATATCGGCTTCCTTTTCGATGTACATGTCCTTAGAGGGAACGTATGACTCCGGCTGATAGTAGTCGTAGTAGGAGACGAAGTACTCGACGGCATTGTCAGGAAAGAATTCCTTTAATTCGGCATAGAGCTGAGCGGCCAGGGTCTTGTTGTGGCTCATGACCAGAGTAGGTTTTCCTATCCTTTGGATGACGTTGGCCATGGTAAATGTCTTGCCGGAGCCGGTGACGCCGAGGAGTGTCTGGGCGTGCATACCGTCTTCGAGACCGCGGACGAGGGCATCCACAGCACGCGGCTGATGTCCGGTCAATTCAAAATCACTTTTGAGATCAAATACAGACATGGTTATTTATTGAAAGAACCAAGTGAATAGCGGATCTTTTCCTCAAGGGTCATTGCCGTATCTTTGGGAAGGTTGGAGACGGCGAAAGCTGCTTCGCTTGCTGAGTAACCCAGTGCGAGCAGGGCATCCACGACTTCGCTGTCGAATCCGCCGACTTCATCCGAACTGATTCCGGTCCACTTATCTGAAAGCTTATCTTTGAGTTCCAATACGATACGGGCAGCGATCTTCTTGCCCAGAGAAGGGACTGAAGTGAGCAGGCTCTCGTTGCCGTTGATGATTGCGGTAGCCAGCGTCTTGCTGTCGTAGGTCGATAGCATGGCAAGACCGACTTTGGGGCCGACGCCGGTGACGTTGATGAGGATCTGGAAGAGTTCCAGGTCGCTGGGAGTCTTGAAACCGAAGAGGACCAGAGCGTCTTCGCGGACATGCATATAGGTATAGAGCTTGAGTTTCTGGCCGATGCCGCCGACATAGTTGGCCTGAGGGGAGGGAGTCATGATCTTGAATCCGACGCCGCTGGTATTGATGACGACATAATCGGAACCGATCGCTTCGAGTTTTCCTTCAACGCTGTAGATCATTCTTTTTCTCCCTGTGCAATTAATTCATAATAGCATATTGCATTGTATTTTTTACTTTGTTATAATCTCAACTAATTTTTTAAAGGCTGTGACGAAGAAGGCCGAGAAAAACTGCTCACAGAGAGGCAACGGGTGGTGCGAGTTGCCAGCAAGAGTCTCAAGTGCCTATCACTTCTGAGCTGAGGGCAGAAAGCCGTAAGGTGAGTAGAACCCCTCCGAACATCACCGCGTCAGGGTGAAGGGCTTGTTAGAGCCTGTGAGTGGCGCTTTTAGCGCAATTTGAGTGGTACCGCGGGTCGATAATTAGAATTATAGGCTCGTCTCAAGAAAATTGAGGCGGGCCTTTTTTATTGGGCCCGACGGAGGAAAAGAAAATGGAATTACAGACTCGGGTATTAGACAACCAGGATGCGGAATCGAAGATCAAGGAGATCGCCGGCCGTATCAAAGAACTGCGAGAAGTCTCCGGGACTTCTGTCGCAGACATCGCGAAGCGAATGGGCATGTCCGTCGAGGAGTATACCAAGTACGAGAGCGGCGAACTCGATTTCCCATTCTCCTTCATCCACAATTTCGCGCATCACTTCGGCGTCGAGATCACGGACATCACCGAAGGTATTGCAGCCCGTCTTACCAATTACATCGTCACCCGCAAGGGAAACGGTGTTATCACAGCTGCAGAGCCTTCAATCATGATCCAGGATCTTGCTTCCCGCTTCAAGGGCAGGATTGCCGAACCTTACTACTGTACTTATAACTATGATGAAGCCTTGCAGGACAAGCCTATCGAACTGACCTCTCACTATGGTCAGGAATTCGATATCATCCTGAGGGGCCAGCTGAAGCTTCAGATCGGTGATCATACAGAGGTCCTCTCTGAAGGCGACTGCGCCTACTATGACAGCACCCGCCCTCATGGTATGATCGCTGTCGGCGGCAAGGACTGCGAATTCTGTGCCGTCATCCTCCATGTTGAAGACGCTAAGGCTCCTGTAGCTCCCAAGAAACTTACTGCTTCTGAAAAAGATGATGAAGTCATCTATCAGCGATATGCCAACTGCGTGGAAGATGAGAATGGTGCACTCCAGTCCATCACGTTCCCCACTGCAGATGAATTCAACTTTGCTTATGATGTCATTGACGTCCTCGGACAGGAAAAGCCGGATAAACTGGCTATGGTCCACGTGGATAGAGACAAGCATGCCAGGAATTACACTTTTGCCGAGATGTCGCGTCTCAGCTCCCGTGCTGCCAACTACTTTACTTCCATCGGTCTCAAGAAGGGCGACAAGGTCATGCTCGTCCTCAAACGACACGTTGAATTCTGGATCGCTTTCCTCGGTCTCATGAAGATCGGTGCCGTTGCTATCCCGGCTACGCATCAGCTTATGACTAAGGATTTTGATTACAGGTTCGATGCTGCCGATGTCGACGGCATCATCTGCACCGCTGATGATAACTGTGCCGAGAAGGCCGAAGCGGCCTTTGCCAATAATCCCAATGTCCGTTTCAAGATGATCGTCCATGGTCATCGCGAAGGATGGAGGAACTTCACCGACGAGTTCGTTGTATACCGCGGAACCTTCAAGAAGCCTGCTGATTACTCCCGTGGCGACGAACCCATGCTCATGTACTTCACTTCCGGTACTACCGGTTATCCTAAGATCGCTGTCCACAGCCATAAATATGGTCTGGGACATCTGATCACAGCTAAATACTGGCATCGTGTCTCATCCGGCGGTCTCCATTTCACCATTTCCGATACCGGCTGGGGCAAGGCTGTCTGGGGCAAGCTCTTCGGACAGTGGCTGTGTGAATCTGCCGTCTTCGTATATGATTTCGACCGATTCTCTGCTGATGACATCCTTCCGATGTTCAAGCAGTACAACATCACCACTTTCTGTGCTCCTCCCACAATGTATCGATTCTTCATCAAAGACGATCTTTCCAAGTTCGACCTTTCGACCATCAAGCATGCCGCTACTGCCGGAGAAGCTCTCAACCCTGAGGTCTTCACCCAGTTCGAAAAGGCCACTGGCCTTCGCATCCGAGAAGCATTCGGTCAGACTGAGACCGTCTTGTCCATCGGTAACCTGGCCGGTATGACTCCTAAGATCGGTTCTATGGGCAAGCCCAGTCCGCTCTTTGAAGTCACCATCCTTGATCATGACGGCAAGCCTTCAAAGCGCGGTGAAGTAGGTGAGATCTGTATCAAGGCTGACAGTCTCAAGAAGGTCGGTCTCTTCTGCGGTTATTACAAGCATCCTGACTGGACTGCTGCCGCCTGGCATGACGGTTACTATCACACCGGTGATACTGCCTGGATGGATGAGGACGGCTATTTCTGGTATGTCGGACGTGTCGATGACCTCATCAAGTCATCGGGTTACAGGATCGGTCCTTTCGAAGTAGAGAGCGTCATCATGGAACTTCCTTATGTCCTCGAATGCGGTGTCTCTGCTGCTCCCGATGAAGTACGAGGCCAGGTGGTTAAGGCCAGCATCGTTCTTACCAAGGGCACAGAACCTTCCGAGGCACTCAAGAAGGAGATTCAGAACTACGTCAAATCCAGGACTGCTCCTTACAAGTATCCGAGGATCGTGGTATTCAGGGACGAACTCCCCAAGACTATCAGCGGCAAGATCCAGCGCGCACTCTTATAATCCATGCTTTGATAACACAAAGGCCGGAAATTTCCGGCCTTTTTTAGTATTACGGATAATGGTTAGTCTTGACCAGTAATCTCTGTTTTATCGTCCATGAGTATAGTGCTGAATTTGATCCCATCAATGCAGGCGCTTTCAAGTGCTTCATCAGTAGTGGCAAATTCATCCAGAAGCGTGTATTCATGTTCTTGATTTGTGTCGTTGTTTTTTTTGTAAAGTCCATATATTGCTTCACGTCCATCTGGTAGAACTGTTATTTCCTCCGTATACATCGGGTAAGTTTGAAATCTGTACTCGACACCATTGTATTCAAAGTCTAATCCGAGCCAGTGTTCATCAGATGGGCTCCATTCTCCGATATACTGAGATTTGAACTCTTCAATTGATTCGTATCTATCAGCACTTGTCATTTTAGGTTGGTACTATATATTTTTGATAATAACAATAAACACAGTGGCAGTTAGTAGATCTTGATGGTATCCAGGAAGTGCTGGTACCAGATGACGTCATCTGGATTGGTTTCAGGACAAAAGTCTTCAGTGAATTTCCAGAATTTTCCGTCTCTTTGGAAATAGGCGACTTGAGTCTTCATGTCGTAGTCTTTCAGTCCTACGATGTTCTTCTGGTAATCGGTACGCTGTAGTCTGTAAGTATAAGTGATCACGGTTGCGTCATATTCCCCGATCTTAATGAGCTTGTCATGTTCATATTTGAGGTTGGGGAGAGATGATGCATGAAGCTTGATCTGGGCATAGATATCGGATGCATTGATGTACTTGTCTTTGGAGACTTCGACTTCCCAGTGGGACTGGGTCTTTTCAACGCGGTCCATCAGACTGTATACGTGCAGACAGCTGTAATGCTGTTCTTCATATAATTCCACCAGCGTCACACTGTAATGATTGGGATATTCGAAATCATAGATGCCTTCACCGGCGTGCTGCTGATATACATCGTATCCAGAGAATGTCCTCGTACATCCGACGCTGAAAAGCATTGCGAATGCGGTAAGGATGCTCAGGATGAGGAAGATTCGTTTCTTCATAGCTTTCTCTTGATGGCCTTGCTGAGTGCTCTCAGCTGCCATTTTCGGCCGGATAATTCATGTCTGGGGGAAGTACCGAGGATATTCGACATGATCTCCCTGGCATCTTTGCCTTCGCAGACGATCTTATAGAGATCAGAAGTGATGGGCATCTCGATGTTGAGTTTCTTGGCCTGATCCATGACGACCGGAATGGTTGAAACACCTTCGCTGACGGCACTCATGCCTGCCAGGATGTCTTCCACTGTGCGTCCTTTAGCCAACTCTTCACCGACATAATGGTTGCGGGAGAGCGGGGATGAACAGGTCGCGATGGTATCGCCGAGGCCGGCCAGCCCCATGAATGTGAGCGGGTTGGCTCCGAAATTGATGCCGAAAGCTGACATTTCGGTCAGTGCTCGGGTAATGAAAGCGGATTTAGTGTTGTCGCCGTAACCCATGCCGTCGATGATACCGGCACCGATAGCGATGATGTTCTTGAAGGAACCGGCCAGTTCCACACCGATGATGTCCTGATTGGTATAGGCTGCGAAGTTTTCGCAGTTGAGACATAACTGTGCCTTCTTGGCGTTCTCGATGTCAGGGCAGGCGATCACTGCGGCGGCGGGAAGTCCGCTTGCGATCTCATAGGCCAGATTGGGACCTGAGAGTGCGCAGATGTTGTTCTCATATTCTTTTCCCAGGCATTCAGCGATGACCTGGGACATGCGGAGATTGGTTCCGTGCTCGAGACCTTTGGTGGCGGAGATGATGATATGGTCTTTTTTGAGATAGTCCTTGAAGAC
>JAEEOC010000120.1 GCA_016284035.1 Dehalococcoidales bacterium
CTTTGGTAGCATTCACTAAGTTCCATCTTTTCGACATGATCAGCGGACAGGTCTTCACGATCCTCAGCATCGTGGTAGCTGCAGCCGAAGTCACGATCGGTCTTGCCATCGTGATCGCGATCTTCCGCAACTTTAAAGAAATCGATACTGACAATATCAATCTACTGAAGTGGTAAATGCAAGATGATGACAATACCTGAATATTTGATTTGGACTATCTGGCTTCTGCCCTTTGCGGCATTCGCCCTGACATGGATCATCGGATGGATCAAGAAGGATTCACCCTCATCACCCTATGTCATCGTTGCGACCATCGCATCACTTGCGTTATCAGTCTGGGCACTCATTTCCGTAATGCAGCACGGAAATGTCGCGACCTCATCGGTGCAGTGGCTCGAGATCGGCGCACTGGATGTCTCCTTTGCATTAGAACTCTCGCCCCTCTCCACCATCATGCTACTCGTAGTAAATTTCATCAGTCTCATGGTACAGATCTTCTCCATGGGCTATATGAAGGGCGATCCCGCATACCGCAGATACTACAGCTTCATCGCTCTCTTCACCTTCTCCATGCTGGGTCTGGTCCTTTCCGACAGTCTCCTCGTCCTCTTCATGTGCTGGGAGCTCGTCGGTTTATGTTCATATCTCCTGATCGGCTTCTGGTTCTACAAGCCGTCAGCCGCTTCGGCCGCCAAGAAAGCCTTCCTCATCACCAGGATCGGCGATCTCGGCATCCTGGCCGCACTCATCATGCTCTTCAATGCCACCGGCACATTCAATATCGAAGCTCTCATCACTCTGGCCGGAGCCGGAGCAATCGGGGCAACCGTCCTTACCTGGGCCTGTCTGGGACTCTTCCTGGGCGCCATGGGCAAGTCGGCTCAGTTCCCTCTCCATATCTGGCTCCCCGACGCCATGGAAGGCCCGACACCCGTCAGTGCCCTCATCCATGCCGCCACGATGGTAGCAGCCGGTGTATTCCTGGTCGCACGTACCTATCCGCTGTTTGAAGCAGTACCCACCACACTTACCGTAGTTGCCTGGGTCGGCGGCTTCACGGCGATCTTCGCAGCCACCATCGCCCTCGTCATGCAGGACGTAAAGAAGGTCCTGGCCTACTCCACCATCAGCCAGCTGGGCTACATGTTCGTAGGTCTCGCTTTCGGCGGCGTTGCTGTAGGTATGTTCCACCTCTTCACCCATGCCTTCTTCAAGGCCCTTCTCTTCATGGGAGCAGGTTCACTCAGCCATGCTGTCGACAGCTTCGACATGCGACAGATGGGCGGTATGAAGAAAGCTATGCCTAAGACTTACTGGACCTTCCTCATCGGTTCCCTGAGCCTTGCCGGCATCTGGCCTCTGGCCGGTTTCTTCAGTAAGGAAGGCATCCTCGGTTCCGCATTGGACGGTCAGCCGGTATTGTTCGTGATCCTACTGATCACCGCCGGTCTCACCGCGTTCTATATGTTCCGAGTCATCTTCAAGGTGTTCTTCGGAAAGTATCACGGCGACAAGCATCTCCATGAATCTCCTGCCGTCATGATCTTCCCGCTGATCTGTCTGGCATTACTGGCCGTCTTCGTCGGCTGGGTCAACTGCAATAACTGGTTCAGCGGTTTCATCGGCAACGCCGAATCCCAGTCATTCCTGGCCGGTCTCTTCGGAGCACTGGCTCATCCTCTGGCCTGGGGCTCATTGCTCGCCGCAGGTATCGGTATCTTCGTTGCCTTCGCGATCTACAAGTTCCGCTGGATTCTTGAAGACAAGATCGCAGCCAAAGTACCCTGGCTCTATAATCTGTTATTCCGCAAATACTACATGGATGAACTCATTCAGGACAGGATCAACAACGATGCCCTCCTGAACGGTACGTTCCGCGGTTTTGCTTTCGTTGATTCGCATATAGTCGACGGCGCCGTCAATGGCGTCGGAAAGATCTCTTCGGGTCTCGGCAGTATGCTCAGGAAGGGACAGCACGGGCAGGTCTCCTTCTACGGACTCATCACGGTCCTGAGCATCATTGCTATCGCACTCGTCATGATGGTGGTGAAATAAGATGAGCATATTATCACTGATTATTTTTATCCCTATCATCGGTGCTGTGATCCTGGCACTCCTGCCCAAGTTCAAGGATTCCACCTATAAGTACTTTGCCCTGTTCTTCACGGTCTGCACCCTCGGTCTCGCGATCGCAGCTTTCGTGATGTTCGACAGGTCTGCAGCAAATACATTCCAGTTCGAATGTGTCCATGAATGGATCCCGTTCATGAATGCCCACTATCACCTCGGCGTCGACGGTCTCAGCATGCCGATGGTCCTCCTGACTTCCTTCTTGGGCTTCGTTGCGGTCCTCATCTCATGGAAAGAACACCTGCGCACCCGTGAATTCTTCCTCTGGCTCCTCTTGCTGGAAGGCAGCATCCTGGGCGTCTTCTGCGCTCTTGATCTGGTACTCTTCTTCCTCTTCTGGGAGATCGAAGTCATCCCCATGTACTTCCTCATCTCAATCTGGGGAAGCGGCAGAAAAGAATATTCAGCTCTCAAATATGTCCTATACACTTTGTTCGGCAGTGCCTTCATGCTTGCCGGCATCGTCATGATCTTCATCAATACCGCCACGCTCGATATGACGGTCATTGCCAAATACGGTCTCAACGGACTGGCCATCGCACCGCAGATCCTGTTCTTCGTACTGATCTTCGGATTCTGCGTCAAACTGCCGGTAGTCCCGTTCCACACCTGGCTTCCTGATGCCCATACCGACGCGCCTACCGCCGCCAGCGTCATGCTGGCCGGTGCCCTCATCAAGATGGGCGGTTACGGCATCATGCGACTGTGCGTCTCATTCATGCCGGATGTGGCGCAGCAGTATGCACTCATCTTTGAGATCCTGGCAGTCATCGGCATCATCTACGGCGGTGCCATCACGCTGCGTCAGACCGATATCAAACGTCTCATCGCCTATTCCAGTGTGAGCCATATGGGATTCGTCCTGCTCGGCATCTTCTCACTGGGTGAGATCGGCATGACCGGCGCCACCATGCAGATGGTCAGCCATGGTCTTACCACCGGTCTTCTGTTCGCAGTAGCCGGTCTCGTGATGCATAACACCCATGAAAGAAACATCGGCAAACTGGGCGGTCTTGCTCAGCAGACACCGAAGATCGCGACACTCTTCATCATCGCATCCCTCGGTGCCATCGGTCTTCCCACTACCAGCGGCTTCGTATCCGAGTTCTCGATCATGACCGGTACCTACTCCACTACTGCAGTAGCCGGTACCGAACCGATCGTACTCGTTGCTCTGCTCGGCCTCCTGATCGGCGCAGGCTATATGCTCTGGACCATCCAGAGAGTGTTCTTCGGTCCCAAACTCGATATCTATAACGAAGTACAGGACGCCAATAAACTGGAGATGGCTTACTGTATCGTATTCATAATCCTGATCTTCGCCATCGGTCTCTATCCGAGCGTACTGACAGGAATGATCAAAGGCGGAGTAGCGGCTGTATTAGCCATGCTGTAAGAGAGGTACATACGATATGGAAAGTATTTATGAATCATTAATCCAATTCATGTGGCCAGAGATCTGTATCGCTCTCTCGGCTATAGTGATCCTGCTCTCCAGCCTGTTCATCAAGAAGCGCAGTGTCCTCACAGCCATCAGCGCCGTCGGCATCATCGGATCTGCCGTTCTTGATTTCGTCTGTCTCCAGCAGTACAGCGACTCCGGTATCACATATGCATCCTATATGCTCTCTGCCGACACCGCGACATTCTACTTCAGGCTCCTCTTTGCCGGCATCGCACTCTTCGTCGTCCTCGGCAGCTATGATTATGCTAAAAACTTTGAGAAGTTCCATGCCGAATACCTGGTGCTTATCCACCTGGCACTTTTAGGCATGACACTCCTCGTCTCATCCTTCAACATCATCTCGCTCTTCGTCTCACTGGAACTCATGGCACTATCCTTCTACGGTCTCACGGCCCTCATGAAGGATCAGCGGTCCAGCGAAGCGGCACTCAAATACATACTCCTCGGCGGCATCAATTCCGCAGTGCTCCTGTTCGGTCTGGTGCTCCTGTATGGTTTTACCGGCGAAACGACATTCAACTCGATCGGATATGTTCTCGCTACGGGCGGATCATCCGAAGCCGGTCTCATCTTCGCATTGGTCCTGATCGTAGCCGGCTTCAGCTTCAAGATCGCAGGCGTCCCCTTCCATATGTGGGCACCCGATGTCTATGAAGGATCTCCTACTTCCGTCACTCTCTACCTGTCCACCGCATCCAAACTGGCAGGCATGGGAATACTCTTCAGGCTCATGTATTCTGTCTTTGCATACGCTCCGTCAATCTCAGGCAAACTGACTTTGGCGCTCGCAGTGATCAGTGTACTCAGCATGTTCATCGGCAATCTTGGCGCCATCGCCCAGTCCAGCGTGAAGAAGATGCTGGCTTTCTCCGGTATCGCACAGAGCGGTTACATGCTCCTCGGCATCATCGCCATCCTCCTCACCGAAGGTTCCGGCGCTTACTCCATCTTCACTGCACTCTTCATCTTCGCCCTGGCCTTTGCCCTGGCTGAGATCGCAGCCTTCTCCGGTGTCTTCACATTCTCTGATGCCATCAAGAGCGATAACATCGAAGATTACCGCGGTGTAGCAAAGCGCTCACCGTTCATCGCTGTCATCATCACCATCGGTCTGCTGTCCTTAATGGGTCTGCCCGTCACCGGAGGCTTCATCGGTAAGTTCGGCGTCTTCTCAGTCGTCGGCAATATTCCTCTGATCATCATCGGTGTCGTGAACAGCGTCATCTCCGCTGTCTACTATCTGAAATTCATCCGTGTGATGTGGACCGGGACCCCCAGCGAAGAATCCAAGGTCGACTGCTCCATCGTCCCCTATATCATCATGACCTGTGCGGCAACACTGGTGATCGCCATCGGTATCTTCGGCTTCAAGTTCATCTAAGAAGATAACAAACAGATACAACAAAGCCTCTTCATCTGCTGAAGAGGCTTTTTCATTTCTTTGGATAAGGACGAAATCAGCCCTGGGGAACTTTCTTGACCTGAGCCATTTCATTCACGATGGCTGCTCCCAGCACCATCACCGCACCGATGACACCAAGTAATGTCATAGACTCATGCAGGATGATGACGGATACCAAAACAGAAACGATCGGTTCTGTATAGCCCAAAAGCGCAAAAGACTGTACATCGATCTTCGTGATGGCACCGAAGTAGAAAGTATAAGCGATACCCGAATGAACGACGCCCAACAGGAGTATCAACAGGACGGACTGTAGGTCAAAATTAAGGGGTTCTCCCCAGTTGTTGATGAGAAAGTACGGCAAAGCCGTTAAAGAGGCTGAAATGAGCTGGATGATAGCTTTTTCATAGACCGGGACATCGCCGCCTTTTTTATTGCAGAGGACCATACCGGTGAAACCGGCAGCCGCCATGAAACCGAGGGCCACGCCCTTAAGGTTAACTCCGGCGATACCGTCAAGAGTCACACCGGAAACCAGGGCAATGCCGATGAAAGCCACGAAGATACAGACGATGCTGATAGGCTTGAGTTTGTCTTTAAACAGAAGTGCCGCGAGGAATATCACGATTATCGGCGCCATATAGTTGCAGAGGCTGGCAATGGCGACAGTCGTGACCTTATAAGCGGCAAACAATGTGATCCAGTTGAATCCGAGACAGATACCGGAAAGGACGAACCACTTGCCGACTTTCTTAAACGGTTTGAAGTCCAGTTTCTTACCGGTAAGCTTGGTTATGATGACCATCGTCAGAGAACCAAGGATACCGCGGCATATCACGACGAATTCAACAGGCAGGCTTATATAACGGAGCACCAGTCCGATGGTGCCGTAAATAAACAGAGAAAGAATATAGGTAGCTTTATAATAGTTCGTGCTCACGGGGAGATATTCTAAAGATATTGATTATCAATTGCAAGGGAATCCGCTGATTCAGTGTTTTCTAAAAAGATCATAAAAACGGGGTTCGTATTCCTCGAAGAGATCCCAGTTATCCAGTTCCTTTTTGAGATCATCGGGATCCATACGCCCGTCCTGAGTCTCTTCGAACATGCGTTCGATCTCGATACGGGCAGCTCTAGGCACGCCACGTCCGTCCAGATCGATGAGATGTCTGGACTGCAGATCCTGGAAATTATTGGGAAGCGAATCACGGGTATATGTCATGATAAAACGCATCAAGGAAACGTCCCAAAGCTCATCATCACCTGAGATGATGGCTCCCAGATTCTTCGATTCGTCATCAAGTTGTTTGGAGATCCTGGCTGCGACCTGGGACAGAGGGCCCTCGACGATGTGGAGTTCTCCGGGCTCGTTCTTATAGGTATAGAGGAGACCCGGCATCACCTGCCCCACAGATGAGAAATATCTGACGGCTTCCTGACTGAATCCCTCAGCTTTTGCCATATAGTAGGGTGTAATGATCTGAGGTTTTGACGCGATGACTTTCCCGGTCCTGATGACTATCTCACGGAAGTCCCCAGGTTCCTCATAGACAGGATGAGTCAGGATATAATACTCAATATTGGTCACGCCGAAAGTATCCAGTGTCTGATAAGGATACCGGAGGATATGAGTGTTCCTGGCGGCCTGTTCCAGCCTGGGATCTTCGTTCATGACGTTATTTGATTTCCGAAAGGTAATGTTTCAGTTCGTTGAGCTGGAGCTGGTACTGTTCATTGATCTGCTGGACGACCTTCGAATACTCTTCCTGATACTGGGGGAGAGCTTCCACATTGAGAGCAGAAGTGTCGATTGCCAGTCTTTTCTGCGTGGCAGCCGCCTTGAGCTTGCCGGCAAATGATTCCTTGAGCATATCGGCAGCCTGTTTTCTCTGCTCGGCACCCTGTGTGACGAAATGATCCATCAGCTGATTGATGGCGTCGGCGATCTGCTGAGCCATAGCCTTTTCGTCCTTGATAGAGACGATACCGTCCAGAGCTTTGGTGAACTGCGGGGAGATCTTATCGTTATTGGGAAGGATTATCTGGTCAGCAAGCACTTCGACAATGCCTTCTTTGACGAATGCGGCTTCCTCGCCGGAACGTCCTGCAAGACCTTCCTCAAGAGAAGCTTCGCCCTTAAGATACTTCATGGCAAGGTCCTTGCCCTCGGGCACGAATTTCCACTTGAGTTTATCGGAATCGGTCGCATCAGACATCTTGTTGATGCGCTCCATCGCTATTTCAAAAGCACTCTTTATCTCGCTCATTGCGACACCTATCTTTCTTCGTCGATGGTCTTCCTGCTGGCCACCAGACGGTTCAAAGCATTGAGATAAGCCTTGGCAGAAGCCACGATGATGTCCACATCTGCACCGCGGCCGGTAAAGACGATACCGTCAGATTCGATCCTGATGAGGACCGAACCCATAGCATCGATACCATGTGTGAGTGAATTCACTGAGAATTCCGTCAGCGTATTGGGGACATCAACGAGCTTGTTGATAGCTTTATAGACAGCATCGATAGGACCTTCACCGATGGTAGCTTCAGCATGGGAAGTCCCGTCAGGGTATGTAAGGACGATAGATGCCGTCGGAATACCGCGGTCGCCGCAGCTGACCTGGATCCTCTCGAGCTTATATTCGTTATTGAGGTTACGCTGATATTCAGCGATCAATGATTCGATGTCACGGTCTTCGACTTCCTTCTTACGGTCTGCGATAGCCTTGAAGGCAGTGAAGACGCTCTCGAAATCGGTCTCACTTAAGGAATAGCCCAATTCAGACAAGCGCTCTTTGAAGGCATGTCGGCCCGATAGTTTTCCCATCACCAGATTGGATGAAGGGATACCCACATCCTTAGGATCGATGACTTCAAAAGTGGCAGGCATCTTGATCACGCCGTCCTGATGGATACCGGACTGATGGCTGAATGCATTGGCACCGACGATAGCTTTATTGCTGGGGATAGCAAAACCGGTCAGCTCGCTGACAAGTCTGGATACCGGATAGATCTGTTCGGTGTTGATGGTGGTCTCAAACTCGGCAAACTTATCTTTCCTGACTTTGAGAGCCATGACGATCTCTTCCAAAGATGCGTTGCCGGCACGTTCGCCGATACCGTTCACGGTACATTCGATCTGTCTGGCTCCGCCACGCAGTGCCGCCAGTGAATTGGCGACGCCCATGCCGAGGTCGTTATGACAGTGGACACTTATGACGGCCTTGTCGATATTGGGCACATACTTTCTGATATCGCCGATGAGCTCAGCGAACTCAGTCGGAACGGCATAGCCGACCGTATCAGGAATATTGATGGTCGTGGCACCGGCCTCGATGACAGCTTCGATCAGTCTGTACAGAAACTGTTTATCGGCACGGGTAGCGTCCATAGGCGAGAATTCGATATCGGAAATGAACTTCTTCGCATGTCCTACCGCCGCTTTAGCGACTTCCAGCACTTCTTCGGGAGTCTTGTTCATCTGATAATGCATCTGGATATCTGAAGCAGGGACAAAGACATGGATACGCGGATCATGGGCACATTTGAGTGCTTCCCAGGCTCTGTCAACGTCCTTTTCGGCAGCTCTTGCCAGACCGCAGACAGTTGCGTCTTTGATACCTTCACCAATCGCTTTCACGGCTTCAAAATCACCTTTGGAAGTGATAGGGAAACCGGCTTCGATGACGTTCACGCCGAGGGAGACAAGAGCTCGTGCGATCTCCAGTTTCTCTTTGACGTTCAAAGAACCGCCGACGGCCTGTTCGCCGTCTCTCAGTGTCGTATCGAATATGATTATCTTTTCCATAAGCCCTACTCCAAGCTAATGATCAATGAATCAAAGATGATATAACATCTCGGTGATAAAGTCATGTATCTTCGGCAGAGCAGCGATCTCGATGTATTCATCGATACCGTGCTCGGTCTTCTCCTGTTCAGGAGTGACGATGACAGGAGTGAATCTGACCACGTTCTTACATATCTTACAGAAATTATGCGCATCCGTTCCACCGTTCATGACTACGGGGACCGGAATGACACTCGGGAAGATCTTCCTGACGACGTCCTCGACAAAAAGGTATTCTTTGCTGCGGTAATCCGTGACCGGTACATCCAGGACGTCTTTCACCACTTCCGCATCGATATCGTACTTTTTCGCCACGTCTGCGATCTTTTTGATGTTCTCTTCCTTAGTGGCATGCTTGGAAAGACGCATGTTGGCAATGACATAAGCTTCTGTGGGAATGACATTGGAAGCGTTGGAACCGTGCGCCATGGTGAAAGCTACCGTGGTCTTGGCCATGGCAATGAAAGAAGGATTGCGGTCTCTCAGGATCTCAATCACATTCTTCTCGTTCTTATCCGGATCGGCAAAGATGTCCCGGATATCTTTGGACATGTTGGGAGCCATCCTCCTCAGCATCTCCTTTTCGGTATCTGACAGCTACATGTAATAGATATCATTAGCTTCGACTTCGCTCACAAAGGACGCCAGTCTGGCAAGCGGTGTGTTTTTAGAAGGCACACTGGCATGTCCGCCTGCGCCGCGGGCCGTAAATCGGACATCACAGATGCGTTTCTCAGTGACTCCCAGCATGGCATAGTGTCCGGTAAGACCAGGCATTACATCAGTAACGATCATGCCGCCTTCATCCAGGACCAATCTCAGTTTGATGCCGGAATCATTAAGGTACTTTGCGATGAGCTTGGCGCCGCTCCCGGCGATCTCCTCATCACAGGTAGTCACGATATAGAGATCGGACTCCGGTACATGACCTTCAGCGATGAAGTCATCCACCGCCCTCATCATGCCCCAGAACATAGCTTTGTTATCGATGGCGCCCCTGCCCCAGACCCGTCCGTCGGCAATGGTGCCCGAGAACGGCGGATATTTCCAATCTCCGTATGCCTCCACGACATCGTGATGGCTCATGATGAGACTGGGGAGATTGGTATTCTTCGAACCTTTGAGTTTGATGAGGAAAGAACCGTCGAAATCCAATATATCGCACTTCTCGAGTATGTGCGGAAAAAATGAAGTCATCTTCTTGCGGAAACGATGGAATACACGGTCACTGCCGGAAACACCGGCAATGGTCGGATACTTTATCATGGACGCCAGTTCTTTGGCATATCGCTTTTCAGGATTCTTCATGACAGTGCTCCTTTGATCAGGATTCGAAAGAAGCGATCATGTCGAGTCGCTTCTGATGGCGTCCGCCCTCATATTCCTGGGTCAGGAAGATCTTTACGATGGCTTTCTGATCGACATCATATTCAGCACCGAGACAGAGGATATTGGCATTGTTGTGCAGTCGGCATCGTTCAGCCATGAATTCACTGTTGCAGAGAGCGGCACGGATACCTTTGAATTTATTAGCGGCGATGCTGACACCGAGGCCAGTGCCGCAGATGAGGATGCCGCGATCGACTTTTCCTGACTGGACCGCTTTGGCGACCTTCTCAACAGAGACAGGATAATCGACAGTGACTCCTTCGGCAGGACCGCAGTCGAGGACTTCGTATCCCGTTTCCTTCAGGTACTTAACAAGTTCTTCTTTAAGACCGAACCCGCGGTGATCGGTACCGATGGCAATCTTCATCTTTGTGCTCGCTTTCTTATCTTTTATTCTGGAAATGACTTCCTTTACCTGATCAGCAGTGATAGGACCTTCACGCAGTATCTTAGGGACCTTGCCGGTCACATCGACAATGGTCGAAGGCACGTTATCAGTACATCTCCCCTCGACCACGCAGTCGACTGAATCCGCAAAGACTCTCTTGGCTTCCGCATACTTCGTTATGCTCGGTTCTCCGCTGATATTGGCGCTGGTGCCGATGATGGGCTTTCCAAGCCGTCCAATGAGATCTCTCAGTCCATCATTATTCGGGCACCGGACCGCAATGGTCGCAGTGCCGCAGGTAATGACATCGGAAACATTCTTAGACTTTTTGACGACCAGAGTAAGAGCGCCCGGCCAGAATGCGTCTGTCAGTGCATCTGCATATATATTCTTATCATCCGTAACGAGCGGGAGCTGTTCTTTGGATGAAAGGAGCAGCGGAAGCGGTTTGTTGCTGTCACGCTGTTTGATCACGAATATTTTCTTCACTGCATCTTCATCGTCGTAGACGCAGCCGATACCATAGACGGTATCAGTCGGAAAAACGACTACCCCACCTGCTTCAAAAGACTTTTTAACCTTTGCAGAATCAAGTTTCATAGCAATTAGAATTATACTCTTTTGATGGCATTGCTGATATGACAGGATAAAAAATGACCGACGTAATAAAAAACTAAATGTAACACTTTTTCTTGCGATTGTTATACATTTGAGTAATAATATCTTCACAGGAGGTAATCTGAAATGACAACTAAGACAGCAAACTTCAACATGAGGATAGAAGAACAAAAAAAGAATGATGCCGAAACACTCTATCGTGCTTTGGGAATGACACTGCCGCAGGCAGTCAACATGTTCATCTCGCAGTCTTTGTTGGTTGGCGGATTGCCTTTCGAAGTAAAACTGCCACGCTTCAATAAAGAGACTGAAGCTGCTTTGCAGGAAGCAAGGGATATCTCAACTGGAAAGAAGAAAACAAAGACATACGATTCTGTGGAAGATTTATTCAGGGAACTTGATGCGGAATGATGAAGCTGCAGACTACCAATGCTTTCAGAAAAGACTATAAGCGTTGTAAGAAACGTGGTCTTGATATGAAACTGTTGCAGGAAGTGATCAAAACCCTTCTTGCAGAGAAGACCTTAGCAGAAAAGCACCATGATCATGCACTCGTCGGGGAATACATCGGATTCAGAGAATGTCATATCCAACCGGATTGGCTCCTGATCTATAAAGCTGATAAAGAATCCTTGATACTGATTGCTTCCCGTACAGGAAAACACAACGATATCTTCGATGTATAGATTTACATCCAACTTTAAGATAATCGAAAGTTGAATGTATAATAATCGCATCTTTCTGAAACTTGGAGAACCATCATGAACGACAATGTCAGACCCGCAGATATGAAACGAATCACCACTCCCGAACTCGCAAACGCATTCATCGACGAACAGATCGTAAAACTGCGACAGCAGATCGGAGATAAAAAAGTACTTCTGGCCCTTTCAGGCGGCGTAGATTCCTCCGTAGTGGCCGCACTACTCATCAAAGCAGTCGGAAATCAGCTGACATGCGTCCATGTCAATCATGGTCTCCTCCGCAAAGGCGAACCTGAACAGGTCGTCGAAGTATTCAGAAATCAGCTCAAAGGCAATCTCGTCTACGTAGATGCCGTCGACCGCTTCCTCGATAAACTAGCCGGCGTCTCCGATCCCGAACAGAAACGAAAGATCATCGGCGCTGAGTTCATCAAAGTATTCGAAGAAGAAGCCAGGAAACTGGACGATATCAAATTCCTCGGTCAGGGCACCATCTACCCCGATATCCTCGAGAGTGACGGCGTAAAGGCCCATCACAATGTCGGCGGTCTTCCCGCTGATCTCAACTTTGAACTGGTCGAACCTGTAAAGCTCCTCTTCAAAGATGAAGTACGGGAAGTCGGCCGTGCACTCGGTCTGCCGACATCGATGGTCGAACGACAGCCGTTCCCCGGCCCCGGTCTCGGCGTACGCTGCACCGGCGCCATCACCCGTGACAGACTGGAAGCCGTCCGCGAATCCGATGCCATCCTCCGAGAAGAATTCGAAAAGGCCGGACTCAACGGTAAAGTATGGCAGTATTTCACCATCGTCCCAGACTACAAATCCACCGGCGTCAAAGACGGAAAGCGATTATGGGACTGGCCGGTCATCATCCGTGCCGTGAATACCAAGGATGCCATGACCGCTACAGTAGAGAACATCCCGTTCGACTTGTTGCAGAAGATCACTGACAGGATCATCCACGAAGTCAAAGGCGTGAACCGAGTCCTATACGATCTCTCACCGAAACCTATCGCTACCATCGAGTGGGAATAGGATAAATCATGATCACTGACGGCCGAACATTTGTAAATGTCCGGCCGTTTTTATAAAGGCAGATATGTCAGGATACTCGACACGAGAAGAACGCTACGCTGAGATCGCCCGAAGGCTGGAAGTCATCGGACGATACTACGACATCGATGCAATATCGTCACGAGGAAAGGGAAATCAGGATATCGCAACCTACTACAAGGCATGCGACTTCTACTATGATCTTGCACATTGCGGAGGAACCCATAATATCCACATGGGGCTGTCAGATGACGGCGAATTTCACGTAAGAGATTTCAAGAAGCAGGCACAATACGTCGGTGAACAGTTCGGTCCTGATACACGAAGAGTACTGGAAGTAGGCGCAGGCAAAGCTGCGAACACCAAACTGCTTGCAAAACAGTTTCCTGACATCAAATTCACTGCACTGGACCTGCCAGACAGGAACTTCCTGAAAACACGAGTCCCGTCCAATGTCACGCTCATAGAAGGCGACTACAACGATCTTGCAGGATTCGAAGAAGGAACATTCGATCTCGTATTCGGAGTCGAGACCATCTGCCACGGATCAGATAAGAATCAGACATACAAAGAGATATCCCGCGTGCTGAACCCCGGCGGAAAACTGATTGTCTTTGATGTCTATGAACCTCAGCCCAAAACAGAGATAACAGATTTCGAAAAGGATGTGAACCGGCTCATATTGGCTTCAATGTGCGTCACGGAAGAAGACCTGTTCATCGGCGATACGAG